>JANTFH010000008.1 GCA_024763535.1 Thermodesulfobacteriota bacterium
CGACACCTTCGGTTTCGGCGGGGCCACCCTCTATTTAAGGGACGGAAACAGCGGTGATTATGAGCGCCGTATTCGCTTGCGGGTCGGGGTTGACGAAGCGCTTTTTAAGCAGGATAATGCCCTGATTCATTATCTGGAGAAACGGGACTGGATCTTAAATGCGGCCGATCGGGAAGCCGAGGTTTTTGCTGATAACGAAGTTTTCTTTGCCGAAAATGATATCTCCCTGATTGTGCCGTTGCGTTTTGACGACAAACTTGAAGGTTTTGTGGTTTGCGGCCGCTTGATAAATTCCGGCGAGAGATTTACTTATGAAGATTTTGATCTGCTTCGGGTGCTGGCCCGGCAGACGACCTCGGCCATCATTACCCGCCGGCTTTCCGAAGAGCTGGCCGCCTCCCGGGAACTGGTTGCCATGGGCAAACTCTCGGCTTTTGTTATGCATGATTTGAAAAATCAGGTATCAAGTCTGTCGCTGATGGTTGAAAATGCGGCCTACTATATCAATGAGCCGGAGTTTCAGAAGGATATGCTGGAGGCCCTGTCGGCGACGATCGGCAAGATGAAAAATCTGATCGGCCGTCTGAAAAACCTGCGGGAGAAACCGGAGTTAAAGCTTGTCGAGATTGATCTGCGGGAGATTGCCGAACGGGTTGTTGCCGGTATCGGCCGGAAAGTTGAGTTGAAAATCTCCGGCCCGGTAGTCGCCGCGGTTGACCCTGAGGAGATGAGTACGGTTCTGCTTAATCTGATTCTCAATGCCTTTGAGGCCGGCGGCCCGGATCCGGCGGTGGCGGTGGCTGTGGGCCGGGATGAGGATGACAGGCCCTATCTTAAGGTTTCTGATCAGGGCTGCGGCATGAGTGCCGAATTTATTGACAGCCGTCTCTTCAAACCCTTTTCGACGACCAAAAAGAAGGGTTTGGGTATCGGCCTGTTCCAGTGCAAACAGATTATTGAAGCTCACGGCGGCCGGATTGAAGTTGAAAGCCGGGAAGGCGCGGGCACCACGTTTGTGATCATCATGCAAGCCCTAAGGTCGGTTGAGGTAGAGAGATGATGAATAAACTGCTGATTGTTGATGACAGTCAAGAGATATGCAAACAGCTCAAATGGGGGCTGGGTAAAGAGTACAAAATCCTGCTGGCGGAAAATGTTGATGATGCGCTTAAGCTTTATCGTAAACATCAGCCTGAAGTAGTCACTTTAGACTTGGGTCTGCCTCCCGATATTGACGGTGCAACGGAAGGTTTTCGTTGTCTGAAAGGGATGCTTGACGAAAATCATCTGGCCAAAATCATTGTCCTTTCGGGTAATGACGAGCGGGAGAATGTTTTACAGGCCATCAGTCTCGGGGCTTATGATTTCTATCAGAAACCGATAGATTTAGCGGAGTTGCGGGTAATCTTGAACCGCGCTTTCAATCTGGCCGCGATTGAGGCGGAAAACCGGCGTCTGCAGCGGGCCCTGATTGTCGATGACGGCGGCATGGGCGGGATGCTTGGTCAGTGTCCGCAGATGCTGGAGGTCTTTTCTACGATTAAGAAGGTCGCAACCGTGGATGTGCCGGTCCTGGTGCTGGGTGAGAGCGGCACCGGAAAGGAGCTGGTCGGGAAAGCGATTCACTGGCACGGCCGGCGCCGTGAGGCCGCTTTTATAGCGATTAATTGCGGAGCCATCCCTGAAAACCTGCTGGAGTCGGAACTTTTCGGCCATGAAAAGGGAGCCTTCACCGGAGCCCTCTCTCAAATTCAGGGTAAGGTGGAATATGCCGATAAGGGAACTCTGTTTCTCGATGAGATCGGTGAAATGCCGACGCTGCTGCAGGTTAAAATTCTGCGTTTTCTCCAGGAAGGTGTCATGCAGCGGGTCGGCGGCCGCCAGGATATCAAGGTCGATGCCAGGATTATCGCGGCCACCAATATTGATATCAATAAGGCGATTGCAACGGATAAATTTCGTGAAGATCTCTATTACCGGATCGGTGTGGTGACCATAAATCTGCCGCCTCTGCGTGAACGGGGTGAGGATATCACTCTGCTGGCGCAATATTTTCTCAGACGTTTCAGCGATGAGTTCAATCGGAAGCTCAGGGGGTTTACCAGTGATTCCCTGGCGGCCATGTACGATTATCCCTGGCCGGGCAATGTCCGTGAACTTGAGAATAAGATTAAACGTGCGGTAGTGATGGCCGAGGGCCAGATGGTCGAACCCTGGGATCTCGGATTTGCGGATCGTCCGGCAGGAGCTGTTGAAGATTCATCCGCGGCGGCAGGTGATATCCAGGGCCGGGATGGGGCCCTGCGGATCGCCGGGCTGACAATCAAGGAGGCCCGCACTCTGGTCGAACGGGAGCTGTTACTGGCCGCCATGAAGCAACACGACGGCAATATTGTTTTAACCGCCAAAGACCTGGGTGTCAGCCGTCCGACGCTTTATGATCTTATGAAAAAACATGGAATGAATTAATAACTTTCGTAAATTCAGGGGACACAATCCCCGTAAATTCTAAATTCTGGGGACACAATCCCGATTTCCTCCGGAGAATCGGGTTATGTCCCCAGAATTTACAGAATTTACAGAATTTACAAGGTGGGGAGATGGTTGTGAAGGAAAACGGTAAACTGCCGGTCAGTGACGGCTGGGCGCGGATTATTCCTTTTGCCGGGTTTATGCTTTTTATCGGAGTTGAAGAGGGCTTACGTTTTCTGCGCGCACATCATTGGCTCAGTTTTCAGGATCAGACCCTTTTCCTGCTCTACCCGCTGAAAATCCTGATAACCATTATCTTGCTGTTCTGCTTTTACCGGCGTTATGCGGAGTTGAACTGGCGGGATCTTAGCCGGATTTCCGATACCCTGTTGAGTCTGCTGTTAGGCCTGCTGGTTTTTATTCTGTGGATCAATATGGATTGGGTTTTTACCGCGACGGACAAGGGCGCGGGGTTTAATCCCACGCTTTTCAGTGATCCGCTGCTCTTTAAGGGCATGGTCGCGGTGCGCCTGGCCGGAGCGGTATTGGTGGTGCCGTTGATAGAAGAGCTCTTCTGGCGTTCCTTTATGCTGCGTTATCTGATCGATAATGATTTCATGAAAGTTCGCCTGGGTCAGTTTACCTGGTTCTCCTGTCTGGTTTGCGCGGTTCTGTTCGGTTTGGAACACTATCTTATTTTTGCCGGTATTATGGCCGGTCTGGCCTATAATTTATTGCTGTATCGAAGCAAAAGTATCGTTCAGTGTATCTTTGCCCATGCGGTTACCAACCTGGCACTGGGGATCTATGTCCTGCAGAGCGGAAGGTGGAGTTTCTGGTAATTGAAGCTGTCTTGATGCTTTGTGTCGTCCGAACACTTTGATTATTTTTTCGTCAGCTGCTGGTATTCGAAGTTATATCTGATGTAGCTGGATAACTCCGGCGCTATATATTTACCCACCTTTTTCCAGTTTACGCAGGGCCTTCTGAATCCCTTAGGGTGAATCAGGGGGCAGCCTACGGCCGCGTCATCGATGTAAAAATGGGCGAAGGGTTTGGGACTGTCACTCCAGCCGTTTTGTGAGGGATTTTTATTTACTCCATATAGTTCAACCCCGTTTTCTTTTAAGTAGTTAACGGCCTCGGTTAAAATATTTCCATGTTTTGGGCCGTCCGAGCGCATCGTGAAAAGAATCAGTTTGGCTCCCATCTCGTTAAATTTCGTCAACCATTTGATCGCGTGAGGTACCGGCTGACCTATTTTAGGCAGAGCGTGATCAACAATAGTTCCATCGAAATCTACACATATATACATCGAAAATGCTCCTAAACTGCGGATAAGCTGAATACTACAAACTTTATAGAATATGTTGTTCCTGATGTCTATAGATAAAGTGAATTCGGGGAAATTCTGGGGACATAACCTGATTCTCCGCAGGAAATCAGGATTGTGTCCCCAGAATTTTCCCAGAATTTCGGAATTTCCCCAGATTTTCAGAATTTGAATCCTTTTGAAAACTGTTGACGTCCGGCTACTATTCTGATATTCCTGATAAAATTGTAAAGGTATTCTTTAAGGGTAGTCTTAACCTTTTATAATTGACGGTAATTTATCCGGGTTTTTTAATATGGTTCAATCTGATTCTCTAAACGCGGCGGACTGGCTGATCTATATCGCCGGTTCGGCCAAGCTGCAGGGTGAACTCCTGGCGGTTTTTATCGAAAAAGAGACCGGTTTGCCCTGTCGGATCGAGAAAACCCGGAATATGTTTCCTGCCCGCCTGGTGCCTAAACGGCGCTCGATTATTTTCAGTGATTGTTGTAATCGCCCGGCAAAGGAAATTATTGCCGGGATGCGGGAATGCAGCTACCGGAGCCGGTCGGATGTTTTTATAATTCTTTTTAATCTCGATAACTCGTTAAAGATTGAAGATGAACTGCTGGAGTTGGGTCTCTGGGGAATTTTCTACGAAGAGGATCCACTGGAAAATATGCCTTTAGGGGTTGAGGCCATATGCAAAGGTGAAATCTGGCTTTCACGGCAGGTGATGAGCAGTTGTCTGATTAATATGCAGCGTCACAATATCAGTCAGCAAAGTGATGAAAAAAACATGCTGACAGTACGTGAACGTGAAGTTCTTGTATTACTGAGAGAAGGGTCCGGCAACCATGACATTGCCGCGACCATGAATATCAGTATCCATACGGTTCGTTCACATCTCTATCATATCTTTAAGAAGATCGGCGTTTCCAGTCGTTATCAAGCCTCTATCTGGGCTAACCGCCATCTGTAGAACTTCTTTCCCTTTTTACCCCATTTTTATAAGTTCCAGCAGCTCTTTGGTTGAGAAACGGGCGCTCTGGTCAGAGGCGGTCAGGATCTGATCGGCGAGGTTGCGTTTTTCCTGATGCAGGCGGACGATCTTCTCTTCAATTGAGGTCTTGGTGATCAGCCGGTAGACGGTTACCGGGCGGGTCTGGCCGATGCGGTGGGCCCGATCCGAGGCCTGATCTTCGATCGCCGGGTTCCACCAGGGATCAAGGTGGAGAACGTAGTCGGCGGCCGTCAGGTTGAGACCCAGACCGCCGGCTTTCAGACTGATCAGGAAGAGATCGGAGCGGCCCTCTTGAAAAGCGTTGATCTCATCCTCGCGTTTAGCTTTCGGGGTAGAGCCGTCAAGGTAGCGGTAGCTGATATCGCGGTTGTCGAGATAGGCGCGAATCAGATTTAAGTGTTTGACAAACTGGCTGAAGACCAGGGCCTGGTGATTTCCGGCGGCAAGATCGTCGATTATCCGGCCGAAGAGTTCAAGCTTGGCACTCTCAATCTGACTTTCGGGTTCAATCAGCCTGGGGTTGCAGGCGGCCAGCCGCAGCCGGGTCAGTTCCGCCAGTACCTGAATTGAGGGGCCGGCTCCGGTTTTTCTGTCGCTGGCTTCCTCGAGGCGGTCGATCGCCTGGCGTCTCACGGCCTCGTAGAAGTTGCGTTCAGCTTCGCTCATCTTGACTTCAAGCATAATTTCAGTTCGTTCCGGCAGCTCTTTTAAGACCTGACTTTTGAGCCGGCGCAGAATGAAGGGTTTGATCAGTTTGCGTAGATGTTCGCGGGCTTCATGGTCATTATTCTGCTCAATCGGCAGGGCAAAACGTTTGCTGAACTGTTTCAGGGAGCCGAGCAGACCCGGATTGATAAAATTAAACAGGTTCCAGAGTTCTCCCAGATGATTTTCCATCGGGGTGCCGGTCGTAATCAGGCGAAAGCGGCCGGATAAGCTCATCGCCGCTTGTGAACGTTTGGTGTTCATGTTTTTTATCGCCTGGGCTTCATCTAAGACAATTACCTCCCACTCCCGGCCGGCGATAAGCCGGCGCTCCTGCTGCAGCATGGTGTAGCTGCAGATCATCAAATCGAAAGGCTGCAGACCGTTGATAATCTCCTGCCGTTCCGTACCGCCGAACTGAATAGGGTTTAATTTTGGAGCAAAGCGGGCGCACTCCTTGAACCAGTTGGCACATACCGAAGTTGGAGCGACCACCAGGGTCGGGCCGTTTGCTGCCCGGGTCAGGATCAGAGCCAGGGTCTGCACCGTTTTACCCAAACCCATATCATCGGCCAGACAGGCTCCGAAACCGAGGTAGGCCAGTTTGGCAAGCCAGTTAAAACCTTCAATCTGGTAGCTTCTGAGCTCAATCTGCAGACTGTCCGGGAGAATCGGAGTAAACTCAGCCGCTTTTTTGAAGTGTTCCATCTGTTTATGCCAGAGTCTGTCGTATTGCACCTGGCTGAAATTTTCAATAATACTGGAGACGCCGTTTATTGCTCCCCGGTGCAGTTTCAGACCGCTTTCTTCTTCATCTTCCTGCAGGTAGAGGCTGAGTTCCAAAAGCCTCTCCCGCAGCTGTTCCGTTAAACTGATAAATTCTCCCTCAGCCAGTTTCAGAAAACGTCCGGGGCCGGAGCGGCTCTGTTGCAGCAGTTTCTGCAGGGTAACAACCTCATTCTCATCGACCTGAAGTTCGCCCTCTATCTTGAACCAGTCCTGACGGGACTCAACCCTTAACTTAAAAGCCGAACCCTGAACCTTTCTTTTCAGACTGATCTTCTCCCCCGCCGGCCACTCACAGATAAGCCAGTTATCGCCTTCATTCTCGATCAGTTCGTTTTGAAAGTCCTGAATCTCCGCCAGGGTGTTTAAGCACTCTTCAAGATTATCGATCTGCCAGTGAAAATCCGGATAGTCGCCGGTAAAGGCGGAACAGGCCATGAGCAGCCGCCGGGTACGTTCTGATTCAAGCTCCAGGTTACGATTTGCAGAGCAGCTTCGATCCGCAATTTTCAGGAGCAGATGCCGGGGGCCGCGGCCGGGAGTAAGGGCCGGGCCGGATGCTTCCAGAGGCTTGACCTTAAGATCGAAGATGAGGCCGTCTCCGGTTGGAAATATTTGCAGATAGAGCCGGCTCGAGTCAGCTTCGGCGGCACTTTCGTCAATCACATAATCGTGGTTCGGATCGGGATCGAGATCCGAGAATATCGGCAGGGTGGCGGCCAGATCCCTGATGGTTGCGAGAATCTCTTCCTCCGCTTCCAGCGGCAGGGTCAGTCCTTTTTCCCCGAGGAGCCGGGCAATATTGTTGATCTCTCTACTGCTTGAGTAAAAATTGAAGCGATTTTCCGATTCCTCCGTAACCATAAAGTCACGGCCTTTCAGATCAGGTTCCAGGCGAATTGTAAAGCTTGCTTCAAAGTCGGAATCCCGGCTGATGATAACCGTAACCTGAGCCTGGTTTAAAATTACCGGTATCCGGGGTTTGTCACTGCGGAAAATATAGGGGTGGCCGGCCAGCTCCTGTAAAATATGCTTCTGCTCGGGAGTTGCATCAATATCTGCGGCAGCTTTTTCGGTCTTACGGATGGCGGCGCAGATTCGGCGATCCTGAGGGCTGAAAAAGGGCAGTTCATCTCCGTTTGTAATCCGCTCGAAGGCCAGATTACGTCCTGTAGTCCAGGAGTTGTCGAGGTTTCGTTTCTGGATCTTCGGGGTCAGTTGCAGTGAGTGATCCCGGTTTATATGTACGAACCAGGCCAGACGGTTGGCGGGCCTGTCTGCGGTCGCCGGACTGGTTGCATGCGGGTCCGGGGTCGCCTGGCGGATGGCATTCAGAGTGCGGCGCCAGGCCGGTTCGAAATTGATGGCCGGGGCCAGCGCCTTAAGCTGTGCCTCCATGGGAGAGACGGGATCTTTCCCTTGATTATCAGTGTCCGGGTTCAGAAGAACCGCACTTTCCAGGGCAATCCAGGGGAAATTGTGTTTTTCCGCCGTCAGTTTGAGCTGCTTGAGTTTTTTCCTCTCTTCATCTTCAATGCTGCCGGTGAGCCAGTAGGAAACAAGATTATTCAGCAGGGTGAAGATCGATCTCCCCGGTCTCTTTTCAACCTTTTCCAAGCTCTCGCGGGCGGCTTCGGAAAAACCGCGGAAGAAATGGAGCAGAACTTCCGCCAACCGGAAGAGATCCCGGGTGAAAGGGTTGTAGGCAAACTCCTGCTCGCCGATTTTCAGGATATCCGCCACCTTTTCCCAGTCGGTTGCGGTTTGAATGTGGCCGGCGGTAATCGTGTAAAAGAGAGCAATAGGGGCGTCAAAAGCGGCGGTTTTGCCGGGGTTGAGTTTATAAGTGAAGTCGAGATCGTCGGCAAATTCTCCGGCCGCCGCCGCGAGATCGCCTTCTAAGACCAGCATGGCTCCTTTCAGCCCGCTGCCGTAAAACATTTGCGTATGTTGCTGATAGAGCTCTTCAAGTTCATTCAGGCGGCCGCTTAACAGCAGCTTGTGGGCATAGAGCAGAACGAACGGACGGCTCGAGGCCTTCTCAGCGGGAAACTGATCTTTGATAAATTCATCGAGAACCTGAGTCTCCTGCAGATCTTCGAGAGAGTGGGTGATGGCGTCATCAATCACCGTAAACTGGAAGGGCAGCGGCAGTTTCAAGAACCATTTCCGGTCAAAAGGGTAGATCGTCAGGGCGGCGTAGGGATGTCGGAAAAGTGGATTGTAAGCGGCCTGATAGAAGATTGGCAGAGCTTTCTGCAGGCTTTCGTGATCGTGACTGAAGAGCGCCAGGCGAAAGTCGCGCAGGGTTTTTGCCGGCAGGTTGAAATCGTTTTCAGCCTGAGGCCCACTGTCAATGTAGGAGGAACGGATAAGCTGGCGGCAGAGATCCAGAGTTCTTTTGTCGAGCGGCCGGCGGGCGGTCTCTTCCAGCAGTTCCGGGTGGCATCGGTTGTGATTGTCGATCAACTCAAGTTTAAAAAGTTTGCGATGTATCTGGTCAACCCGGGACCGCTTCCAGCTAAAGGGGCTGGCGGGCGCCTTAAACAGGGCTTGAACAATCCTGAAAAGTTCATCTTTAGGAGTATCACTGTCTAATAGGGCGGTGATCTGAAGAAATAACTTTTCTTCCTGGTCAAGCTTTTTGAAGAGGGCCTTCGGCGAGTTGTCGTCGACATGTGAATTGTCAGGCATTACTTAAATATTCCAGGGGTGCGGTAAAAATAGTTTTTCGTATAGTGAGAAAGCGTAACGATCAGTCATGCTGGCGATAAAGTCGCGCAGATTATCTTCCAGGGATACATCATCAATATAGGCCGGATAGTATCTTTCACGCAATTCATTCGGGTGCTCAATGAAATATTTGTAGATCTCTTCCAGCAGGCGGCTGGCCTTGCTGAAATCGCGATAGACAATCGGGCTTTCGTAGACGTTGGTAAAGAGAAATTCCCGCAGTTCGGTTATCGCGTCAAGGATAGCGGGTGATATCTGCAGCTCGCCGGGGTTTTTGCGGCTGACGTCGATAATATCGGTAACCATGGTGTTGATTCGCTGGGGATGGGTCAGGCCCAGAATTTTACGGCAGTTAACCGGGATTTCATCCCTGGAGATCGCCTGGGCCCTGATGGCATCGTCGAGATCGTGATTGACATAGGCGATAATGTCGGCCAGGCGGACGATGCGGCCTTCCAGGGTTATGGCGGTATGCTCCAGAGCCGGTGAGAGAATGGCCCCTTTCCCTTTCGAGTGTTTAAAGATGCCGTCCCGCACCTCGAAACTGAGATTGAGTCCGGCCCCCTCTTTTTCGAGAATATCAACCACTCTCAGACTCTGCTCAAAATGGTGAAAACCATCGGGATGGAGGCGGTTTAAGACCGCTTCGCCGGCGTGACCGAACGGGGTGTGGCCGAGGTCGTGTCCTAAAGCGATGGCTTCGGTTAAATCTTCATTTAAGAACAGAGCCTTAGCGATGGTCCGGGCGATCTGGGAGACCTCGAGAGTATGTGTCAGGCGGGTCCGGTAGTGATCGCCGCTCGGGGTCAGGAACACCTGGGTTTTATATTTAAGCCGGCGAAAGGCCTTCGAGTGGATAATCCGGTCGCGGTCATGCTGGTAGGCCATGCGATAGTCGCATTCGCTCTCTTGCTTGAGCCGGCCACGGGAATCGGCACTGAAAGCGGCGAAAGGAGCTAAGAGGCTCCTTTCGCGCTGCTCTAACTCACAGCGTACAATGATTGTCGGATTTATGTCGGGCTCAGCGTTCATCGATAGGGGTGAATTCCTGGTTGAAGGCACCCGTGTAAAGAGCCCGGGGGCGGAAAATCCGGTTTTTCTGAATGTACTCCAAAACCCGGGCCGTCCAGCCCGCAACCCGGCTGACCGCAAAGAGCGGGGTGAACATTGCCGGATCGATACCGAGACGGGTGTAGACCACGCCGGAGTAGTAATCGACATTGGGAAAAATATTTTTGTCTTGAGAAAGGGCTTCCACCACCTCATGTTCAACCTGTTCGGCCGTCGCAATCAGGTTCTGGATATCGCTGCTGCAGCCGGAACAGTGAAATTTTGCCAGAGGGCCGAGAATTCTGGCTCTGGGGTCGTAGGTGTTGTAGACCCGGTGACCGAAGCCCGGAATCTTCTCTTTTTTGTCCAGACTCTCTTTGACCCAGGCCGCGGCATTTTCCGAAGTGCCGACATTATGCAGGGTATGAAGAACCCGTTCATTGGCGCCGCCGTGCAGGGGGCCGTTTAAGGCGGCAATCCCGGAACCGACGGAGAAATAGATATCCGACATGGTCGAAGCAACCACCATTGAGGCAAAGGTGCTGGCGTTCATGCCGTGATCAGCATGGAGAATCAGAGCCACATCTAAAACCCGTTCTTCAATCGGGGTCGGCCTCCGGCCGTTCATCATGTAAAAGATGTTGCCGGCATGACTCAGCTCGTTCAAAGGCTCGTAAGGCATCAGACCGTGCCGCAACCGGGCGATCGCGGCCGTAATTGTCGGCACGCCGGCGATCAGGTGATAACAGGCCTCAAGGCCGCTGGCATCATCGCGGTCGGATTTCCTTCTTTTTCGTGGTTTTTTCTTTTTGAATTCATAGATGGCGCGTCTTTCACCGCTCGGTTTGGTCTCCATGGCGATCGAATCTTCATCGGCACTGATGGCGTCATCAAGGGTCGGTTTAGCCTCCTCGTGGTCCAGGCTGGTAAACTCCTGGCGCATGAAGATCGTGCCCATTCTCAAAGCCGCCATGGCGTTCATATCCTCGACCGGAAAGCTCATCAAAAGGCGCAGGGTTTTATTCATATGCCGGTAGTTGGTAAGTTTTGCCTCAAAATCACTAAGCTCCCGGCTGCTGGGCAGATAGCCGTGCAGGAGCAGGAAAGAGACCTCCTCGTAAGTTGAATAAGCGCAAAGTTCAAAGATGTCATAACCCCGGTAGGAGAGCAGGCCGGCTGAGCCGTTGACGTATCCGACCTTGGATTCACAGGCGATGGCTCCTTCTAGTCCGGGGCCGATGGTACAGTCGATCGGCCACTTGGCAGCTTTCCCGGTTGCCGCCTGTTTGCCGACGGGGCCGATCTCGGCCCGGGCTTTTGCGGCGGCATTAAGAATAAGTTCGGTAATTTCAGTTGTATCTTGATGTCTGTCGCGGTTCATGTTATCTCTCTCCTCACACTAAATACTGATTATCACAAAGGCCGCCTCTTTTTTAATAATTGTTTCGGTCTCTGGTTTTTTCGCACTCTGTTAAAATGGCGGGCCAAAAGGGGAACTTATTATATTTTTTATGTTTTTGTCAAGTATTTATTGTTACATGAATGTTTATGAATGCTATTGAAGTCATAGATCTGAAGAAAAATTACGGCTCATTACAAGCCCTGACTGGAGTTGATTTAAGCATCGCTGAGGGTGCTTTTTTCGCCCTTTTAGGGCCCAACGGAGCGGGCAAATCGACCTTGATAAATATTATTGCCGGTTTAACCCGTGCCTCTTCCGGCAGAGCCGCGATCTTGGGTCACGATGTCCGCAAAGAGTGGCGTGCGTCTCGTTATAAACTCGGGGTTGTGCCACAGGAACTGGCCTATGATCCCTTCTTTACGGTCAGAGAGATGTTGACGCTGCAGTCCGGCTATTTTGGCCTTGGTCGAGAAAATCGGCCCTGGCTGGACGAGTTGCTTAAGGCTCTCGGTCTTGAAGATAAAGCGGACACCAGCATGAACCACCTTTCCGGAGGGATGAAGCGTCGGGTTCTGATTGCTCAGGCGCTGGTGCATCGTCCGCCGGTGGTTATTCTGGATGAACCGACCGCCGGAGTTGATGTCGCTCTACGGGAACAGCTCTGGAGCTTTATCCGTTCCTTAAACCGTAAGGGACACACGATTATTCTCACGACTCACTATCTTGAAGAAGCCGAGAATATGTGCGATGAAATTGCCATTCTGGATCGCGGCCGCCTGGTAGTCAGTGCCGCCAAGGATGAGCTTTTAAGTCGCTACAGCTGGCGTCAGCTCCGTCTGCAGCTGCTGCCGGAGAGCCGCTTCAAACTGCCGGCGGATATGGCCGCAAAACAGGAGAGTGCCCCGAAAGGTGAACTTCTGCTGCGTCTGCACCGGGAGCATGACCGCATCGATGAGGTTCTGGCCGCGCTCGAAGCCACCGGGGTGAAATTTTCAGATTTGCGAATCCATGAACCCGGTTTAACCGAGGTTTACAGCGAGCTTACCGGGGGAGGGGAGAATCATGAGTAACTTTTATGGTTTCTATACCTTGCTGGCCCGTGAAATCTGGCGTTTTCTCAAGGTTTCGATTCAGACGATATTAACCCCGGTGATTACCGTGCTGCTCTATCTGCTGATCTTCTCTTCGGTGATTTCAAAGAGTCGGCAGATGCTGCCCGGAGTCGATTACCTGACCTTTCTGATTCCCGGCCTTATGGTTATGGCGATGCTGCAGAACGCCTTTGCCAACAGCTCTTCGAGTCTGTTTCAGTCGCGGCTTAACGGTAATGTGATATTTGTTCTTTTAGCCCCGATTTCCGATTTCGAGATCTATGCCGCGTTTGTCGGCGCCGCGGTCGTCCGCGGTGCCCTGGTTGGAATCGGAGTCTGGCTGGCGGCTTTAATTTTTAGTATGGTGCCGATAAAACATCCTCTTTATGTATTTATTTTTACAATTTTCTCTACCAGTTCACTTGGTGCTCTGGGTCTGGTTTCCGCCATTATTGCCGATAAATGGGATCATATCTCCGCCTTTCAGAACTTTATTATCGTTCCCTTTTCTTTTTTAAGCGGGGTCTTTTTTTCGATTCGCGATCTGCCGCCGTTCTGGGAGAAAGCCTCCTATTTTAATCCCTTTTTCTACTTTGTCGACGGCTTCCGCTACAGCTGTCTTGGAGTCTCCGAGATGACGGTCGGTGTGAGTCTTAAAGTAAGCCTGCTTTTCTTTCTCTTAAGTTCCGCCTGGGCTCTGGCGCTATTATGGCGGGGGTCGAATCTGCGCGGTTGAATAATTCTTTTGAGCTTTTCGCAAAAGAGGCCCCGGAATTATTTATCCGGAGCCTCTTTCAGTTTGCTTTAACTGTTGTAAAATTTATTCAGCTTACGTATTAAATACCAGCTTATCGTTTACGACTTTTACCTCAACCGTATCGCCGTCTTTAACCTCACCGGCCATAATCGCGTAGGCCAGCGGGGTTTCAAGCAGATTTTTCAGGGCCCGCTTCAGGGGCCGGGCGCCGTAGGTCGGATCGTAGCCGGATTCGGCGATCAGGGCTATGGCTTCAGGATCAAGATTAAGTTTAATATCCTTTTCCGCCAGGCGTTGTCCCAACTCCTCAAGCTGAATTGTGATGATCTTCTCCAGATCTTTACGTTTCAAAGCGTGAAAGACGATTATATCGTCGATCCGGTTGAGAAATTCGGGCCGGAATTCTGCTTTCATTGCTTCCAGTACGGTCTTGTTGACCCGGGCGAAACTCTCCTCCGACTCCTCTCCCGGCGCCATGTTTTCAATGATGAACTGACTGCCGATATTCGAGGTCATGATAATCACGGTGTTTTTGAAATCGACGATGCGGCCGTGTGAGTCGGTCAGGCGGCCGTCATCCAAAACCTGAAGCAGGATGTTGAAAACATCATGGTGCGCTTTTTCGATCTCATCAAAAAGAATGACCGAGTAGGGTTTGCGGCGTACCGCTTCCGTCAATTGACCGCCTTCATCATAGCCGACATAACCCGGAGGCGCCCCGATCAGCCGGGCGACCGAATGTTTCTCCATGTATTCCGACATGTCAATCCGGGTCATATTACCTTCGTCATCGAAAAGAAATTCGGCTAGCGCTTTGGCCAACTCGGTTTTACCGACCCCGGTCGGGCCGCAGAAGATAAAACTGCCCAGCGGTCTTAAGGGGTCGTTGATACCGGCCCGGGCCCGGATTACGGCATCGGCAACCGCCTGAACGGCATCCTCCTGACCGACGACCTTCTTGTGGAGATGCTCATTCAAATGGAGCAGCTTCTCGCGTTCTCCTTCAAGCAGTTTACTGACCGGGATACTGGTCCAGCGGCTGATGATTGCGGCGATCTCCTCTTCGTCGACAACCTCTTTTAACAGCGAGCGGCCGCTCTTCTGGATCTCCAGAATCTTGTTGCGGGCCTCTTCCCGTTGTTTCTCCAGGGTCGCCAGCCGGTCGTATTTAAGTTCCGCCGCTTTATTTAAATCATACTCGCGTTCGGCGTGTTCGATTTTGACTTTGACCTCTTCAATCTCTTTCCCGATCCGGCGCAAATTAGCAATCAGCTCTTTCTCCAGCTGCCAGCGGGCGGTTACGGTTTTACTTTTGCTCTGCCAATCGGCAAGTTCCTGCTCAATCTTCTCCAGCCGCAGGCGCGAGGCTTTGTCTTTGTCTCTTTTCAAGGCTTCGCGTTCGATCTCTAACTGCATGATCTTGCGGGTTATATCGTCCAGTTCACTGGGCATGCTGTCGATCTCGGTCCGCAGCCGGGCTCCGGCCTCATCAATCAGATCGATTGCCTTATCCGGCAGGAAACGGTCGTTGATATAGCGGTGCGACAGGGTCGCGGCCGCAACCAGAGCGGTATCTTTATACTGAATTCCGTGATGAACCTCATAACGCTCTTTCAAACCTCGAAGAATCGATATCGTATCGGCAACACTCGGCTGGTCAACCATAACCGGCTGGAAACGGCGCTCTAAAGCGGCATCTTTTTCGATGTAGAGACGGTATTCATTCAAGGTAGTGGCGCCGACACAGTGGAGTTCACCCCGGGCCAGAAGCGGTTTCAAGAGGTTGCCGGCATCCATTGAACCTTCGGTTTTGCCGGCCCCGACCACCGTGTGCAGCTCATCGATAAAGAGGATGATCTCACCTTCCGCCTCTTTCACCTCGTTCAAGACCGCTTTAAGGCGCTCTTCAAATTCACCGCGGAATTTGGCCCCGGCGATAAGAGCACCCATATCTAAAGAGATCAGGCGTTTGTTTTTAAGGTTTTCGGGTACATCCTGCACGAAAATCCGCTGAGCCAGACCCTCGGCGATGGCGGTTTTCCCGACCCCGGGTTCACCGATTAAAACCGGGTTGTTTTTAGTCCGGCGCGAGAGTACCTGGATTACCCGGCGGATCTCGTCGTCGCGGCCGATTACCGGGTCAAGTTTGTCTCTGGCCGCGGCTTTGGTCAGGTCGGTGCCGTATTTCTCCAGGGCCTGATAGGTGGTCTCCGGGTTCTGTGAGGTAACCCGCTGATGACCGCGAACCTCGGTTAGAACCGAGAGCAGCTTCTCGCGGGTAATACCGAAACTATCAAAAAGTGTGGCCATGGGGTCATTATCGGTCGAAACCAGAGCTAAAAGCAGGTGCTCTACACTGACATATTCATCCTTAAACTGTTCGGCTTCATCCTTGGCTTTGACGAAAACCTGACCTAAACGCGGGCTCATGTAGAGCTGGCCGCCGCTTCCAGCGCCGGTGACGGCCGGAATTTTGGCCAGTAGTTGTGTGGCCGCATTTTCAACCGCTCCGGTAGCGATGCCGATCTTCTCTAAAAGCCGCGGCACCAGGCCCTCGGGCTGTTCGATAAGGGCTAAGAGCAGATGCTCGCTGTCGATCTGTTGATGGTGGCGGCGCAGAGCCAGCTCCTGGGCTGCGGCTACGGCCTCCTGACTTTTCTGGGTAAATTTGTTGGTATCCATATTAAAAAAACCTCCGTTTTTATTTTTTTTGTACAGTTTAAGTAAAAATGGTCGTAACTATTCAGCCTGACAGCAAACCCGGGGCCGGGGGTGGCTTTTCTCCGCTAGGTGTTAAGAAAAACCACCCCCGTCCTCTCCAGAAAGACGGGATATATTTAGGTTGAATAGTTACAGATAGTCTATTATGTATTGAGATATTATTACGAAAATATCTAAATATTTACAGCTCATTTTTCATAATCTATCTTAAAAGGTAATCATAAATTGACGGTTGTCAAGGTATCTACTCAGTTTACGGGCTTATATAAATCTTAAAGTATCTATTCGGTCAAATAATATCTCCCGTCTTTTAAGGAGGGACCGGGGGTGGTTTTTCTTAAGCGGTTGCGGAAATGATTTCGTCGTTTTTCTTATGCGAGCTAGAGCCCATAAGCATTGCAACTGTTTGAGCGAAGCGAGTTTTGCAATGCGGGCGAAGCGAGTGTAAGGAAAAACAGAAATCTTAACGCCTGGCGGAGAAAATCCGCCCCCGGTCCCGGATTTACTGCCAGCCTGAAGAGTTACAGCTTAAGAAAAATGAGCTTGACCTTGTTCGTAGACTATGTCAAAGATAACTGAGATTGTTGTCTTTACAATCAAGCGATCTCTGTTTTGAGATTGTTGGGGTCGTTTATTCTTAACTTTCTGGTGTGGAGGTATAATTATGGCTGAGAAAATTCTGCGGGTTGATATGAGTGATTTGAGCGTAAAGAGTGAATCTGTGCCAACTGCCTGGCAGGGGCTCGGCGGCCGGGCCTTGACCTCCGTTATTGTCGCTGCTGAGGTTGAACCGACCTGCCATCCGCTGGGCAAAAAAAATAAACTGGTTTTTGCTCCGGGTCTGCTCTCCGGTACCCGGGCGGCTAATTCCGGGCGCCTGTCAGCCGGAGCTAAAAGTCCGCTGACCGGAACTATCAAGGAGAGTAATTCCGGGGGAACGGCAGCCCAGCTCCTGGCCCGGATGGGGATTAAGGCCCTGATTATCGAGGGAGTTCCGACGGCTTGTCAGTTTTATGCACTTAAGGTCACCACCGACGGAGTAACTATCACGCCGGAGAATGATCTGGTGGGCTGCGGAAATTTTGAGGTGGTGGAAAAACTCAATCTTGTGGATAACAAGGAGTGCGGGCTTATATCTATCGGTCAGGCCGGTGAGCGCCAGCAGCTGGCGGCCAATATCTCGGTAAAGGATCCGGAAGGTAAATTCCGTAGTCTGGGCCGTGGCGGTCTGGGCGCGGTAATGGGTTCCAAAGGGATTAAATATATAACTCTGGATGCCGCCGGGACTCAGAAGAGTGTGCCGCTGGCGGACAGTGATAAGTTTAAGGAAGCGGCTAAAACCTTTGCCAAGGCGCTGCTTGATCACCCGGTTTGCGGTGAGGGGTTGGGCGCTTATGGTACCAATGTTCTGGTCAATATCGTTGATGCCGTCGGTGGTCTGCCGACCAAAAATTTCCGTTACGGCCACTACGAAGATCATGAGTTGATCAGTGGCGAGAAGATGGCTGAGATGATCAGTGAACGCGGCGGCAAAGTCAAGCACGGCTGTCATGCCGGTTGTGTCATGCAGTGCTCTCAGGTCTTTGTCGACAAAAACGGTGAATATGTCACCTCGGGTTTTGAATATGAAACCATTTGGGCTCTGGGGGCTCACTGCTGTATCTCCGATCTGGATATCCTGGCTCAGGCCGACAACCTGATGGATGACATCGGTATCGACTCAATTGAGACCGCCGTGACTCTGGGTCTGGCGATGGAGGCCGGAATCATCGAGTTCGGTGACGGCCCGGGCCTGCTTAAACTTCTGGATGAGATTAAAAACGGAACCCCGGTAGGCCGTATTCTCGGCAGCGGGGCTTCAGTTACCGGTAAAGTTTACGGTCTGACCCGGGTGCCGGTAGTTAAGGACCAGGCGATTCCGGCTTACGACCCGCGTTCGGTCAAGGGTATCGGGATAACCTACTGTACCTCAACCATGGGGGCTGATCACACTATCGGCTATACGATTGCCACCAATATCCTTAAATGCGGCGGTTTTGTCGATCCTCTGCAGAAAGAAGGCCAGGTCGAGCTCTCCCGGAATCTGCAGATCGCCACCGCGGCGGTTGACAGTACCGGGCTCTGCATCTTCGTCGCTTTCGCGGTTCTGGATGATCCGACAGCGCTGCCGGCGATTGTCGATATGCTCAATGCCCGTTTCGGTATTTCCCTGACTGTAGATGATGTTACGGCTCTCGGAACCTCGGTGTTGAAGACGGAGCGCGCCTTTAATCAGGCTGCCGGTTTCACTAACGCCCATGATCGCCTGCCGGAATTTTTTACTGATGAAGTTGTTCCGCCGCATAATGCCGTATGGGATTTCAGCGATGCTGAAATCGATGAATTCTGGAATTTCTAGGGAACGGAAACCGGGTAGAGGGTACCCTGGAATTTCAAGCTTATTTCGAAGGCACGAGAAGAGTGAAATCGATCCTTATTTCACTCATCTCGTGCCTTGTTGTATATTTATGTTTTTGTTTAACTAATTATGACTAAATCTTCGAAAGAAAAAGATATTTCATATGAAATGACAGATGAAGATAAGACCATAAAAATTATGGTCGAACTCTTCTGTCGAGAGCGGCACGGGAGAGAGCGGCATGGGGGCGACTTTCTCTGTGATGAGTGCCGGGAACTGCTCGAGTATGCCCGGGCCAGGGTACGTCAATGTCCCCTCAAAGAGCAGCGAACCACCTGTGGTAAATGTGAGATTCACTGCTACAAACCGGCCATGCGGCAGCGGATACAGGAAGTGATGCGCTACGCCGGCCCCCGCATGTTCAAAGTCCATCCGCTGCTGGCCGCCAGACACCTGCTTAAAGGCAGGGGTAAAAGTTAATCAATCCCGGCTTTTGAACTTGAGGATTATCACAATAAATGTTATGTCTGGAACTCAGCGATTAAGTTTCGTTCGATGATAAATTTGTCTTCGCAGAAATCCAGGGATATCTGGTGAATTTCGGGAACTTCTCGTGAAATTTCGTCGTTTTCCCCAGTGATTGGAGCCCATGAAAATTGCTGCTGTTTGAGTGCGTCAGCACGAGTTCAGCAATTTGGGCGTAATCAGCGCTGGAAAAACAGAAATTGAGCGTACGAAGTGGATGAAAATTACCAGATAGCCCGGGTTGGGAGATTATGGTTTGGTCTTGAAAGAACGGCGGAAAAGTCGTCAGATTGAGCTGGGCGGGGTAATAATCGGCGGCCGGGCGCCGGTATCGGTGCAGTCTATGACCAACACCGATACCCGGGATGTACAGGCCACCGTCGCCCAGATTAAACGGTTGGAAAAAGTCGGCTGTGAGCTGGTTCGGGTGGCGGTTCCGGATGAGAGCGCGGCTTATGTTCTCTCCGAGATCAAAGACCGGATTACCATTCCGTTGCTGGCCGATATCCATTTCAATCATCGTCTGGCCCTGATCGCGGTCGAACAGGGGGTTGACGGTCTGCGTCTGAATCCCGGCAATATCGGTTCGGCTGCTCGGGTGCGGGAGGTGGTTTCCGCCTGTAAGGATCGGGGCGTGCCCATCCGTATCGGGGTTAACGGCGGTTCCCTGGAAAAGGAACTGCTGCTTAAATACGGCCCAACCCCTGAAGCCCTGGTTGAGAGTGCGCTAGGCCATGTGCGGCTCCTGGAAAATGAGAATTTTGAAGAGATAAAAATATCGTTGAAATCTTCTGATGTCCCGGCGACACTGGCAGCTTACCGGGAGTTGGCGAAGCGGGTTGATTACCCTTTTCATATCGGTATCACCGAGGCCGGAACCCGATTGCGCGGAGCTATAAAATCGGCCGCCGGGATCGCTCTGCTGCTGGCGGAGGGCTTGGGTGATACCCTGCGGGTGTCGTTGACCGCCCCTCCGGAAGAGGAGATCTTCGTCGCTTTTGAGATTCTCAAAAGTCTGGACTTGCGACAGCGGGGGATTGAACTTATCAGCTGTCCCACCTGCGGTCGTACCGAAGTTGGTCTGATCGAACTGGCGGAAAAAGTAGAGGGTGCTTTAGCGCATATTGAGAAACCTTTGAAAATCGCGGTAATGGGTTGTGTCGTCAACGGCCCGGGTGAGGCCCGGCATGCCGATTTCGGGATTGCCGGAGGTAAAGGTGTGGGCCTTATTTTTCGTAAGGGCGAAATCTTGAAAAAATTACCTGAGAGTGAACTTCTGTCAGCTCTGGTGGCCGAGGTCGAAAACTATGTTGCCGGGGCGGCTGTGGATTAAGCTATGAATCGCCTGCGGCCTGACACCTTCTTTCGTAATTTGGGCTGGTGGCAGCGGGCTTTAATGGAAGGCCGGCTCTGCTGGCGCCTGTTATGGGATAAAAGGGTTGCTTTTAAGCTTAAATTAATTCCCATCTTTGCCGTTATCTACTTTTTCTCCCCCTATGATCTGCTGCCCGATTTTGTTATTCCCGGCATTGGTCAGGTTGATGATTTTCTGGTCGTTTTTATCGCCTGCCGGCTCTTTTTACGGCTGGTTCCGGCGGCTGTAGCCCGCGAACATTTTGAAGCGATGTGATTTTATGAGTAATCTCTGTGAACCCGAAATTCGCCGTCTTAATCCCGAAGTCTGTAATCAGATTGCCGCCGGTGAAGTAGTTGAACGGCCGGCTTCGGTAGTTAAGGAGCTGGTTGAGAACGCTCTCGATGCCGGAGCCGACCAGATTAAAGTGATTATTGCCGAAGGCGGCAAGGATCTGATTGAGGTGGTTGATAATGGTCACGGTATGGATTCAGGGCAGGCCCGGCTGGCACTGGAGCGGCATGCGACCAGTAAGATTGTTTCCGCCGCTGATCTTTTCGGGGTAACAAGTTACGGTTTTCGGGGCGAGGCTCTGCCCAGCATCGCTTCAGTTTCAGATTTTTCCATGACCACCCGGAACCGGCGGATGGAGGCCGGCGTCAGGCTCCGGGTTTCGGCCGGCGGTGGAATTCTGGAGGAGGCGGCAGCGGCACCGGTCGGTACCAGAGTTGTGGTTAAAAATCTTTTTCATTCAGTACCGGCCCGAAAAAAGTTTCTTAAAACCACAAATACCGAAAGAGGGGCGATTCTCGAGCGCCTGCAGCGTTTCGCCATCTCCCATCCCGAGTGCTCCTTTGAGCTTGAACATAACGGTCGCCAACGGCTCAACTTTACCCGGGGCGATCGTGAAATCGACCGGGTCGCAGCGGTATTGAAACTTGATCCGGAGAGTGATTTGCGGGCTCTTCCGGAGAGCGGGGGGGATGAGATTAAGCTGAGAGGCTATGTCTCTCTGCCCCAAATTCAGCGTGCCAACAGCCGGCAGCTCTATTTCTTTGTCAACCGGCGGGCGGTACGGGATAAAGCCCTGCTTCAGGCCCTGCTTAAAGCCTACGAGGGGACCCTGCCCCGGGGCCGCTATCCGGCGGCCGTACTTTTCTTGACAGTTGCCGCCGGGGTGGTTGATGTCAATGTGCATCCGGCCAAAGAGGAGGTTCGTTTTGCCGACGGCGGCCGCCTCTTTGGGCTCATTCGCCAGGCGGTGCTGGAGTCGTTAAGTGGTTATCCGACGTATGACGCGGTCGATAATTTCACCGCTTTTACCACTCCGCATAAAATTCGGGAGAGCTCTCCGGTCGCGGGATATGGTTCTGGTTCTTTTTCTGATACAAGTGATTCGGGAAATTCTGATCAGTGTGTAGTTGAAACTCAGCTGCCGCCGGCTTTTTATGAACCGGATTCCGGTACACAGAATAACTCCCCCGGGCGGGGACTGATTCGGGATGAAAATCGTCAAGCCGGACGCCGCTGGCGCTCGGATTTGACCACAAGTCAATTTGAAGCGTTACCCGGTTTCAGCGATTCTGACTCCGGATTTTTTTCCACCATGACCATTGTCGGAGTCCTCTGGGATGCCTATATTGTTTTACAGTCCGTAAATGAGTGCTATATGCTTGATCAGCATGCCGCTCACGAACGGGTACTGTTTGAAAAATTGAAAAAGCAGCGTTCCGGAGAGGGCCCGGCCCAACATCTGCTGCTGCCGCTGCAGATCGAATGTTCCCTTGTAGAAGAGGAGATGGCTTGTAAATACCGGGATAAACTTGGCCGTTTGGGCTTCGAATTTGATTTTCTGGGTTCGGGAACCCTGCTTCTGCGTGCCGTACCGCTGCTGGTTGACGGCTTGGAGATGGAGAAGGTTTTCCGGGAAACTTTGGCCGATTTTGATGCCGGCGGCAGCGGTGATAAACTGGAGAGTATCGATGAAATGCTGGCTCCTCTGGCCTGCCGCATGGCGGTTAAAGCCAGCCACAAACTTTCGTTCGGTGAGATAAAATCACTCTTGTCAAAACTTGATCAGACTCCATTGGCCCATACCTGTCCGCATGGCCGGCCCTTCTATTTCAGGCTGGATCGGCGGCAGATAGAGAAGCATTTTCAACGCTAGCATCTTTAGGGAAATAGCCGTATCAGAGATGGATTTTAAGACTTTTTCCGGCAAACTGCGGCAACTTGCGCTGTACTCTTATGAAATTTAGTGTATATAGATATCGTTTCTGTTTCGGCTTTTCAGTTCTACTGGTGTTGGCGGCCTGTACCCGAATGGAGGTTAAGCCGCTTTCCAGACTCAATGATCAAGCTTCAAGCAAACAGCAGTGGCAGCGGCTGCTGCCGATTGAAACCTTAAAGGCTGATGCGATCCTCTCCTGGGAAGCGGCACAGGGAGATCACGGGAAATATCGCGTCCGGCTCTTTTTGCGGTCGCCGGAACAGTTGAAAATCCAGTGGCTGACGCCCTGGGGTTCGGTTGCCGGTCAGCTCCTGATCAACGATCGGCAGTACTGGTTGTCCGATTCCCGCCGGCAGGAGACCTGGCACGGTCGGGCCGTTGATCTCGACAAGCTGCTGCCGGATGACAAGGGTGAACAGTTGCAAACTATTACGAGCCGTTTTTTTAAGTTCTGGCCACTGCTCTTTAGCGGCCCGGCCGCCGATGCGGGAAATTATGCTGATAATCTTTCTGTCAGATATCAATCCGTCGGCAACGGGGATGATCTAAATTTAACTAAAACGATCGCGATGTCGAATGGTGAGCCGCTGCAGGTCAGACTCTTTAAGATGAAAAAACTGGAGAATGAAAAAATTATGCCGCAGGCGGTGGAGATCTCAAGCGCCAGCGGTCGGGTAGGTTTAAGGCTGCGGCGTTATTCCCTGCCGGCTAAGTTTTCGCCCGGAACTTTTGTCTACAGTTTGAAAAAGTTTAATCTACATGAAGGATAATTATAAGGAGAGGGAGTTTAAGTATTATTCCTTAATTTAAGCTATTTATCAGGAGAGGATTATGTCAGATAGTGAAAACCGTTTCGATGTGCTGATTATCGGTGGCGGTCCGGCCGGGTTGACCGCCGGCCTCTACGCGGCCCGCGCCCGCTTAAAGTGTGTTCTGCTCGAAAAGATGATGCTCGGCGGCCAGATTGCGACAACTGAAATGGTTGATAACTACCCCGGTTTTCCCGAAGGTATTGCCGGAGCCGAGATCGGACCGCTGTTTGAAACTCAGGCTAAACGTTTCGGTCTGGAAGTACGCCAGTTCAAGGAAGGTCTAAAGATCGAGCGTTTAAGTGATGGGTTTAATGTTGCTTGTGGTGCGGATGAGGTGCTTTACTGCAAAAGTCTGATCGTGGCAACCGGCAGCGGCTGGACGCCGCTGGGTATTCCCGGCGAGGAGCGGCTGCGTGGGGCCGGTGTCTCCTACTGCGCCACTTGTGACGGGGCGTTCTTTCGGGATCAGGAACTGGCGGTAATCGGTGGAGGCAATTCAGCCGTGGAAGAGGCTCTCTTTTTAACCAAATTTGCCTCCAAGGTTTATATTATCCATCGCCGGGATCAGCTGCGGGCGGAAAAAATTGTCCAGGAGCGGGCCTTTGCCAATCCCAAGATCGAATTTGTCTGGTCGCATATCCCCCTGGAAATTGTCGGCAATGACGGGGTCGAAGGGGTACTGGTCAAAGATTTGAAAACAGATGAGAAGCGTCTCTTAAAGGTTGCCGGGGCTTTTATCTATGTCGGCATGAAGGCCGACAGTGAGATTGTTAAAGATCTGGTTAAACTGGATGAGCGCGGCTACATCGTGGCGGGAGAAGATACGGTGACTTCGTGTCCCGGTATCTTTGCCGCCGGTGATGTGCGGGTTAAACCTCTGCGGCAGGTGGCAACCGCCATTGCCGATGGAGCTACGGCGGCAATCATGGCCGAAAAATATATTGAAAATAGCTGATATGGATTACTCGCTGTCGCGTAAAAAAATGGTTGAGGAGCAGATCGCCGGGCGCGGGCTCAATGACCCGCGGGTTCTGGAGGTCATGCGGCAGGTGCCGCGTCACCGTTTTGTCTCCTCCGGTCTGGCGCATCAGGCTTATGGTGATTCGGCCCTGCCGATAGGAGAATCACAGACTATCAGCCAGCCCTATATAGTTGCCTACATGCTTGCATCACTGGGGCTCAAAGGTGATGAAAAGGTACTTGAAATCGGGATGGGCTCAGGCTATCTGACGGCTCTGCTTTCCGGTCTGGTGGAAAAGGTTTATGCGATTGAGAGACTCAGGTCTCTGGCGATTCCAGCCCGGCAACTGCTGGATGAACTGGGCTGCGGCAATGTTCTGGTGAAGATCTTCGACGGTAGTTACGGCTGGCCGGAAGCGGCTCCTTTTTCGGCTATTATTGTTTCCGCGGTAGCCTTTGCCAAACCACCCGATACCTTTCTCGAACAGCTGATGATCGGCGGGCGTTTGATTATTCCTCTTCTTAAAGAGGAGGGTCAGCATCTTTACCGGATCACCAGACATGGCGAAAACGAGTTTCAGAGTGAACGTCTTTTAGGCTGCAGTTTTGTTAAACTGGTAGGACGGCATGGCGTCAGATGATAAACATTATTTTTCGGGCGGGGCTTTAGGCTCGTATCTGGATGATATCCGGACGATCCCGCTACTCGAAGAGAGTGAGGAGATCGAACTCGCCCGCAGGATTCAGGCCGGTGATGAAAAGGCCCGGCGGCAGATGATCGAGGCCAATCTCAGGCTGGTTGTTCATCTGGTCAAAAGTTATCAGAATCGGGGGTTGCCGATCGATGATCTGATTGAGGAGGGCAACCTGGGTCTGATTCGGGCCGTCGAACGTTTCGATCCGAGCTTCAACTGCCGTTTTTCGACCTATGCCGCCTGGTGGATTCGTCAGTATATGAACCGGGCCCTTATCAGTCAGAGCAAACTTATCCGGCTGCCGGTTCACGTGGTTGATGAGTTTAATACCTATGTAAAAGGGCGCCAGAAATTTATTCGTGAATTTAATCGTGAACCAAGTTTCGAAGAGTTGGCGGAATATCTCAACTATACCTTTACCTCATTTACTCCGGCTTTAGCCCGGCTCAACAATCTGGTCAGTCTTACCTCGGGCAACAGCCTCAGCGGTGATCGCGATGAGAACAGCTTTGCTTCCGGAACCCTGGCTCTGGATCAACTGGCCGATAAGAACGGCAGTGACGCTTTTGAAATTTTGGATCAGGATCTGCGCTTAAAAATAATCCTCTGCTGGCTTGACGAACTGCGCCCTAAAGAACGGCTGGTTATCAGTAAAAGATTTGGTCTTTTCGATGAGGATGGTTCGACTTTAGAGGAGATCGGTAAAGAGTTGGGATTGACCCGGGAGCGTATCCGGCAGTTGGAAAAGACGGCCCTGCAGCGCCTGAAAAAGATTGTCGACAGCTATGATTATACCTTAAACGATTTGCTTTGAGTCTTCCTCAAACGGAGCCTGAATCAAAGGCGGGAAAAGAGTTGCAATGGAAAATATATTGACAAAAATAGAGAGCCCTGAAGATTTAAGAGCACTTGACAGCGCCTCTCTGCCGCAGCTGGCGAGCGAAATCAGGCAGATGATTATCGAGACTGTATCCCGGACAGGCGGTCATCTGGCTTCATCTTTAGGAGTGGTTGAACTGACCATCGCGCTGCACTACGTTTTTACGACTCCCAGAGATCTTCTGGTCTGGGATGTCGGTCACCAGGCGTATGCCCACAAGATCCTTACCGGGAGGATGAAAAATTTCGCTTCACTGCGCCAGTCCGGCGGGCTCAGCGGCTTTCCCAAACGTAGTGAAAGCGAGTATGATTGTTTCGGGGTAGGCCACAGTTCCACTTCCATTTCAGCGGCACTGGGGATGGCTCTGGCCGCCGAGCAGTTAGAGCGGAAACAGCGCAGCGTCGCCATTATCGGTGACGCTTCAATGAGTGCCGGAATAGCTTTTGAAGCTCTAAATCATGCCGGGGCTCTGGATCGGGATCTGATTGTTGTCTTAAATGATAATGAGATGTCGATCTCACCCAATGTCGGGGCCATGTCGGCCTATCTCAACCGGATTCTCACCGGTTCAACGGTCAACCGTTTTCGTCATGATGTGAAATCTGTTCTTACCAATATTCCCAGAGTTGGTGAAAGTGTTTTCAAGATGGTCAAGCGGGCGGAAGAGTCATTCAAGGGTTTTGTAATCCCGGTTGGAACGATTTTCGAGGACCTGGGTTTTCAGTATGTCGGGCCGCTTCCCGGCCACGATCTTGAGGCTCTGGTAGAAACCTTCGAGAATGTCAGCCAGCTTGACGGGCCGGTACTGGTTCATGTGGTCACCAAAAAAGGTAAAGGATATATTCCGGCCGAAGCTGATCCCAGCGGATTTCATGGAGTCGGCCCTTTTGCGATAGCCAATGGAGCTAAAATCACTTCTGCAAAACCGGCACCGCCCAGTTATACTTCGGTTTTCGGCCGGACTTTGACCAAACTTGCGGCTCTGGACAAGCGGGTGGTCGGGATTACGGCCGCCATGCCGGCGGGAACCGGGATTGAGCTTATGGCGGAAAAATTTCCTGACCGGGTTTACGATGTCGGCATCGCGGAACAGCACGGAGTAACCCTGGCCGCGGGAATGGCCAGCCAGGGATTGCATCCTTTTGTGGCTATCTATTCAACCTTTATGCAGCGGGCCTTTGATCAGGTAATTCACGATGTCGCTCTCCAGAACCTGCCCCTGACCCTCTGTCTCGATCGGGCCGGGGTTGTCGGCGAAGATGGCCCGACTCATCACGGAAGTTTTGATCTCTCCTATCTGCGGATGATTCCGAATATGATAATCATGGCTCCTAAAGATGAAAATGAACTTCAGCATATGCTCTTTTCATCCTTGAGTTACTCCTCGCCCTCGGCCATTCGTTATCCCCGGGGCAGTGGCTTCGGAGTCGAGATGGAGAGTGAATTTAAGGCGCTTGAACTGGGACGTTGGGAGATCTTACGGGAGGGTCGGGATGCGGCTCTGCTGGCGGTCGGTTCCTGTGTTGCTCCGGCTCTGACTGCGGCTTCAGAGCTTGCTGATAAGCATCAGCTTGACTGCCAGGTGGTCAATTGTTGTTTTGTTAAGCCTTTTGATGAAGAGCTGCTTGAAACGGTGCTTAAAAATTTCAGCCGGGTCTTTACTTTTGAGGAAAATGCCGGGGTTGGAGGATTTGGTTCCGGGGTGCTGGAGTTTATGGCGTCCAGAGACATCCGTTCGGCCGGAGTGGTAATTACTGCTATTCCTGATCACTTTGTCCCGCACGCTACGCCGAAACAGTTGCGTTCAGAACTACTGCTGGACAGCGACGGTATCATAAAAAAGGTTTTATCCAAGCAGTTTGCTGACTGAATCACTCAACTCTTCGGCATGTTTTCTGATTTCATCCAGATTTTCGCCTTCGAGCATCACCCGCAGCTTGTTTTCGGTGCCGGAATAGCGGATCAGAAGGCGGCCGCGCCCTTTTATCGCCCCCTCCACCTCTTCTATGTGACGGGTGAGGGCGGGTACCTCGTTTAGCGGCAGTTTCTCTTTGACCGGGGTGTTGATAAGAACCTGAGGGAAGATCTCCATAACTTTGGCCAATTCGGAGAGCGGTTTTCCGGTAGAGACGATAACTGACAGAATCTGCAGGGCCGAGAGAATGCCGTCACCGGTGGTGTTGTGATCCATGAAGATCAGATGTCCTGACTGTTCTCCACCGAAGTTGTAACCATCCGCCCGCATCTTTTCCACCACATAACGATCTCCGACCTGGGTTCTGACCAGATTGATCCGGGCTTTATCCAGAACCTTTTCCAGCCCCATATTGCTCATGACCGTGGCCACTACGGTATCTTTGGCCAGGTCATTCTGCTTCTGCATGTGCAGGGCGGAGATAGCCATGACCTGATCACCGTCAACGATCAGGCCCTGTTCATCGACAAAGATAACCCGGTCGGCGTCACCATCGAAAGCGATGCCGAGATCAGCCTTTTCTTCGATTACCGCAGCCTGCAGTTTTTCCGGGTAGAGGGAACCGCAGCCTGCGTTTATATTGGTGCCGTCCGGACTGATGCCGATACTGATAATCTCCGCCCCGAGTTCACTGAACACCGCCGGGGCGACCTTATAAGAGGCGCCGTTACCGCAATCAATAACGATTTTCATCCCCTCCAGGGTGAGTCCGTCGGGGAAGGTATTTTTAAGAAAAACGATATAGCGGCCGTTGGCATCATCAATACGAAAAGCCTTGCCGATATCATCAGCCGTCGGCCGCAGTTGGTCAATGGTCTGATTGAAAATCAGATCTTCAATCTTGCTCTCAATGTGGTCTGGAAGTTTGAATCCGTCCCGTGAGAAGATCTTGATGCCGTTATCCTGAAAGGGGTTGTGTGAAGCGGATATCACAACGCCCGCATCAGCCCGCATGCTGCGGGTAATAAAGGCGATGCCCGGAGTCGGCAACGGGCCGATAAGCAGAGCGTCAACCCCCATGGAGCAGATGCCGGAGACCAGAGCGCTTTCCAGCATATATCCGGAAAGTCTGGTGTCCTTGCCGATGATAATCTTGTGCCGGTGCTCTTTTTCCTTGCAGATATGAGCCACCGCCCGGCCGATCTGCAGGGCGGTTTCCGCGGTGATCGGTTCAATATTGGCAATGCCCCGGACGCCGTCGGTGCCGAATAATTTTCCCATAATAAATTCCTGTGTTCATCAAATCCGGCTGAGCGGTTATTTTTTCTTGAAAACTATCTCAACTTCGGTCGGATCCATGGCCAGAAGCTTGACGGTTTTCGGTAGAGATACCTTGACCGGGAGGGTATTATAACTGTTTTCACTGTCGACCTTGAGTTTACCGAGATCAACACTGATATTGGTCTTTTTTCGAATATCATCAACCTGCATCAGGAGCGGGCATTCGACCACCAGGTCGACAAAGTAGTTGCTGATACCAATGCGCCCGAGATCGTCATTACGATTGAGAAAGTTGATTCTGATGCCTTTAATTACCCTTTGGGCCAGGGCTTCACCGATAGTAATGGTAGCGGTTATCTTGGTCTCTAGATTACTGAGTTTCAACTCCCCCGGAGGTGCCATCAGCGTGACCGGGAGGGTTGTGGTCTTCCGTAACTGGCTTAAATCGACCGGTTCGGTAAATACCGTAGCATGTTCTTTCAAGTACTCTTCAGAAACTCTGAATCGGGCTGAATTTGGTGAAATCGAGATATCTCTGACTTGAAAACCCCGGGGTGGACTACCTTCTGTTTTCAATTTGATCGGCAGGGTAGCTTCGATAAAACGGTCGAGGTAGAGGGTTAAGGTGTCGGGATCGAGATTAACTACATCTACTCCCAGAGGCAGCCCGTTAAAGGTTTCCTGAGCTAAATGAATAACGTTTTTGCCGCTTTTTGAGCGGGACATATCAACGCTTAACGATGGTGGATTTGCGGTCAGCGGCCGCAACAGAGTCTTGGTTCCTTTGACCCGGATATGGATGCTGGTCGGAACCTTGTTGACGATGTTCATGGCGGCTGGAAGGGAGGTGAATTCCACCGGAACACTCAGTGCCAGTTCCGTTTTACTCCGACCGGAGACGAAAAACCAGAGGGCTGAAGCCAAAATCAGTGACAAAATTTTCAACGTCAGGTTTTTGAAAAATATCGATCTTATCTGTTCCATAGATATTACAGCTTCAGTTGCGGAAAATGTTGCGCAGCGATGCGACTAAACCCGATTTTTTTCGCTGCGGGGTAAATAATTTATTGAGAATCCGGCCTAAAGACTCGGGATTCTGCTCTTTCGTAATCTTGCCGCCGATAGAGAGGGAAATCTTCCCGGTCTCTTCCGAAACCACAACCACGACCGCGTCGGTATCTTCGGAAATTCCCATAGCCGCCCGGTGCCGGGTACCGTAGACCTTGTCGATCATCGGTTCAATTGCCAGGGGAAGAAAACAGCCTGCGGCCACGATTCGGCCGTTATCGATGATAACCGCACCATCATGGATTGGGGCGCTCGGATTGAATATACTTAAAAGCATGGCATCGCTGACCACCGCGTCGATCTCAATGCCGCCTTCAACGATAACCGGAAGTTTATTTTCCCGGGTGAAAACTATCAGCGCCCCGATTCTTTTTAAGGACATAGTAGTGCAGGCCTTAATGACCTTGTCGAGATAGCTCAATTCCGCCGCAGGATTCAGGGCAAATGATGTTGTCCCGAATTTGGCCAGGGCTCGGCGGAACTCATTCTGGAAGAGGACAATGACAATTATAACGATTGAACTCAGAAAACCGTTGAGAATCCAGTGCAGGGTATAAAATCCCAGCAGCAGCGAGAACTGGTAGGCGATAAAAATCAGAAAAAGCCCGAGCAGAATCTGAAAGGCCCGGGTCCCGCGGATGATGAGCAGTACCTGATAGATAAGGAAAGCGACAATGATAATGTCGAGAAAATCGAGCCAGCGGCTGTTTATCAGAGTCTCAATAAATTCGATCATAGTTGATTTCTACATTGTTCAACGTTGACTGTGATTAATCGCATCGATCACAGTTAAAACCTGTCTTGTCGCGGCCACATCGTGTACCCGGACAATGTTGGCACCATTACTCAAACCCTGGGCGACAGTTGCCAGTGAAGCCGGAAGCCGTTCATTGACATCGGCGCCGGTCAGCTTACTGATGAACGATTTTCGGGAAGTACCCAGCAGCAGAGGTAGACCGAAACCGGTAAATTCGGAGAGATATTTTAAGAGCAGCAGATTGTGGTTCAGGGTCTTGCCGAAACCGATACCGGGATCAAGGATGATTCTGTTTCGTTCTACTCCGGCGGCCAGAGCGATGCCGATGCTCTCTTCAAAGTAGGCGCTGATTTCAGCGAAGAGATCCTCATAAACGGGGTTGTTCTGCATGGCTTCAGGAGTTCCCTGGATATGCATCAGGCAGCAATAGGCTTTAGTCTCCGCCGCCACTCGAGCCATATTGGAGTCGAAGTGGAAACCGCTGATATCATTGATAAGGTCGGCTCCTGACTGGATGGCCGCTGCCGCCACTTCGGATTTATAGGTATCGATGGAAAGTGGCAGCTCCGGGAATTCACAGCGCAAAGCTTCAATGACTGGTAAAACTCTCTGAAGTTCTTCCTTAAGACTGACTTTTTCCGCTCCGGGCCGCGTAGATTCCCCGCCGATATCAATGATGTCGGCTCCGTCGGCAACCAGTCTGCGGGCCTGTTTTTGGGCGTCATTCAGGGTGAAAAAACGGTTGCCGTCGGAGAACGAATCGGGAGTTATGTTGAGAATTCCCATAATCAGGGAGCGCTCTTTCAAATCGACATCCAGGCCGCGGCATTTAAAAGGCAACCCTGTACTTTTTTCTCTGGCTTTTAAGGCTGATTCGATCTGATCGGCCATCAGAGCGAGAGAAAAAGGCTGGGCTCTGAGTTTCCGGCAGAATTTTCTGAACTGTTTCCGGGTCGCGCTTAAGATCGCGTCCGAGTCGACGGCGCTGCAGTTGATCACTCCACGGGTAACCGCGGCTTCGCCCCCGACCGAGAGCATCTCCTGTTTTATGATATTGGCGGCTGCCGCCGGCAACGGCCCGACTCGAAAGTTGTAGTGAACCATCTTATTCTTCATCAAGGCTATCCCATGTCGATCACTGCCGATCTGATCTATCAATGCGGCCGCATCTTGAGGGGATCGAATATCGATAAGTCTGACGTAATAGTTACGCATTTTAATCTACTGTTGGGCTGAAGATGAAGTTTCGGTCTGTTTTTTTGTCATATTGGTAATTCTACGTGAAAATTTATCAAAAATCCACAGTTTTCTTAAACGCATGAATTTTTTTATACGGATTCTTTCCTTAAGGTCGGTATCCTGAGGGGTGAATCGGAGCTTTAATCGCAGGATTGAGAGCTCATCGATTTTTGCCAGAAGGTGTAGCAGGGGGGAAAAAAAGAGGTTGCAGGGGAGATAGAGAGCCGTATTGAAATCTATTATCGCCGGACTTCCGTCCTCTTTGACCATGACGTTAGTTTTGTGACCGAGATCTAAGTGCAGAACCCCCCGGGAATGGATCTCTGAAGCTATCCGCAGCAGCTTGGTAAAATAGTCGGGGGCAAGATGATCCTTTGATTTTTTTATTTCATCTCCATCGATGTAGCTGATAAGCATGCAACCGTAATCTTCGAGTCCGACAAAAGCCGGAATTCCGTTGACACCTTCAAGTTTCTGGAGAATGAACTTTTCATACATAATATTGAACGGTCCCCAGAGAGAACGGATAATCCAGGGTTTATTGCGGAAATCTTTAGCAACTATGTATCTGCCGTTCCTGGCGGCCACGATGACATCTGGTTTCATCGATTTTTTTGCCGCGATTACCCGTTTGATCTTCCACTTACGGTCGAGCAGCCGAATCCGGGAAGGGCGGCGGCTCTCATTCATTATCTTCTTCGCTATGGTCCTCAACCTCAGGGGTTTCCAAGCCGATAATCTTGTCGATTTCACTGCCGTTGATACTCTCTCTCTCAAGCAGAGCTTCAGTTAGAGCATTAAGTTGCTGGCGGTGTTCAGTTATCAGCTGTTTGGCCTCGATATAGGCGTTATGAACGATCTCTTTAATTTCGTCATCGATTTCAACGGCAGTTTTTTCGCTGAAATTCCGGTTTTCAGACATCTCGCGACCAAGGAAAATATGCTCTTCCTTTTTGCCGAAGCTTACCGGTCCCATCTTGCCCATGCCCCATTCACAAACCATTTTCCGGGCGATTTCGGTGGCTCTTTCAATGTCATTGCCGGCTCCGGTAGTAATATGTCCCAGAGCTATCTCTTCAGCTACCCGGCCTCCCATTAACACTTTGATATTGTTAATCAGGTAATCCTTGTTATAGGTGTGACGTTCATCTATGGGCAACTGCTGGGTCAGACCCAAAGCCCGGCCCCTGGGGATGATTGTAACCTTATGAACCGGGTCGGTGCCGGGCAGAAAACGGGCCACCAGAGCGTGTCCTGATTCATGGTAGGCGGTATTGGTCTTCTCATCTTTGCTGATGACCAGGCTGCGGCGTTCCGCTCCCATCATGACCTTGTCCTTGGCCTCTTCAAGATCAGTCATCTCAACTTCGTTTTTATCGGTTCGGGCAGCCAGAAGACTGGCTTCATTAATCAGGTTGGCGAGATCGGCTCCGGAAAATCCCGGGGTGCCGCGAGCGACAATATTGAGATCAACGTCCGGAGCAAGCGGTACCTTGCGGGCATGGACTTTAAGGATGCCCGCCCGTCCTTTGACATCCGGGTTGGGGACGATTACCTGTCGGTCGAAGCGGCCGGGGCGGAGCAGGGCCGGATCGAGAACATCGGGCCGGTTGGTGGCCGCCAGTAGAATAACCCCATCATTGGATTCGAAACCGTCCATCTCCACCAGGAGCTGGTTCAAGGTCTGCTCCCGCTCATCATGACCGCCGCCGAGACCGGCCCCGCGATGGCGGCCGACCGCATCGATCTCATCTATAAAAATCAGGCAGGGGGCGTTCTTTTTGCCCTGAGTGAAAAGATCCCGGACCCGGGAGGCCCCGACCCCGACAAACATCTCCACAAAATCGGAACCACTGATGCTGAAGAAGGGTACTTCAGCCTCACCGGCAATCGCTTTGGCGAGAAGCGTTTTACCGGTTCCCGGTGAACCGACCAGCAGCACGCCTTTAGGAATTTTACCGCCTAAACGGGTGAATTTTTTTGGCTCCTTGAGAAAATTGATGATCTCTTCAAGTTCGTCTTTAGCCTCTTCAATGCCGGCAACATCCTTGAACGTCACCTTTTTCTGGTCTTCGGTCAGCAGTTTGGCCCGACTTTTACCGAAAGACATCGCCTTGCCGCCGCCGCCCTGCATCTGGCGCATGAAAAAGACCCAGACACCGATCAGCAGCAGCATCGGAAACCATGATATCAAGATCGACTGCCAGAGTGGAGACTGATCTTCAGGCTTGGCACTGATGCGGATACCCTTGTCACGTAATAATTTTATCAGGGTGGGATCATCCGGTGCATAGGTTTTGAAAGCCGTTGTCCCCTTGGTCCCGGAGATGTCGCGGCCCTGAATCGTGACTTCACTGATCTGGCCGGAATCCACCATATCGATAAAATCACTGAAACTGATTTCGTTTTTTGCCGTCTGGGGAGCATTGAAAACATTAAAGACCATGATCATGACCAGACAGATCACAAGCCAGAGAGCCAGATTCTTATAAAAAGGCTTCATATCCTGATTTTTTTTCGATGGTGACATATATGTTTGCTCAAATTCGGGGTTTAGTTGGTTGTTGATACTTTCAAAAAAAGCCACACGCCTTACGGGCGGGAGGCTTTAGATATCGGAAGTTGCCTATACAGCAACAATCAAATTTTTGCAAGTGAAAACTGCAGTTATAACTTCGCTTGCGGCCCTTAAATTAGAGTGATGGGCTTGCAAAAAAGTCTAAATCATATTAGAAAGTTTACAACCTTAAAAAAGTTTTACTAATGTTATTTGATATGGATTATTTGTAATGAAAAAATGCGTTGCGATTGTTGGCCGGCCGAATGTCGGAAAATCGACTCTTTTTAATCGTCTGCTAAAGGCTCGCCGGGCGATAGTCGCTGATATACCCGGAGTTACCCGGGACCGGATTTTTGCTGATCTTGAGGTTGAGGGTAAAGAGTGTCTGCTGGTTGATACCGGAGGCCTGGTTTTCGGCAGTGAGGATGAGTTGCAGAAAGATGTCGGCCGCCAGACCCGGGCGGCGGTCGATGAGGCCGATATTATTATCCTGCTTTTCGATGGTCAGAGCGGAGTTGCCTCCGAAGACGGCGAACTGGCCCGTTATCTGCGCCGGAGCGGGAAACCGATTCTCTGGGTGGTCAACAAGTGCGAATCACCCCGGGTCAGAGCTGACAGTGTCGACTTTTACTCTCTGGGAATGGCTGAAATTCATCACGTTTCAGCCGAACACGGCGAGGGGATTGCGGCGCTGAAAGAGGCGCTGGCCGAACTGCTGCCGGAAGCGGCCGCGACGGTCGAAGAGAGTAGTGGTGATGATGCCGTTATCAGGGTTTCGGTTGTCGGCAAACCCAATGTCGGCAAATCTTCACTGCTTAACTATCTCTCCGGTAGTGAACGTCTGACTACCAGCGGTCGCCCCGGAACCACCGTTGATGCGGTGCAGCTTTCGATTGTCAACCAGGATAAGGAGTATCTTTTTCTCGATACGGCCGGACTCAGGCGCAAGGCAAAGGTCCGGGAGACGGTTGAAAGTCTCAGCAATGTCGCTACCATGAGAGCGGTCGATTTTGCTGATATCGTTATCTTGATGATCGATGCCACCGCCGGAATTACGGATCAGGACCTGCAGATCTCCGCTCTCGCCCATGAGAAAGGAAAAGCGGTTATCTACGCTTTTAATAAAACCGATCTCTTTGTCTCTGACCGGGGGCGTAAGCTGGCGGCATTGAAAGAGGACTTAGCCTATCGCCTGACCGGTATTCATAAGCCTGTGGTTATGGAACTGTCGGTAAAAAACGGTAAGGGGCTGAAAACTTTTTTCCCCGCCTTGAAGGGGCTGTACAATATCTACAGCCGGCGCATCGGTACCGGTGAACTCAACCGCTGGCTTGCCGATGTTGTCGTTGCTCATCAGCATCCGCTGATTCAACGGCGACCGTTGAAATTCTATTTTATTACTCAGGCCCGCAGCGCCCCTCCGACTTTTATTTTCTTTGTCAATAAGGTTAAAGGTATCAAAGCCTCCTATTGCCGCTACCTGGAAAACAGGATAATCGACCACTTCGGTTTTTACGGAGTTCCGGTCAAAATCTTTTTTCGCGCCCGGGAGGGTCGCGGTCGGAAATCGTAGAGGAATGATTTATCGGATTTCTTGAAAAAGATAATTTTGCATAAAGGAAAACCCGACAGAGGCTACAAACACATGAATATATTGATTGTTTCTTATATTAATTTTGAAGTTAACGTAGTAGCCGGTTAAAAAGAGAGTGTTTCAGGCTCTTCATCTTTATAAACTGTTAATTTTTCCTTGACAAGGGTAATTAGATATTGCTAATGAATTAAGATATTTAGTGTCTGACCGATAAGGTACTCCGACTGATCCTCTTTTTATATCAGTTTGCAAATATCTAGTTTGGTATCTGTCCTGCTCGGAATGTCTCAGAAATATTGTGTCTTGATAATCCCGGCTGATCGGGTATGGATCTTAAGTTAGAAACGCTTAATCTTGCGGGCCTTCGCCTAGCTTATTATACAAAAAAAGGTTTTCTAGATGAATAAATCTGATCTGATTGAAGAGTTGGTAAATCGTGCCGACATTAAGCTAAAGGTCTCTGAGACTATTGTCAATCTTATTGTCGACAGTATGAAACAGGCCCTGCTTGATGAGGAGCGAATCGAACTACGGGGTTTCGGCAGTTTCCATATCGAGTACTATAAAGGTTACACCGGCCGTAATCCCAAAACCGGAGAATCGATTGAGGTAAGCCGCAAGCGTTTACCTTTTTTCAAGGTCGGTAAAGACTTGAAAGAACGGATAAATAAAATATGACCCAAGACGGAAGTTTTTCAACTGTTTTTAAGGAGAGTTGTCTGTCAGTTCTGGGCAGAACTCGCCAATATGTTAAAAAACCCGCAAATCTTCCCAACCTCCTTACTTTAAGTCGTATCCTGGTTGTTCCCCTGATCATAGTTCTACTCTACTCCGGTAATCGCTGGTTGAATCTGTTGACCGCCCTGCTGGTGGTCGGAGCTGCGATAACCGACGGTCTTGACGGTTATATGGCCCGGAAATACGATTACGAATCCAATCTAGGTCGACTCTTAGACCCTCTGGCGGATAAAATTCTCCTTTTGTCAACCATGGTGATGCTGGTTTATATGCACCGGGCTCCAGCCTGGATCGTCTGTCTTATCCTTTGCCGGGAAACTGCGGTTACCGGTTTGCGGGCGGTAGCCGCCGACCGCGGCCGAACGATTGCGGTCAGTGTAATGGCGAAATATAAGACAACTTTTCAGATGATAGCGGTCGTGGCTCTGGTTATCCATTATCCATTTTTCGGGGCAAACTCACATGCCGTGGGTATATTCTTTCTCTGGATCGCTTTTATCTATACGATGTGGACGGGGTATGTCTATTTCAGCGAGGCATTTTCGTTGTTGATAGAGGATGAGTGAAAAAAAGTACTGCCGGTTAAAGTTGGAGTGAGTAGCTTGTTATCTTAACTAAAGGTTTCGGTTTTGCCGGAACCTTTTTCATTTATGGACCCCGGGTGATATAAGTATGACAAAGATTGAGATGTTTACCGGAAAAGGCGGAGTCGGCAAAACGACTATGTCCGTGGCCAGCGCTCTGTACTATGCTCAAACCGGCCCGACCCTTTTGATTTCGACCGATCCTTCCGGATCGCTCTCTAAGATATTTAATTGCCCGCTTGATCAGAGTGTCGTTCCGGTAGCGGTAAATCTGGATGCGGTTGAGTTGACCCGTAAACTGGTGCTCGATCTCTGGCGGGATAAGTTTGCCGATGAGATATATACGGTACTCTCATCTTTTCTGCCGGTTGGAAGGGAGATTATCGACTATATTGAGGGAGCTCCGGGGATTGATGAGGAGTTTATGCTGGACTATCTTCTGACTATGGCTCAATCAGGAGATTATGAAACCATCGTCTGGGATACGGCCCCAACGGTAACGACACTCAATCTGCTTTTTATCCAGCAGCTTTTTTACTCCCACCTGACGCAGGCGCAAAAGGTCTATATGAGGGTGAAAAGTGTCTTCAACAAGGTCGATCCGCTGGCTTTGATCGATAAATGGCTGAAGTTAACAGCTAAGATTATTGAGCTTTTAAGCAACGATACCCGGGCCTGGATAGTTGCCAATCCGGAACCTCTGCCGGTGGAACAGGCTTTGGACATAGCCGGGTCACTCGCGGATTTTAATATCGGGGTAAACGGTTTTATCTTGAATAAACTGCTGCCGTCGGCGGTATGTGAACAGCACCCTTTCTGGCGGGAAAAATATAGAGCGCAGCAGGAGTGCCGCGGGGATCTCCTGCATGCCTGTGGCAATCTTCCCGTTAAAGAGGTTCCGGAACTATCGGGAAGGATGGAAGTCGATGGCTTCCTTGGGGAAGTGGTCAAGATTCTCTACTGAAGAGTATTCCGGCTAGGTTTGAATGATCCATGATCAGGTCAAAATCCTGTTACGAGAATTTCAACTATCTTCTCTGTCTGATTTCGGCAAGGTGGCTGCCAGGTAGTCATGAGTTTTTTTCTTCCCAGGAGATATCTCCGCCAATGGCTGAATTAAAATGAGCGTATTGCGAGCAGCAGTTAAAGGTGAGCGGCGATAGCTTCTCTGGTCTCCTCCATAATTTTTTCAATCTCAGCTTTGCTGTAATTGGCGGGGGTCATGATCGGCGGGCTGAAGGTCATGGTTATGGTGCCCGGTTTGATGGCTATCTTGCCCTTGGGCTGCAGGTTGCCGGTGTTGCTTATGGTTAAAGGCAGGATCGGCAGACCGAGCTGGCAGGCCAGGACAAATCCACCCTTCTTGAACTTTCCCAGGGGGATCGATGCCGGAATCCGGGTGCCTTCGGCAAAAAGAATAATCGATATTCCGTTTTTTTTCAGAATTTTTCCCTGAGTCTGTAATTTCTCAATCGCCTGACGCCGGTTGCCGCGGTCGATGATGATTGATCCGCTGCGGCTCAGAGCCGTACCGAAAATGGGAATTTTAGTCAGTTCACGTTTGGCAACAAAAAGGCAGTAGAGGGCCCGGCAGCTGAAGATTGCGTAGATATCGAGATAACTCTTATGGTTGGCAATGACCATATAGGTCTGATTCGGGTCTATATTTTCCAGGCCCCGGTGTACAACCTTAACCCCGTTGAAACGTAAATTTATCCACCCCCACCAGTTGCCGACAAATTCAATTCCGGCTCGACCCCAGGGTGTAAAGGTTGAGATAGTTCCGGTTAAGGCCCAGAAAAAGGTGTTGGGAACGATAATGATGATACTGCGCAAAGCATAGAAAAAATTGATTATTGATTTCAGCATATCGACTCTGGTGAAAAAATTTAGTTTAGAGATATAGGGCTTCGTTGACAGTTGGAGATAAACAGTTAGTTAAGGTTTTGTCAACCATTCATTTTTGCCTGGTTGGTGCGGTTCCGGCTGAGACGTATTTTACGTGGTGCCGCAAACCAGAAACAGGTACATGAGAGCCAGAGAACTATGATGTCGGTAGTAAAGGCAAACTGATACGAGCCGGTGCGGTCAAAAATATAACCGGCGAACCAGGCTCCGGCCGCTCCGCCGAAACCCAGATTGAGTGAGAGAAGCCCGAAAATGCGGCCGAAATGTTTACCCTGAAATATATCCGCCGCGATTGAGGGGAAAAGCGGGGCAACAGCTCCATAACCGAAACCAAAACAGAGTGCGAAAAGATAGGGTAGAAGTCGCGGTTGCAGATTGACGCAGGATAAGGCCAGAACCCCGATAGTCGCCGCGATCATTCCGGCAGTATTGGCGGTTTCCCGGTTCCAGCGATCACCGAAAAAACCTAAGGTTATCTTACCGACCGAGCCGCAGATACCCAGCAGGCCGAATGTGGCGGCGGCGGCTTCAGTACTCATCCCGCCGTCAACCAGTCCTGCTACGGCATGCATCAAGACCCCCTGAATTGCGAACGGTCCGAGAAAAAAACCGGCCGCCAGATACCAGAACCGCCCTGTTTTCAGCGCCTGACGACTGGTCCATCGAGTTTCCGCCCAATTTTTATCGATTATCAGAGTACCCTCTGATTGAGTCTCAGTTGAAAGGTTTTTTGAATATTTATTTTCTGAAACAGCTGTCTCGTTGTCGGGCAGCAGGCCGATCTGATGCGGATCACGGCGCTGGAAAAAGAGGTTGATAGGAATGGTTAAAAGCACTATGATAGCCAGCCTCCGGTAAGCGCTGCGCCAACCATCAAGGTCGATCAGATGCTGCATAAGCGGAGGAATTGTCAGCATACCTACGCCGACACCGGCCATGGCCAGGCCGATGGCCAGGCCCCGCCGCTTGCTGAACCAGCGCGGCAGAAAGGTGGCGTGGGGTACAAATCCGATCAGGCTGACGCCAATTGCCGCCATGACTCCGTAAATCAGATAGAAATCTAATATGTCGGTTGCATGGGTGAGCAGGTTCAGAGATAGTGCCAGCCACATCGCACCGATCGGGATCACCAGTCGCGGGCCGAAACGGTCGATCAGCCAGCCGGTTAAAAAAGCGCAGAGGTAATGGGAAATGGTAAAGAGTGAGAAGATCCCGGCGGTGGTCGCCCGCGACCAGGAAAAATCATTAATAATCGCTATGTAGAGAACTGAAAATGAGTACCAGACGCCAAAAGCCACCCCTAATGTTATGAATGAGGTTACGACTATAACCCAGCCGTAATAAAAGGGAATTTTCTTTTCCAGGTTCAAAAAATACATTGAATATTATGAGGCTTAAAATTTGCGTCTGACGCAGCGTTCGGCAAAAAGAAAATCTTTCAGAGTAACCTAAAATATGGATAAATGCAACTCTATTATGAGAACCTTTCTTGTATCTCTATCGTTAATTTTTGTTCTGATTTTTTTAAGCTCCTGTACCGGAGTTCAACCTGAAAATATATCGGAGGCAAAGATGATCTCTTCACCTTATGTGGATCCCGATACTATGGAGCGGGATGAGATTATTCATCTGCCGACGGGCACTCAGTTGAACCAATCGGAACTGTTCGATCTGCTGGCCGATAAGAAAATTATTTTCATCGGTGAGGGTCATGACAACATCTATGACCATGAGGTAGAACTTGAGGTTATAAAGGCTCTTTCCCATCGGTTTCCCGGACGGTTGGCAGTCGGTTTTGAGATGCTGGCTTCTGTTAATCAGGGGAAAGTCGATAGTTGGCTGCGGGGTGAATTGACGGAAGACGATTTTATTCGCCTTTTTGCCGCCGATTGGGGGATTGCTGATTACGCTTACTACCGTGATATTTTCTCATTTCTTCTGGCTAACCGGATACCGGTTCGGGCACTTAATGTCAGTCGTAGTGAGAAAATGAAGAAAATGCGCACTTATAAATCCTCGTCGGACTCAAAGACCGCAATAACTGATCCCTACCAGGATAAAGCTTTGCGGGCCATGTTTAAGGGACATACCGAGGGCCATGGCAACATTGATATATTTCTGGAGATTCATAAACTCTGGGAAACCACTATGGCTCGCAATATCAGGGATTATCTTTCGAGCCCTGCCGGAAAAGATAAGATTCTTGTGGTTATCGCCGGGGGCTTTCATGTGGCTCAGGGATTCGGCCTGCCGCGCCGGGTCTTTCAAATGCTTAAAGCTGACTACACAACCCTCTTAACTCACACGCCGCCGGCACTGGTTGAGAATGAACGTCGGACCATGGAGGTTGATTTCCCGGATCTGCCTCTATATCTCTGTGATTATCTCTGGTGTGTTCCCTACCGCAACCTTAAAGATAAACAGGCCCGTCTCGGTGTCGGTCTTGAGCCGGACGAACACGGTATCCGGATTGTTATGGTTGAGCCTGAAAGTGTGGCCGCCAGTCACGGCCTCAAGGTTGGTGATCTGATAGTCAGTGGTGACGATCAATCTTTGCATGATCCTCTTGACCTCTCTCTGCAACTTTTGCGTAAGGAAAAAGGTGATACGATAACCCTGGAAATCAAAAGAGATGGTAAATTACTGGTTGAAAAAATATCTTTTGAGAGTAAGTGAAAACCAGGGTTTCACTTTACGCTTTCGGTTTTACCGGGCCAGTCGGTATAGTAGTAAGCGTAGTACATGTAGCCGACATAGAGCAGAAAAACAATGCCCAGTCCCATCAGAATTCTACCTAAAATACGATTTACCTTTCTTCTGTTAAAAGCCATTTTTACTCCTGCCGCAGGTTGCCTGCTGATTAAATATCAATTCGCCCTACTTAAATTTAATTCTGATTAACTTAATTTTTTAGTGATAAAAAAGTGTTGCGGACGGTCGTGTCGACATTTGTGCATCCTCTTTTCAGGGCATATTGCTGGCCGATCAGGTAGACCTTTTTTTCGGCCCGGGTGATGGCCGTGTAGAACCACTGGTTGTTGAGCATCATGAAATGGCTGTTACTTAAAGGTATAGCCACATATTTGTACTGGCTGCCCTGAGCTTTGTGAACGGTCAGGCAGTAGGCCAGATCGATAATATCACGAATCTGATCGAAGGTATAGCGCACCACCAGCGGCCCCGGGTAGATCACGTAAAAAAGTTCATTGTCGGGATCTATCTCTTTAATGATGCCGACAAAGCCGTTGAAAATGCGCTGCCGGCGCCAGGTATGATTATGGCTGGGCAGGGTTTCGGCCCGATAACGGGCGCACTCCATATCTTTGTTCTGCAGGTGTACGACCTTGTCGTTAACCTTGAAGATTGTGCCGAAACGCTCCGTCTGCGGGGCCGCTTCCGGATTAAAAACCTTCTGCAGCTGATGGTTCAGCAGTTCCGTACCCAGAGGGCCGCGCCGGACCGGGGTCAAAACCTGAAAATCCCAGGTTGGAAATTTTAAACGTTTAACCGCTTTGGCCGCCAACTCCAGAATGAGTTCACGAATCCGGTTATTGCACATACCCCGAATCTCCCGCAGCTCCTTCTCCGGCAATTCTTTTTTTAACTGCATGTAATTTGGAATATCTTCGCGCATATAGATAAAATCTTCATAGCTTTTCTCATAATCCGGCGGCATTTCGCCTTTACGGATAATATTGGCAAAATAGACCAGCACCGAATCCTCACTCTGCCGGAAGATTCGGGTTAAACTGGTATGGGCCAGGTAGGGTTTGTCGAGAATGTCGGCAAAGACGTTACCCGCACCGATCGGCGGCAGCTGAGCCGGATCCCCGATCATGATAAAGATGGTTTCCGGAGAGATGGCCTGAGTCAGACGATAGAATATCTGAGTGTTGACCATGCCCGCTTCATCTAAGAGGATGACCTTGTAGGGCAGGGGTTTATCGCGGTTGAATTCGAAACGGTTATCGCCCTGGTAGCGGAGCAGTGAATGGATGGTGTAGGCCTGAAAACCGCTCAGTTTGCGAATTCTGGCGGCCGCCATGCCGGTAAAAGCGCAGCAGGTTATCTGTTTCCGGTCACAGAAATTTTCCTCCAGCAGATTGAGCAGGAGTCGGGCGATAGTCGATTTTCCGGTGCCGGCATAACCTGAAAGGGCGTAGAGGCGGCGTTTACCGGTAGCTACCGTGGTGATGATCTGCCGCTGTTCCGGGGCCAGATCAAAACCGAGCCGCTGCCGCTGCCGATCGATAAAAGGTTCAAGCCCGCTAATTTTATATAGAGGTTGAAATCGTTCCCGGGAGCGGTCACGGAAGAAATTGTCAAGGAAACTCTCCATAAAATGGAAGGCCTTTAAGGCGATAAAATTTTGCTGCCGGTCAAGAACCAGATTGCCTTTTTGCTCCATTTTTTCGATAGTCTCAGTGAAAACCGCCGGGTTGATCTTTTCTTCATCGCTATCATCCAGGAGTTCGCTGAGCTGTTGCGACAGGGTCTCAAGTTCAAGATATGTATGGCCATTCTGGTCGCCGGCTTCGAGCAGCAGATGATTAATTGCCGCTTCAACCCGGTGGGGCGAGGTAAAACTCAAACCAAGTTTTCGGGCTATGTCGTCGGCGGTCTTGAAACCGATGCCGCGAATTTCGGTAAGCGAGTAGGGGTTGACGCGAATCATGCGCACCGCGTCATCACCTAAAGCGTTGAAGATACGGATCAGAAGATTGGGGGTAATGCCGTGCGGCAGCAGGAATTTCGAAAGTTCTCTTAAGTTTTTCTGTTTTTCCCACGAGCCTTTAATCTGTTTTAACTTTTTCTCTTTTATGCCTTTGAACTCAAGCAGTTTCTCCGGCTCATCATCGAGAATCCGGACAACCTCTTTTTCGCCGTAGTGAGCCAGCAGTCTGTGGGCAAGTTTATCGCCCAGACCTTTAACCACCTTGGCGAGAAAGTAGAAGGTCTCATTGGTGATGATCCGGGCGCCGGCAAATGCAAACTGGCGGCCGTAGCGGCTCATCTCCCACTGACCTTTGAATTCAAACTCAACCCCCTGCAGTTTGCCTCCGGCCAGGGCTTCAGGCAGATTGCCGACCGCGGTTATAAGTCCTTTCCCGCTCTCGCCCTTGAGCACGACATAGCCGTTTTCCGGGTTGTTGTAACTTACTCTTTTAACTCGGCACTGGATAGTTTCCATGGCCTTTATCTACCTTGTTGCCGATCTTTTGGCAACCCTTTTAGGTCTCTTCCGGTCGGGGAAATTTTACCGCCTGTCGGTGAAGAGTTTTTCGCCTAATTTAAGGTCGGGACAGGAAATTAAAGTAAAGCTGAACCGGAGTCAATATTTGCAGTTCGGGTGCGGGGTGCGGTCTGAATATTGCTTTATTCCTGAAGCTTCATGATTTTAACTGTAACAAAAAAGGGAAGTTATATGCTGATCACTGAAATTCTGGCCCGGAACGGGCGTATGTATGCGGATGAAACCGCTCTGATTGAAAGAGATCCGGAAAATAGTATCCGTCGCGAGATAAGCTGGTCGGAATTTGACCGGCAGGCGAACCAGATTGCCAATCTTCTGCGTTCCCGGGGTGTCGGTCCCGGCAGTAAGGTGGTTCATCTCTTTATGAATTCGCTGGAATGGCTGCCGCTCTATTTCGGTATTTTGCGGAGCGGGGCCTGGGTGGTGCCGCTGAATTTCCGTTTCGACAGTGAAAATATCAAACATTGCGTGACGGTGACTGAAGCCGATGTTATGTTTTTCGGCCCCGAATTTTACAGCCGGGTGGCGGCCGTGAAAGATGATTTGCATTCGGTAAAATATTTTTTCAGTCTCGGTCCCTGTGATCTTGAAGGGGTTGAAAACTATCTCGATCTGCTCGATGGTTGCGATGTCTGTGACCCGCAGTTGAAATTCAGCCCGGATGACAGTGCGGCTCTCTATTTTACCTCCGGTACCACGGGTATGCCGAAACCGATCCTTTTGACCCACGGCAACCTTGAATCCTCCTGTATTGTCGAAAACCGGCACCACCTTCAGACTCATGACGATAACTTTATCCTCATTCCGCCGCTCTATCATACCGGCGCCAAGATGCACTGGTTCGGTAACTTTATTGTCGGGGCCAAAGCGGTAATTCTTAAAGGGGCCAAACCCGAATGGATACTAGATGCGGTTTCGGAAGAGGGCGGCACTATCGTCTGGCTGCTGGTTCCCTGGGCTCAGGATATCCTGAACGCGATTGAAAACGGAACCGTCGATCTGAAAAAGTACAAACTTGACCAGTGGCGGCTGATGCATATCGGGGCGCAACCGGTGCCGCCGAGCCTGATTAAGGAGTGGCTGCAGACTTTCCCCGGACATGACTACGATACCAATTACGGTCTGAGTGAATCGACCGGTCCCGGCTGTGTCCATCTCGGCCTGGGCAACACCCACAAGGTCGGGGCGATCGGCATCCCCGGTTTTGACTGGGAGTGCCGGATCGTCGATGCCCTCGGAGAACCGGTAGGCAAAGGCGGTAAAGGGGAACTGGTGGTTAGAGGCCCCGGAGTTATGCGTGAATATTACAAAAATCCGGAGGAGACGGCTCGTTCTCTCAGGGATGGATGGCTCTACACCGGGGATGTCGCGCAGATGGATGAGGATGGTTTTATCTTCCTTGTCGATCGCAAAAAAGATATCATTATTACCGGCGGCGAGAACATCTTTCCGGTTGAGATTGAAGATTTTCTCCAGGGGCATAAAGATATCAACGACGTTGCGGTTATAGGTCTGCCGGATGAACGCCTCGGTGAAATAGTGGCCGCAATTATCGATGTGAAACCGGGCCGCCGGCTCAATGATGCCGATATGGAGTCTTTCTGTCAGGATCTGCCACGTTACAAGCGGCCGAAAACTTTTTTCTTTGATAATATACCCCGGAACCCTACCGGCAAGATTGAAAAACCGAAACTGCGGGAAAAATATGCTGGTCATCAGGAGATGTTTAAGCTATAGTAGAAAAGATGTGGCTGGGTTCAGAACAGGAGTGTAGCCACATCTATTTTCAACTGCCGGCAGGCTTGCGTTCTGACAGGAAAACCCGTGCTTCTATTTCGTCGTGAACAGCGTGAACATAACCTCTTGAAACAGAGGATGACTAAAGTCAATACCGCTTTGGCCAAACTTTTTGACGGCCCCACTATTGCCAGGGTCGCGAAAGAGCTTGGCCTTATCGGTCCGAACAAGAGACTTAATCTGGAAAAAGAGGGCGATACCAGCGCGCTGGTCGATCTGCTCATCTTTCGGGAAAAGATCGACGGCCGCAATCCGGTTGAGGTCTATCTCGAGCAGCAGGATAATGAATTTTTTCCGGCTCTGCAGCGCCAGCTTCTGGAAGCCTACCTGAACCAGAACCGTTTTTCCCTTTTTAAGATGACCGCCCGGCGTGAACGCCGTTATCTTGATATGGTACCGTTATTCCCGGATGAGGATAAGGGTATTGTCCTGGATGATTCCATCCTGGCCCGGGTGGCGGATGATGACTGGATCCTGGCCGGGCGCTTTATACCCTGGAAAGGACATTGGATTCATGTCGATCTGATCTACGTTTTTGATTATACGGCGGAAGAGAAGATCTTTTCCGAGTTTGCCAAAATCGATCCAAAAACCAGTCTGCCATATATTGCTACCCCGGCCCGATACCCCCATTTTTTCTTTAGAATCTATCGCGAATTCGGCATTCCCCTCGGCAATCGCTAGTCGTATGAATTCTGATTCAACTCTATTAACTACCTTTAATTATAAAGAATTATAGAGATTTTTCTTGCAATTTCATTTTTTTCTGCTATATTAGCACTCAGCCTGATAGAGTGCTAATAAATAAGCGGAGGTGAAGATCTTATGGAAAAATCTTTAGCTTTAATAAATACTGATTCCTTTTCAAGTTACATCGCCGAGATCAACCGCATTCCTTTGCTCACTCCGGAAGAGGAGACCGAGCTGGCGCGGCATTACAAAAAAAATCAGGATATTAAAACAGCTCACCGTTTAGTGACTGCAAATCTGCGTTTTGTGGTAAAGATCGCGGGTGAGTACCGCGGTTACCGGATGCGCATGATGGATCTTGTCCAGGAGGGCAATTTAGGTCTGATGCGGGCGGTGAAAAAATTTGATCCCGAACGCGGGTATCGTCTGATTTCGTACGCGGTCTGGTGGATTCGCGCCTATATTCAGGACTACATTATCCGTTCCTGGAGTCTGGTTAAGGTTGGTACTACCCAGTTGCAGAAGAAACTCTTCTTCAAACTCGGTAAAGTTCGTGGCTTTCTCGATGGTGACGAGGTTGATACAGCTGAGATAAACGCTCTGGCTGACGGTTCTGAAAATGATGCCAAGGTTAGAGACTTCTGCCAGCGTCTCAACGCCCGCGATTTTTCGCTTGACCGGATGATCTCTGATAATAACACCACCTATCTGGATATGCTGGCGGATGAGAGTGACGGCCAGGAGGAGCTGCTTTTGAATCAGGAGGCCGAAATCAATCGGAAAGAGTTGATTAACCAGGCCCTTAAAGAGTTGACTCCGCGGGAGCAGGAGGTTATCAGCGGCCGTTTTTTTGCCGGAGTTTCCAAAACCCTGCAGGATGTCGGTGATGAACTTGGTATTACCCGGGAGCGGGTCCGTCAGCTTGAGAGTAATGCCTTGAAGAAACTTCACAAAATCCTCGGCGCTAATGCTGAGATGCTGATCGCGACCTGAAAACTACCTTGGCAAAACCAAGATAGCAGAGTTACAATCTATAAAATCCCGGTAAATTTTTTACCGGGATTTTTTTTGTTTCATATCTTAGATGGTTATCAAAAGCGCTTATACTTTGCTTGACGTAAATTGATTTGCAATGTAGTGATAGACAGCCGGGTGACTATCTTCCGCCCGGCAAACTCAGCTCCTTATTTTCTGGTTGATTTTTGATATGGGTATCTATAATCTCGACAAGATCTTCTCTTCCGCCCCCTCTTCCAACTCGGTTATCGCCATCATAAGCTCAGGTTCCTGCCGCCGGCAGAGTAAAGAGTGGCAGCTCTACCGGAATCTGCTTAACGACGAAAGTTCCCGTCAGATATATCTGATTGATCACGGTCACGCACATCTGTCCGGATGTCCGGTTGCGGTATCCGATATTTATAGCTCTCTTAAAGACCTGCCGGAAGCGCCGGAGCTGGTTGTGACCCTGGGGCCGCTGGCCGATATCCCCGAACTGCTCGACGGATGTGGAGTTCTCAGGGTCAGCTGTCTGGTGGTTATGAGTTCTAAAACCGATCTTGAAAGTGATCGTCTCAAGGTTGAAATAGCTGCCCGGGCCAGGAAAAACCGGATCCGTATACTGGGGCTTAATTCCGCCGGATTTATGGTCCCGGCCGCCCGTATAAATCTATCCCTGTTTAATATCGAGGTTAGCGGCGGCAGGCTGGCGCTGCTTTCTCAGAGTGGGGCGGTGATCACCTCGGTTTTGGAGGTTGCCCGAAAGCGGGGGAGTGGTTTCAGTCATATTGTCGGTCTCGGTAATCTCAACGATATCAACTTCGGAGATATGATCGATTATCTCGGCTGGTCTGCCAAAGTCAGCTGTATTCTGCTCTACCTGGAGAACATTAAGGATGTAAAAAATTTCATGAGTGCCTGTCGATCGGTAGCCATGATTAAACCGATTGTTGCCATCAAAGCCGGCAAGAGTGAATTGGGTCGTAAGCTTGTAGAGAAACATACCGGTTGTCAGGCGGGGGATGATCCGGTCTATGATACAGCCTTTCGTCGAGCCGGAATAATCCGGGTGGAGAGTATTGATGAGTTGTTGACCGCCGGCGATTTCCTGATTAATCATAAGGTTCCGGCCGGTCGGCGGTTGGGAATTGTGACTAATTCCGGTGGTTTAGGTATCATGGCGGTTGATGCTCTGGCCTCAAGGTCGATTTCGGTTTCAGAACTGTCGGCTGATTTAAGTCGCCGGCTTAAAGAGTTTGTCGCTCCCTATTCCGGATCACTCGATCCTATCTGTATCGCGGCGGATGCGGATGAAGAGCGCTACCGGAAGGTTTTGGAGCTTATATTCGCGGCCAGGGAATTTGATACAATAATCGTGATCATGGTCTTGAATAGTGACCTTGATCCGGTGTCGTTAGTAGAAAAAATTCGTCCGGCGGCGGCCGCCGCCCGCGTCCATCTGGTCTATGCCTGGATAGGCGATCAAAATTATTCGGTGGCGGAAATTGCCGGACTTGATGATTGCAGTACCCGAATATGTTTCACGGTTGAAGATGCAATATTGAGCTGTTACTACGCTCTGCGTTATTATGAGAAACTTTCCAAGCTGGTGCTCACTCCGCAGCGCTACAGCTCGGATGTCGGTTATAACCGGGAGCAACTGGCTCGGGCCCGGGAGTCGGTAGAGAGCTATCTTGATAATCGTATCAGCAGTTTAAGTTCGCACGCGACCCGTAAGTTTATCGCCCTCTACGGCCTGCCCGTTAACCCTTCTTATATAACAACCTCCCTCTCCGATACCCTGCGGCTGAGTGCGAACCTGGGTTATCCGGTAGTCATGAAAATAAATTGTCACTCCTTTGATTATAAGAGAGATATAGCCGGTATAATCCTTAACCTGCATAATGACGATGCCGTGCGTAAGGGTTTTACTTACCTTAACAAAATCGCGCTGGAGGCCGGTCTGAGCGATTTCAATCTCATCCTTGAGAAGATGGTTGAGGGTGTCGACTACGAGGTTAATCTCGGCAGTCGTTACGATATTGAGTTCGGTCCCTATATCTTTCTCGGCCCCGGTGGGGTAGCATCCCGGGTAACGGCTGATGAAGCTGTTATTCTGCCTCCTCTGGATCGTAATCTGGCCGGGAGGTTAATCGATCGGACCCGGCTTTCCCGCTGCTATCGTGAGGTTAGAACTTTCGATCTCGAAGCCTTAAAGGATATTCTGGTCAGACTTTCCCAGATGGTGGTTGATCTTCCTGAGATTGAAACCCTGATTTTCGATCCTTTAACTATTACCGGCGACCGTCTGTTGATTGTCGATGCCAAGCTTAAACTTAAACCATGTGAGATAGCATCACCTGCCCATTTGACGACTACTCCATATCCCAATCAGTATGAATTTAATGAAACCTTAAAGGACGGCACCGCGGTTCTGATTCGGCCGATAAAACCTGAAGATGCCGCCGCTCATCACTGCATGGTGGCTGGTTTCTCACCCCAGACCCGGTATTTCAGATTTTTTTCCTTGAGGGAGGAGATAACTCCGGAACAGCTGGCCCGGTTTACGCAGATCGATTATGAGCGGGAGATTGCCATGATTGCCGAGGTTGAAAATGATGGTGAAAAGATCAGTATCGGGGTCAACCGTCTGATCTTTTATCCGCATACAGGAGAGTATGAATTTGCTATCGTCGTAACTGATCGATGGCAACACAGCGGGGCCGGATATCTGTTGATGGATAAGTTGATATATGTCGCCAAAGATCGCGGTATAAAAGAGATTTTCGGACTGGTTTTAAGAGATAATTTGACCATGATGAATTTTATCAAAAAATTTGGTTTTGAGGTTGTTGAAAGAGAAATAGATGTCTGCCGCGTGCGTCTCAAGCTGGTTGACGACTGAAATTTTTTGCTTGGAAAACTCCGTTCGGTGTGTTAGTGCCACTGCTTCACGGGTAATTCAATTTACCCGCAAATATTTTTAAACTCATCTTTCCTAAAACGGTCGTTTATCTGGTGACTGATTCTTCCTTCGTTCATCTTCATCTGCACTCAATGTACAGCCTTTTAGACGGGGCTATCCGACTTAATCAACTGGTTGATAAAGCTTGTGAATACGGGATGCCGGCTGTCGCATTGACCGATCATGGCAATATGTTCGGAGCCGTTGATTTTTTCCAGGCGGCAGAAAAGAAGGGGATCAAACCCATAATCGGCTGCGAAGTTTATGTCGCCCCTCAGGGCCGTCTGAGCCGCAATAAAAGAGACGATAAGGAGCAGGATAACGCTCACCATCTGGTGTTGCTGGCGATGAATGATACCGGCTATAAGAATCTCTGCCGGTTGGTTACTAAAGGTTATCTCGAAGGTTTTTACTATAAACCAAGAATCGACAAAGAGCTTCTACAGGAATACCATGAAGGTTTGATCGCACTCAGTGCCTGTCTCGGAGGCGTAATCTCCGCTCCCTTGCGACGGCGTGATCAGGAGCGGGCCCGGGCCGAGGTTGAGTTCTATCGTGATCTTTTTACCGACCGGCGTTTTTTTCTCGAACTGCAGGAAAACTCTATTCCGGAACAAAAAGAGGTTAACCGCCAGCTGGTCGAACTTGCTCGTGAATGCTCTGTACCGCTGGTGGCCACCAATGACTGTCACTTCTTAAACCGTGAAGACGCGCATGCCCATGAGGTTCTGCTCTGCGTCCAGACCGGCAGGAATATGGACGATCCCAAGCGGATGCGTTATCCGGAGGAGCTCTACTTCAAATCACCGCAGGAGATGGTTGAAGCTTTTGCCCAATATCCGGAAGCCATCGCCAATACGCTTGAGATCGCCGACCGCTGTAATTTCAAATTTGAATTCAGAAACTACCGTCCTCCCAATTTTGTTCCCCCTGAAGGTAAATCACTGAATCAGCATCTGATTGAGGTCTGTCACTCCGGTTTTGCGAAAGTAATGCCCAGAATCAGAGCTTATCACGGCGATAACTTCAGTAACGAACTCGAACAAACTTACCGGCAGCGGCTTGAGCGGGAGATCGGCATAATCTGCGACATGGGGTTTGCCGGCTACTTCCTGATCGTAGCCGATTTCGTTAATTATGCCCGCGAAAACCGGATTCCGGTCGGCCCCGGCCGCGGCTCCGCCGCCGGCTCCCTGGTTGCCTATGCTTTGCGGATTACCGATATCGACCCGATTCCCTACGGTCTTCTTTTTGAGCGTTTCCTGAATCCCGAACGGGTTTCCATGCCTGATATCGATATGGATTTCTGTATAAACGGGCGCGACAGGGTTATTGAATATGTAACCCAAAAGTATGGCCAGGATCGGGTTTCGCAGATTATTACTTTCGGCCGAATGCAGGCCAAGGGCGTAATCCGCGATGTTGGTAGGGCCCTGCATATGCCCTATTCCGAGGTGGACAAAATCGCCAAACTGGTTCCCTCCGATCTCGGTATGACCCTGAAAAAGGCCGAAGCCCAGGAGACGGAGCTGGCCCGTTTGCGGCAGGGGAATGCACTGGAAAGGGAACTGCTGGAGGTCGCTCATTCACTTGAAGGGCTCAACCGGCACGCCTCGGTTCATGCCGCTGGAGTGGTGGTAACTGACCAGCCGCTGGTTGATTACCTGCCTCTTTATAAAGGCGCCAAAGAGAGTGATGTGGTTGTCACTCAGTACGATATGGGCTTTGTCGAAGAACTGGGATTGATAAAATTTGATTTTCTCGGTTTGAAAACCCTGACGGTTATCGATAACGCCTTAAAGATAATCAACCGCAATCTTGATGATGAAGATCAGCCCTTTGATATAAGCACTATTCCTCTGGATGACGAAAAAACCTATAGACTGCTCTGTTCCGGGGCGGCGGTCGGTGTTTTTCAGCTTGAAAGCAGCGGCATGCAGGATCTTTTGGTTCGCCTTAAACCGGGATGTTTCGAAGATATTATCGCGCTTGTGGCCCTCTATCGCCCCGGTCCCATTGAGAGCGGGATGATTGATGACTTTATCGCCTGCAAACACGGTCGCCAGAAGGTTGAATATCTGCTGCCGGAACTTGAATCGATCCTCAAAGAGACTTACGGGGTTATTGTCTATCAGGAACAGGTTATGCAGATCGCGCAGAAGCTGGCGGGTTATTCGCTGGGTCAGGCCGATATTCTGCGTAAGGCGATGGGTAAAAAGAAGGCCGATGTCATGGCTGCCCAGCGGGAGAGTTTTCTCAACGGTGCCCGGGAAAATAAGATAGACCCTGATAAGGCGGAAGCCATATTTGATCTTATGGCGCAGTTCGCGGAGTACGGTTTCAATAAATCTCATTCCGCCGCCTACGGTTACATCGCCTATCAGACGGCCTACTTGAAGGCCCATTATCCGGTTGAGTTTATGGCCGGATTACTGATGGAGGACATGAACAACACCGACAAGGTGATCAAGAATATCGCCGAATGCCGGAGCATGGGGATAAAGGTTCTACCGCCGGATATCAATGTCAGTGATCTCTCCTTTACGGTGGTTGACGACAATATCAGGTTCGGTCTGGCGGCGGTAAAAAATGTCGGGGTCAAGGCCGCCGCGGAAATCATCCGGGTCCGGGAGATTGAAGGTGAATATTCGTCCCTGTTTGATCTCTGCCGGCGCATAGATCTTTCCAAGGTTAACCGCCGGGTTCTTGAAAGTCTGATTAAAGCCGGGGCTTTTGACGGCGAGAAGATTGCCCGTTCCCGGTTGTTTGCGGCAATTGACACAGCTATGGAGAGCGGTCAATCGGCATCCCGTGACCGGGTTTGCGGTCAGCAGTCGCTGTTCGCTTTTGCCGGGGATGAGCCCTGTTTCGATGAAGCCTGTTACCCTGAGGATGCCTTGAGCTGGAGTGATAAGGAAGAGCTGATTTTTGAACGTGACGTTCTAGGCTTTTATCTGAGCAGTCATCCGCTGCAGCGTTATGTGGATGAAATTAAGCGCTGTACTACAGTCAATACCGCCGGGTTGGTTAACTGCGGCAATGCCGCTGCAGCCCGGATCGGAGGTCTTTTAACTTCAGTTCGCAGCAAACGCACTCGAACCGGGAAGATCATGGCTTTTGCCGTGCTCGAAGATCTTCACGGATCAGTTGAAGTTACCCTCTTTGAGGAGAGTTATCTTAAAGCCAGAGATTTTATTGCTGAAGATGAGCCGCTGATTCTCGAAGGGCGGATCGAAATCAACGATGACCAGAGTAAGGCGAAGATGATTGTCAGTGACGTCTTTGGTCTGGAGGAGGCGCTTTCAACCATAATTGAAAAGGTTGAACTGACCCTCTCTTATGAACAGGCGGCTCCGGCCCGGCTCTCCCAGTTACAGGATGTTCTGGAACGTCATCAGGGTGAGATTCCGGCATTTATCAATCTTAAATTGCCTGAATGTCGGGTTGTCATGGCACTGGAAAACTTTTCTCTGCAGCCTTCGGCGGATCTTATTCATGATGTAAGCGATCTTTATAACGGCAGCCGGATTGTAGAGTTTGTCGCCTCTGAGAAAATTGTTGAACCAAAACGGGAAAACGGGAGAAGGTATTTTCCGGCCAAAGAGAAAATAGCATAGAGAGTGCAAGAGTGCAGGAGATATAACGGATACACATTCTAGTAGTATGTTAATTAAAGTTGTTTTTTTTATAAACTGTAACCTTTTAACCGGTGAAATTGAGGAAGATTATGAGTAAAAGAGAAGAAGTTAATAAAATGCTGGGAGCCCGTGACCGGGTCGCCGAAAATCCGGCCCGCACCGATATGATCAGAATGGCGGTTGCCAATCGCGAGGTTATTGTTGCCGCCAACGGGGCTCTGGCGACCTGGACACCACCGGAGTCGACCGGCCGCAGCCCTAAAGACACCCTGATTGTCAAAAGAGCCGCAAGTGAAGCCAAAATCGACTGGGATTCACCGAATAATATTCCAGTCTCGGAAGAGACCTTTGAGATGCTCTTTGCCGACGCAGTTGAGGTCTTGAGTAAAAAGAGTGAACTCTATGTAACCGATCGGGTGCTGGGGGCTGATCCGGCCTACGCTCTGCCCGTCAGAGTGGTTACGGATAAAGCTCTGACCGTTCTCTTTACCGATAATATGTTTCGCCCTATACCCGAGGGTATTGAAAAATCTGTTTTTTGCGGCCGGGAGTTCACTTTGCTCGCCCTGCCATACGATAAACTTGACCGCGATCGCTATCAGGGCCGCCTGCGCAACCTGGCTGACGGCAAGGCTTCCGATCTGGCCGTGGTTATCGATCTCGATCAGCGGGTTGGTCTGGTTTATGGTTCAGCCTATTGCGGTTCAGTGAAAAAACTGATGTTCTCGGTCATGAACTACATGCTGCCGGAGGAGAACATTCTGCCTTTGCACTGTTCCGCAAATGAGGGCCAGAACGGTCATGTAGCTCTGCTGCTGGGACTCTCCGGAACCGGTAAAACCACGCTCTCCGCCGACCCCGAACGGGCTCTGCTCGGTGATGATGAACATGGTTGGAGTGATGCCGGGATAGCTAATTTTGAGAACGGCTGTTATGCTAAAATGATCAATATAGATGCCGAGAAAGAGCCGGAGATATTCAAAGCGATCATGCATGAAGATGATTATCTGCAACACGGATCAATCGTTGAGAATGCGATGGTTTACCCGGACGGAGTATTTGATTTCGACGACGAACGTTTAACCCCCAACTCCCGGGGCTCATACCTGTTGTCGGAGTTGAGCAATATCAAACCTTCATCGGTTGCCGGCCATCCCCGGACGATTCTTTTTCTTACCGCTGATGCCAACGGGGTTTTGCCTCCGATAAGTAAGCTCAACCCGGCTCAGGCGATGTTGTGGTTTCTGATGGGTTACACCAGCAAGCTGGCAGGTACTGAAACCGGAATTACCGAACCGGTAACCACCTTCTCCCGCTTTTTCGGTGAGCCTTTCATGCCCTGTAACCCGGATGTTTACGCAGGCATGCTCGGATCCCGGATGGAGAATCATAAGTCGGAGGTTTTTCTGGTTAACACCGGTTGGAGCGGCGGCCCCTTCGGTGAGGGTGAGCGCATGGATATCAAGTTGACCAGGGCTCTGGTCAAAGCGGCGATGAACGGGGATCTCTCCACTGTCGATTATGTGGACGACCCGATTTTTCATGTTATGGTTCCGCAAAGCTGTCCCGGAGTTGATGCCGGGATATTAAACCCGCGCGATACCTGGCGGGACGGCAGTGCTTACGATAAACGGGCTCAGAAACTGGCCGGTGAGTTTGCCGCCCATTTTGCCAAGGCCTACGGTAATAAAAATATTGCGCCCGAAGTCGCCGAACAGTGCCCGGGTTGTTAAATTATTTTTTCTATACGAGTGGAGTAGGGGAGTGTAATTTGAGATCGTAACCGCGAAATAAGTTGCTTTGGGAAGAGGGGAGCTTTAAGGTCTATTCAACCTGGCAATCAACTTCTAAGTAAATTACCTGTAGAGCACAAGGCAGCAACTTTTCTGCTTTGTGCTCTACAGCTTTAGACGGTTTAACCCAGGTTGGTTACTCTGAATTCAGGCATTACCGGTATCCCGTCTCATTTTTTTAACATGATTTGATAATTTTAAACTGTAAATGGCTAATGAATTATTTTCTGGGCCGGTTGTCGTCTCTTGTGATCTTGATTCTTGTTTCTATCAAGTTTTTTTGTTATTACTTGTTAACAGCTTGAAATGATTCCGGATCGGGCTCTGACAAATTTTTTTTTATTCCCGGCAACATTCTACTTGACATTTATAACTTATCAAAATCATTATTTAAAATGAAATACAATAAATTTAGTGCGAATTTTAGTTTTATTCTTATACCTAATGATCAATTCTCCATAAAACAGTTATTAACAACTTTTCAACAGGGTGTTTACACTTAATATATATAATCATATGTGTTCTTTGATGAATTGTATAAAGATGTTCTATTATTATTGTAAAAATGTTTAGTAGATTATTTGATTATCCATATTTTATTGAATTTGCAGAAGATTTACGATAGAAAGGGTTGCCGACTTCCGGCTGAATGAATGTTCAAATTCTAAGGAGACAAATTATGAAAAAAAATATCGTTGCCCTTATCCTCTCACCCAGGTCGTCGGGTAACTGCGAAATCTTGACGAAAGAGATCTGCCGTCATGTTTCCGAAGAACACGATTTAACCCTGGTGCGTCTGACTGCCAAGGAGATCAAACCGTGTAAAGGATGTTATGCTTGTCTTATGGGTGGAGGTTGCCCGCTTGACGATGATTTTATGGAAGTCGCAGAAGCTATGGCAAACTCGGATGCCGTCATTATTGCGACCCCGACATATTTCATCGGCGCCAACGGTGTCTTGAAAGTTTTTCTGGACCGCTGTCTGCAGCTTTTTTCGGCAAAATTCAGTCTCAGGGGGAAACCGGTACTCAATCTGGTAACTGCTGGAATCAAAGGTGAAGCTGGATATAGTGAGATGATGCTTAACAGCTTCAGCTTGATCCTGGGAATGAAAATAAAAGCTTCCGAAGTTTTTTACGGGGCCCTGCCGGGTGAAGTTTTTTATGAAAATGAGTCTCAGCTTAAGCGGGCCGCGGACTTAGGCGCAAAACTTTTTTCCGATAAAGAGCGCTCGTTTGCCGAATGGGCCTGCCCCTTATGCGGCAGTGATGTTATCCAGCTGCTGGGGAAAAAGCAGATTCAGTGTGTTGTCTGTCGTAATTATGGGGAGATTGTTACTGATGGAGATAGTCTTAAATTGGAGGTGACGATTAACCCCGATAATATCTTCTTCACCGAAGAGCAGGCTGGACGGCATGGTTTATGGCTCCAGGGAATGAAGTCCAGATTTATGAAATTGAGAGGAAAACTGGCAAAATTAACCGGGGCTTACGCAGATGAAGGGGAGTGGCTGTAGAGAACTGGATTATCTCTCGCTGGTTTTTCGAGAGAGCATTTTCGGCTCCAGGATCTCTTTGAACATCTCAATAAAGACGGAGACGACCTGAGGGTCGAACTGACTGCCGGAACCATTTTGAATCTCCTTGACCGCCACTCTAATCGGGAGAGGTTTACGGTATGATCTATCCGACGTCATGGCATCAAAGGTGTCGCAGACCGCAATGATCCGGGCCAGAAACGGAATCTTATCCCGGGCCAGTCCTTTCGGGTAGCCGCTGCCGTCAAACCACTCATGGTGGGCTTCGATCGCGGGCAGGAGATGGCCGAGAAAATCCAGCGGCTCTAAAATTTTCACCCCCTTGCTGGGATGAGTTTTAATGGTCTCGAACTCAACCATATTAAGCCTTCCGGGTTTGTTGAGAAGCTGTTCCGAAATGCCGATTTTACCGATATCATGGAGTTGGGCGGCGTAGATAAGATTAGCTTGTTCCTCTTTTGAAAGACCTAGTCTTTCAGCCATTAGACCGGCGTATTCGGCAACCCTTTTTGAGTGTCCCTGAGTGTAGCGGTCTTTCGCTTCAATGGCGAGAATGAAAGAGCTGACTGTCTGCACCACCTGGTTATGGAGAGCCTGAGTCGCTTCCTCGATTCTTTGTTCCAGGGTATTCTGATAGGATATCTTCTCTTCCTGGAGCTGGCGTCGTTCCAGAGCACGTTTTAATATGAAAAGCAGCTCTTTCACCCGGAAGGGCTTGGTCATATAGTCAAAGGCCCCGAGCCGCATATGATCGAGAGCCATGTCGAGCTGGGCAAAACCGGTCAGAATGATAATCGGGATAAGCGGGTATTTTTCATGGCCGTAGACAATAACCTGATCTCCGGAGACTCGGGGCATTTTAAGGTCGCAGATGACAACATCAATTATATCATGATGTTCATCCAGGCAGGCTATCGCTTCGTCACCGTCACTGGCGGTAAGATATTCGAAGTTCAGATTATCCAGGGTTTCGGCCAGAATCGCACGGATATCCTCTTCATCGTCAACCACGAGTACCAGTTTTCTTTCGTTTCTCATAAATATTATCTTTTGTTGAGTTGCATTTTTTTACCCTATTGATTTTCATGGTATTTGTCAAGTTATCATAATTTCAAGCTATTTTTTTGGAGGTATCGCAGTGGAGAGTGAAACAATTATGCCGGCTGAGGATCTGGCCCGGGTTGTCCATGATTTTCAAAAAGAGGGTAAGAAGATCGTTTTTACCAATGGCTGTTTTGATATCCTGCATCCCGGTCATACAACCTATCTGGCCAAAGCCCGGGCCTTGGGAGATATGCTGATTGTCGGGGTGAACTCCGATAGTTCGGTGCGGCGGCTGAAAGGTGAGAAACGGCCGATAATGCCGGAAAGTGCCCGGACCCGGCTGCTGGCGGCACTTAAGGCGGTTGATTTCGTCACGATCTTCAGCGAGGATAATCCCTATGAGTTGATCAAGCTGCTTGAGCCCGATATTCTGGTCAAAGGGGGCGACTGGGACAGCGGTGCCATCATCGGCCGTGACCTGGTTGAAGCCCGGGGCGGGTCGGTTCAATCACTGCCTTTTATTGATCAATTTTCGACCACAACCATAATTGAAGAAATTCTTGCAAGGTATCGGGAGAAGTAATGTCTGCGGCAAGATTTTTTCTGTTTGATCTCGATAATACTCTCTATCCCAGAAACTGCGGTCTGTTTGACCATATCGACAGCCTGATTAACCGTTATCTGCTGGAGAAGATTGGAATTCCGGCAGCCGAAGTCGATCTTAAGCGGCGTCTGTATATGAAGGCGCACGGTACCACCTTGAACGGTCTGATTGCCCATCATAACGTCGACCCTGATGACTATCTCGAATTTGTTCATAATGTCCCGCTTCAGGATTATCTCAAACCGGATATCGGATTGAAAACTATGCTCGCCGAACTGCCGGGGAAAAAATATATCTTCTCCAACGCCTCAAATGAGCACTGCCTCAAGGTACTTGACTGTCTGGGTCTGGAGGAGAACTTCTCCGCCATCTATGATATCAACTCTTTTGATTATCGGCCGAAACCGGATATCGCGATTTATCGGGAACTTCTGGATGATATTGAGGCTCAGGCCGGAGACGGGGTGATGATTGATGATATGGCGGTTAATCTGCTGCCGGCGGCGGCTCTGGGCATGGCCACTATTCTTTTCACTCCGGCAATCTCCAACCGGGTCTCAAGTGACAACCGTCAGCTTACCTCGTTGCTGGATCTGCCGCAGATTCTTGAGGAGATCAGCGGCGGCCGTCCGGATTAAGCTTTTTTCCTGATTACTATCTCACAACGGGCTACCGGATCAATCCGTTCCAGTTCATTCAGCCGGCTGATTTCAAGCCCGGCATTTTTCACTGCCACCCGCAATTCGGTTTCACTCAGGGCTCCGCCGATATTCCAGAGCCAATTGTCAACCTCGTCAGCAAAACCCGGCGGCAGGCTTTCGCTCAGGAGAAAATCGTAAATCAGGATAGAGCCGTCATTTCGCAAAAGCTGCGTCAGCTGCTTAAAAAAATCAGTTTTATTGTAAACCAGATTAAAAGAGCCGTTCATAAGAATCAGATCGGCAGGCTGCAGACCGGATTGCTTGATGTGGTTCAGATCAGCTTTAAGCAGGGTTATTCTAGCGGATTGTTCGGGAAAATTTTGGAGACGTCTGCGGCCAATCTCCAGCAGGCCGGAACTACTGTCGATGGCAACGATCTCTTTTAATTGCGGCAGCATGAGGGCACAGCCCAGAACATCCAGGACTGAACCGCAGCCCAGATCGAGCATCGTGCCCGGCTCAAGTTCGACGATTTTGGCAAATGGGTTGGCAAGGGGAAAGGCCTGATCAAAACTTTCCGGCGGCAGAGCTTCAAGCAGGGCCGGCGGGTAGCCGAGCTTTTGCAGCAGGGTTAAGCCCCGGTCAATCGCTACGGGTTTTAAGAGGCCGTCTTCACATTCTGAAATCCGGTCATACATCTGCTGCAGGGCCAGATGCAGTCTGGTGGGAAATTTATTCATCAGTACAAATTTTTATTCCTTTTGAGAGCAGCCAGGAAAAAGTAGATAACTCCGGCACAGACGATTATGATCGGACCGCACGAAAGGTTGGCGCTGTAGCTTATACTGAGGCCGCCGACAATGGCGATAGAGGAAAAGAGTATTGCCAGGCCCATCATGCCGGAGAGGGTGCGGGCATAGAGGGCGGCGGTCGCCGCCGGCAGCGTCAGCATGGCGATAACCATGACAATCCCGACTACACGAATCATCAGGACGACACTGACTGCGGTTAAGCCCAACAGCAGTTGGTAGAAGAGATCAACCTTCAGACCCCGCAACCGGGCAAATTCCTCATCAAAACAGATGGCGGTGATGATGTGGTAGAAACGGTAGAAAAAGAGAATGATAACCGTATCCAGAGCAATTATAAGTTTCAGATCGCGGCCTGAAACCAGAAGAATATCCCCGAAAAGATAACTTGTAATATCAAAATAACCCGGCGTCATATCCATAAAAATAATTCCAACAGCCATACCTATAGCCCAGGTTGCTCCGATCATGACCTCCTCTCTTTTTTTCATTGTGCCGGAGCCGAAACGGGCAATAATGAAAGCCGATAAAAGTGCGGCCAGCAGGGCTCCGTAAAGAGGATCAAGCCATTCCAGGGCAAAAACGGTTTTCAACCAAATTACCGCCCCGATTCCTCCTAAAACCGAATGCGAAACCGCTCCGGCCAGATAACTGATGCGCCGGCTGATTACATAGGTGCCGATAATGCCGAAGGTAACGCTTGAAAAAAGTCCTACCAGCAGAGTCTGTCGCAGAAAAAGATTATTGGGATCGGCCAGGGCCCGGAAAAAATCCATCATCTTAGCTTTTACCTTTCAGATTAAGCGGTTCATGGTCGCCGGAGAAAGGATCGTAATGGCTGTGACCGGAGGGGCCGCAGCGGTGGTCGTGACGGATAAGGTCGAAATCACCGCCGTAGATCTCCTTGATAATGGTACCGTTGATCCGGCTGGTGGGATGAATAACGACTTCGTGATTGACACAGATAACACTTTTAACGAAATGAGAGACAAAGCCTAGATCGTGTGAAACCAGGAGAATGGTCATCTTTTGGTTGAGCCGGGCCAGGGTTTCATAGAGGTTTTCTTCGCTGCGCGGGTCAATGTTGGAGGTTGGTTCGTCGAGCAGGAGGAGTTCCGGCTCACTGCAGAGGGCCCGGGCGATAAGTACCCGCTGTCGCTGCCCGCCGGAGAGACGGTTAAAGTGTTTTTGAGTAAAATCCGCCATGCCCACTTCAGCCAGGGCCGCTTTTGCCTGGGCGGTGGCGGTGCGGGGAAAACTTCCGTTGAGACCTTTTCCGCATTGATCAATGCGGCCGGTGAGCACTACCTCAAGCACGGAGATCGGAAACTGCGGATCAAGCTGGGCGTGCTGCGGCATATAACCGATTTTACGGCGGGCTTTTACCGGAGTCGTGCCGAAAACTTCAATTGTTCCCTGACCCGGTTTAAGCAGTCCCAGAATTAGTTTGAGGAGAGTGGTTTTCCCGCCCCCGTTAGGACCGACGATGCTAGCCAGTTCGCCCCTGTCAATCTTAAGATTGACATTTTCTAAAACCGGGTTGTCGGAATAGGAGAAATTAAGATCTTTGATAGAGATTACTGGAATTTCCAAACTCATGGTTTTGCCTTGAGATGTGCTTGAATGGTGGTCGCAATATGCCTGAGATTATCGCAGTAGTTTACGGCAAGCGGGTCGATTCCAATAACCGCGCAATCTAAGGCTACGGCGATTTTTTGCGCACTCTGGCGGTCGAATTGGGGTTGAACGAAGAGGGCGGCAATTTTTTCCGCCCGGGCCCGCTGCATAAATGCCGCAAGTTCCCGGGCTTTCGGTGTTTTCCCGGCAAGTTCAATGGCTTCCTGCTTTAATCCATAGGCCCGGGCAAAATAGCTGAAAGCCGGATGATAGACAAAAATTGTTTGGTCGCGATAGGGAACAAATGACTCTTTTAACTCTTTATTAAGAACATTAAGTTTTGATTTTAATGTATTAAAATTTTTAGTGTATTTTTTTTCGCCGTCCGGATCTATACGGATTAATGCCCGGCAGATGGTGGCCGCCTGTTTAAGAGCCAGTTCCGGGTCAAGCCAGGTATGGGGATCTAAGCCCTGATGTTGATTATGGCGATGTTCTCCGGCCATCGGCTGCAGTTTGATTCCGCTTTGTGTGTCTATAATTTCAGGGGACTTAGGCAGGGTTTTAAGTTTGCTTAACAGAGCATTTTCAAAAGGAAGCCCAACCTTGAAAAAGAGCCGGGCCCGGCTTAAATCACGAATCTGCAGCGGGGTCGGGGCGTAGGTTGCCGGACTTCTGCCGGGCGGCAGAGCCAATTTGGCCGAAACCCGGTCGCCGCCGATCTCCCGGCAGAAATCGAGGTGAGCCCCAACACTGACAAACACCGGAATCGGTAGATGCTGTACGGTTTGGACGGAGGAGCCGGCGGCTATCGCCGAATCTCTCAGACCAGCAATCAGAATAAAAAGTGCCGTCAGAATGAGCAAAGATATTCCGAACCGTGCTTTAGACTGTTTTTTTATCATTACAGTTGTCATTCGCTGCTGTTGAGAAGTGGGTTCTGAAGATAGTTTCTGATTTACCACAAACAACAAAATCGGTAAACTCCAAAGTTACAATTTCTTGACACTATTCCCACCAGCAACTATAGAATGATCTGTCGCAGATCACCGCAAAACCAGCGCTTAATAATCTCTTGCCGGGAGGATACAATGTTACGAAAAATTATCATGACGGCTCTGGCTTTAAGCTTTTTCAGTATAACAATGCCGGCATCAGCCAAGGCTGCGACCAAAGCTGAAGTTGTCAGCGATCTATCCGATCAAACCGGTGTGGCAGTAACTATTTATAACCAGAACCTGGCTCTGATCAAGGATCATCGGCATCTGCATCTGGCGGCCGGCCCGATAAAACTCGCTTTTCGCGGGGTCAGTGCCAAGATGCGTCCGGAAACCGCACTCTTCTCCGCCAGGGGTCTCTCCGTTATCGAACAAAACTTTGAGTTCGATCTTTTAACTCCGGCCTCCCTGCTGCAGAAGTATGTCGGCCGCCGGGTTGAAGTGATCCGGCGTCATCCGACCACCGGAGTTGAAAGCCGGGAGCCGGCGGAGGTAATGAGCGCCAACAACGGAGTTGTTCTGAAATTTGCCGATCGCATCGAGAGCGGGGTACCGGGGCGGCTCTCTTTTCCCAGTCTGCCCGAAAACCTGCGGGATAAACCGACTTTAACGATGCTGCTTCAGTCGCAGAAAGAGGGGGATAAGGATATTGAATTGAGTTATCTCAGTCGGGGGCTCGGCTGGCAGGCCGATTATGTGGCTGAACTTAATCCAGACGACAGCGCCCTGAATCTGAGCGGCTGGGTAACCCTGACTAATACCAGCGGCACAACCTATAAGAACGCCCATCTGCAGCTGGTCGCCGGCGACCTGCATCAGGTACAGCCGGAGGCTAAGTTTTCCGACGATATTCGTCGGGAGAGAGTTTATAAAACGATGGCGGCCGCGGCACCGAATATGGCTCAGGAGAAGATGTTCGAATATCACCTCTATACCCTGGGCCGGCCGACAACCATTGCCGACAAGCAGAGTAAACAGGTGGCTCTGCTGCAGGCGGCTGCGATCCCCTGTAAAAAAGAGTTTTTATTGAAGGGCAGTTCTTACTACTACCGTCAGGCGTACGGCGAAATCGACCGGAAACTCAAAATCGGTGTCTATGTCGAGGTTGAAAACCGCAAGCAGAATCATCTCGGTATGCCGCTTCCCAAAGGGGTGGTTCGGGTCTACAAAGAGGACAGTAAAGGGGCGCTCCAGTTTGTCGGTGAAGACCGGATCGATCATACTCCGGAGAATGAATCCATACGTTTGAAACTGGGCGATGCCTTTGATTTGACAGGTTCAAAAAAACAGACTGATTTCAAAAAACTCAGCGGTAACGGCCGTTATAACTATATCTATGAAGCCGCATTTGCCCTGAAACTGAAAAATGCCAAAGCCGAGGCGGTCACGATTAAAGTAAGCGAACCGATTCCCGGCGACTGGGAAATTTTAAGCGAATCTCATAAACATAAAAAAGAGAGCAGTTCAGTGGCTTCCTGGCGGATTCAGGTCCCCGCCAAGGGGGAAAGCGTACTTACCTACAAAGCCAGAATTAAGTTTTAACTGCCTGCATTTCAGCTGCCGAACCGGACTCTATTCGTGCGCATATTACTGATTGAACCATTCAACGGCGGCTCGCATGCCGCCTGGGCCCGAGGCTATCAACAGCATTCAAGCCATGACATTGAGATCCTGGGGCTGCCCGGTAAAAACTGGAAATGGCGGATGCAGGGAGCGGCGGTCACTCTGGCCCGAGACTATCGCGAACGTCTGCGCCGGGGCCTGAGATATGACCTGATTCTGGCTTCAGATATGCTTGATCTGGCAACCTTTGCCGGTTTGATCCGCAAAAGCGGCCCGGTTTCTGAAGAGAGAGGGGCGGACCTGCCGATCGCCATCTATTTTCACGAGAATCAGCTGACTTATCCGCTCTCTCCGAGTGAAAAGGCGCAGCTGTCGGGCCGTAATCGTCAATTCGGAATGATCAATTTTACCAGTGCCCTGACCGCGGACATCTCTCTCTTTAATTCCGATTTTCATCGTCAAAACTTCCTCGCGGCCCTGCCGCCGTTTTTACAGCGTTTTCCCGACTACCGGGGTACCGACGAGATCTCCGTCATTGAGAAAAAATCAGAGGTTCTGCATTTAGGACTTGATTTAAGAAGGTTGCTGGCTGCAAAACCGGCCTCTGGATCGGCGGCGGCAGCCGCGGAAAGAAAACCGCTGATTCTCTGGAACCATCGCTGGGATTATGACAAAAATCCGAGCGATTTTTTTTCGCTGCTGCAGGGCCTGATCGAAGAAAAGATCGATTTTGAGGTTGTGATTTTAGGTGAGCATGCTGAAATGGTGCCGGAGATTTTTCAACGTAACCGGGAAATTCTGGGAGAGCGGCTCATTCATTTCGGTTTTGTTGAAAAATTCAGCGATTATGCCGCCTGGCTCTGGCGGGCTGATCTTTTGCCGGTAACCTCACACCATGATTTTTTCGGGATCAGTGTTATCGAGGCGGTCTGCTGCAACTGTTATCCGCTGCTGCCGCGGCGGCTGGCCTATCCCGAGCATTTCCCGGGCCGGAAAAACCATCAATTTTTCTACTCGGATTATCGTGATTTGCGGCAGAAATTAAAATATCAACTACAGAATATCGCTGTCACGAGAAAAGTTTGTCCCGGCAGCCTGGTTTCAGGATACGACTGGTCGGTTATGGCTCCGAAATATGATACCCGATTGAGCTGCCTGTAGGGAAAGTAAAAAAAGGAAAAATATCTTTTGAAAAATATATTTCAGCGCCTCTATAACGCACCTTACTTACTCTTGACGGCGGCCGTCTTTTTCTGGTCGGTCAACAGTATTGTCGGCCGTTTTATGCGCTTTGATGTGCCGCCGGTAGCGTTGGCATTCTGGCGCTGGGCCGGGGCCTCATTGTTGATTTTCTATTTCGCCTGGCCGCATATGAAAAAAGAGTGGCCGATTATGTGCAGCCGGAAGCATCTGCCGCTGCTGCTGTTGCTGGCCCTGACCGGGGTGGCGATGTTTAATACGCTGCTTTATACCGGTTTACACTCAACCGTTGCCATCAACGCTTTTTTGATTCAATCGCTGATGCCGGTTTTGATTATGCTTTTTTCTTTCTTTATCTATCGCGATAAAATTACAATTTTTCAGGGCATTGGAGTTGCTCTCTCTCTGGCCGGAGTCGTATTGGTGATCGCCCGTGGCGATCTGGAAATTTTACGCACACTGGACTTAAATCGCGGCGATCTTCTGATCTTGATTGCCGCTATCGGTTATGCTCTCTATTCGACCATGCTGCGCCAGCGGCCTGAACTTCACCCTTTAAGTTTTATCGGCTTTACCTTTATCGGCGGTACCCTGATGCTCCTGCCGCTCTATCTCTGGGAAAGTTTTACGGTTAAAGCACTGACACTGACCGGACCGACCCTGCTGACGATTGCGTATGTGGCGATCTTTCCTTCAATTATTTCCTATTTCTGCTACAACCGAGGAATCGAGCTGATCGGGGCCAACCGGGCCGGCCTCTTTATTCATCTCTCTCCGGTTTTCGGTACAATTATGGCGATCCTCTTTCTGGGAGAGACCTTCTTCTGGTTCCACGGCATCGGTATAGTAATGATTATCTCCGGTATTCTGTTAACCCTGCAAAAAAGATTTTGAATTCAATATGAAAACTTATCTCGATTGTTTACCCTGTTTTATGAACCAGATTGTCCGGATCGGGCGGATGTTGAACCTTTCCGAAGCTGAATGCTTCGCGATGATGCGTGAATTTGCGGCACAGTTCGCCGAACTTGAACTTGCCGATCCGCCGCCAAAAACCTCAATTAAACTCTTTGATATGATCAGCCGCTATACCGGACTCCCTGATCCTTTTAAGTCTATTAAGGATGAGAGTACGGAAAAAGCCATGGCTCTCTATCCGGAGTTGAAACAGCGGGTTGAGGCCGCCGCGGACCCTTTGAGCCTCGCCGCTAAATTCGCGGTAGCCGGGAATGTTATCGATTTCGCCGTGGCTTCGCAATTTGACCTGCCGGCAGAAATTGACCGGGTTGTTGAGGAAGGGTCATTCGGCAAGTGGCATGAAGCTGATTTTTTCAAAGCTCTGGGTGAAGCTGAATGGCTGCTCTATCTAGGGGATAATACCGGAGAAACGGTTCTGGATCGGCTTTTTATCGAAACCATCGTCAAAAAAACCGCGACCCCGGTAACCTACGTCGTTCGCGAAAAGCCGATTATCAACGATGCTGTCCGGGCCGATGCCTTAGCCGCCGGGATTGACAGCTGCGCCGAAATTATCTCTTCCGGCTGCCGCGCCCCCGGCACCGTATTGGAACTATGCAGTCCGGAGTTTCTAAAACTTTTTCATAGCGCGCCGCTGATCGTCAGCAAAGGGCAGGGCAACTTTGAAACCCTGTCGGAGGAGGATGCGCCGATATTTTTCTTCCTCAAAGCCAAATGTCAGATGGTCGCCGAACATCTAAAGGTAAATCTGGGCGAGTTGGTTCTGACTGATTAGAGAGTTAATTCTGAAAATCCGTTTAGCTTGATTCGGGAGGGCGACGTCTCAAAGATAAAATAGACTAGAGATCATTCTTTAGTGGTTTCTCCGCGTCACTGCGTCTTTGTGTGAGACAGAAGTACTTTTCGCTGAGTCGCAGTAATGCGGAGATGTTCAAAAGTTCAGCAAATTTACAAAGCTTTGGAACCGTCGAGTTTATCCCCATAACCGTTGAGAAAAAAACCGACCACTCCCTGATTGGAGGAGAAACTTACATAAGAGGCTCGGCTTATCGATTGAGGTGCAAAAATTTGTTCGGCGGTCTTCACTACCTTTTCACCCGCTTTTACATCCTTCACGACAATCGCTATTGCCTCACCCGCATCACTATAAGCCGTCAACGTGACATTGACCATATCTGAAGAGGTATTAACAAAAGCAATCCCGGTCCAGCCTTCATGATCTATTTTTGTAAAAAGACCCGATTTCTGCGGAGATGAAGCCATAATCGAGGCCCTGATTCCAAAACCATCATGTGAAAATTTTGAATACCCTTTTAACCCATATACGGGTGCTGTAAAAATCATATATTCAACACTCCCGCGTTGACCGAATTCAGATCCTACATCTACCTGATAACGACCATGCGGATTAAGGGTTTTAGAAACCGGTCCACCCAGTTGATTGCCAGCCATAT
>JANTFH010000009.1 GCA_024763535.1 Thermodesulfobacteriota bacterium
CCGACTTCAGCTGAGCACTTCTCTAGATCTCGCCAGCGCACCTGCGGCCTTTTCAACAATTCTGCCGCTGAAATACCCTGCTGCAAACCCGGGGTCTCAAGCCGATCGAGGGTGGCGGCGGCCGCCGCCGGTTTGATCCGGACGGATTTCAGCCGCTCTTTTCCTTCCTCAGTCAGGGCCCGTTTCTCGCGGGCCATTTCCACCTGAATTTTCTCCACCAGCCCCAGGTTGAAGGCTCTCTCCGTCAATCTTAAATCGGCATTATCTTCACGCAGCAGCAGTCGATATTCCGCCCTTGAGGTAAACATCCGATACGGCTCCCGGGTGCCGCGGCTCACCAAATCGTCAATCATCACCGCGGCATAGGCATCAGAGCGGTCGAGAACGAAGGGTTCCAGACCTTTAACCTGACAGGCCGCATTGATCCCGGCTATAAGCCCCTGAGCGGCGGCTTCCTCATAGCCGGAAGTCCCGTTAATCTGACCCGCGAGATAGAGTTGTGCCAATTTTTTACTTTCCAGAGTCGATTTCAACTGAGTCGGTTCAACAAAATCGTACTCAATGGCATAAGCCGGCCGCGTGACCACGGCATCTTCCAGACCCGGCACCGTATGAAAGAGCTCCTGCTGCACCGCCACCGGCAGACAGTTGCCCAGACCTTTAACGTAGATCTCTTCCGTCTCGTAACCTTCTGGCTCCAGGGTTATCTGATGACTCTCATGGTGCGGAAATTTAACAATCTTATCCTCAAGAGAGGGGCAATAACGGGCGCTGACCCCGGTAATCGTACCGTTGTAAAGCGGCGAAAGATCAAGGTTATCACGCAGCAGAGCATGGGTTGCCGCCGTTGTACGGGTTAAATAGCAGGAGAGCTGCTTCTGGGTCACGGCTGAAGTCATAACTGAAAATGGCCGGGGTTCCAGTATCCCGTCCTGGCGTTCAAGACCGGTAAAATCAATTGAGCGACGGAGCATCCGGGGCGGAGTGCCGGTCTTCATTCGGCCTATCTTAAATCCCAATTCGCGCAGATTAAGGGCCAACTTCCGGGACGCAAATTCACCGGTACGGCCGGCCGACTGCCGAAATGAACCGATATGGATAAGACCATTGAGAAAGGTTCCGGTCGTAATGATTACCGCCCGGGCCCGGTGCTCGACACCGGTTTCATCGACCACCCCACAGACTTTGGAGTTTTCAACCAGAAGACACTCAACCATGACCTGACGCATCTCAATCCCTGATTGACTCTCTAAAGTGTGTTTCATCTTGCGGTGATAGAGCAGTTTGTCACACTGAACCCGGGTGCCCTGAACTGCCGGCCCGCGCGAGGTATTCAAGGTGCGAAACTGGATGCCGCAGACATCGGTAATCCGGCCCATGGCCCCGCCTAAGGCATCAATCTCTTTAACCAGATGCCCCTTGGCCAGCCCCCCGACCGCCGGATTACAGGACATCTGGGCCACCGTATCCAGATTAAGGCAGAAAACCAGAACATTCAGTCCCATCCGGGCACCGGCCAGCGCCGCTTCGCAGCCGGCATGTCCGGCGCCGACGACGATTATATCGTAATTATTATGCATATTAAGAATCTAAGAATTTTTACAATGGTTGAATTTGCATTTTTTGTTAATAGATGTAATAATAAATTTCATGAGTGACTCCAAATTCGAAGAATGGCTCTGGCCGCATAATTTTAATGATCTTTCACCGACAGCCCGCAGGTTCCGGGAGATCTGCCGTTTTTTCTATATTTTCTTCACCGAATTCAAACGTGACCGCATAAATCTGCGGGCCGCGGCCCTGACCTACTCCGTAGTTCTCTCCCTCGTACCGATGCTGGCTCTAGGTACAGCCGTGCTTAAGGGTATCGGAGCCGGTGACCAGATGCAGCGGGCGGCTTATCAGCTAATTGAAAACCTGAACGGAGAACCCCGACCCCTCCCCGATCAAAAAACAACCCGGGCTGAACCGGTCGCCAGGCCGGCGGAAAAAGCGGTGCCTAAGGCGAGCGAGGATTCAACCCGGAGAGCAGCACCTGCGCTTGAAAATGGCTCTTCGGCTCCCAAAAAGGACTTTTCCAACTACCTCTACGAAGCGGTAGACAAGATTTTCGCCTATGTCGACCGCACCAATTTCGCCGCTTTAGGCATCATCGGTACCCTGATGCTGCTGATCACGGTTCTGATTGTGATCAACGGTATCGAAGAGGCCTTGAATGCCATCTGGCATGTTGTCAAAAAACGCACTCCCAGACGTAAATTCATGAACTATATGGCCCTGATCCTGATCTGCCCGCTGACCGTCAACATAGGTATCGGAGCGACGACAATGCTCAGTACCCCGGCCATCGCCAGACATATCAATACTTTTATTCCTCTGTTATGGGTTCAAGGTCTGCTGTTTCAACTTATGCCGGTAACCTTTTTGACCTTCACCTTCGCCCTTATATACTATTTTCTGCCCAATCTCAAAGTCAAAGGCAGCGCCGCCGCTCTGGGCGGGCTCTTCGCCGCGATTGTTCTGATCTCATTACAGAAAATTTTTATCCTGCTCCAGATAGGCGTTGCCAACTATAATGCTATCTACGGATCATTCGCAACCGTGCCGCTGTTTCTGCTCTGGCTTCATTCAGCCTGGCTGGTTTTTCTCGTCGGCTCCGAGGTTTCATTTACCATCCAGCACTACGAAAACTACCACATCAAAGGCCGCCACCTGCCGCCGGGACCGAAAATGGCTTTGGCCTTTGACCTTATCGATGAGATATACAGACATTTCGAACAACGTCGCCCGTCCACCTTGAAGAATCTGGCGGCCGCCACCAGTGAATCAACCCTGGCCATAGATGAACTGCTTAAACGACTGGTTAAAGCCAAACTTATCCAGGTCGGTAACCACCATCCACCGACCTACCTGCCGACCGCTCCAGCCGACAAATTCAAACCGGAGGAGATTGCAGTGATGCTCTGGGAGGCCGAAGATAAAAAGCCTGAAACCCGGGGCCGTAAACTTGCCGCAACCTTCTTTGCTGCCGGCAGGCGGGCCTTTCCCGCGCTCTCCTGGGGAGAAGAGAGCAAAGACAGTTAAAATAATTCAGACCCTGACCGAAACCTGCAGCCGCCCCAGACCCGGCGGTGAATAGACTTTAAGCGGCAGATCGTAAAGATCGCTCAAAATCTCATCGGTTATCACTTCCCGGGTCTCCCCCTGATATCTGATCGTCCCCTCTTTAATCAGAAAAAGATAATCCGCGAAAAGGCAGGCCAGATTTAGATCATGAAAAACCGCCAGCGAGGCCAGCCCCTGCTCTTCGACTCCGGCCTTAACCAGACGCAGGATTTTAACCGCGTGACTGATATCAAGGTTTGAGGTAGGTTCATCCAGCAGGAGAAGTTTGGGCTCCTGAGCCAGAGCCCGGGCCAGCAGTACCAACTGTCTCTCGCCGCCGCTTAAATTAGTAATCTCACGCTCGCTTAAATGAGCAATTCCGGTTATCTCAAGCACCTCTTCAACCTTTTGGTTGTCAAGATCAAAACCGCTGCCGAAGACCCCTGAAAGATGCGGGTTGCGGCCCATGGCCACGACTTCGCGCACCTTGAAAGGGAAAGCGATATGGGTCTCTTGGGGCACCACCGCAATTTTTGCGGCGAGCTGTCGGCGGGAGATCAGAGACAACTCCTCACCGGCAAACTTCATACAGCCGGCCAGCGGTTCGTTGACCCGGCAGATGGTATTTACCAGGGTCGATTTACCGCAGCCGTTGGGCCCCAGAACCCCGCAGAAAAAACCCGACCAGAGTTTGAAATTAAGTCTGTCCAGAACCGTACGGCCGCTGTAGCCGCAGCTTAAGTCGAGAGCCTCAAACAGAACCTCCCACTCTTTCTGAGCCGGCGGGTTGTCTAAAACAGCTGAATTTGGCGGTTCGTTCATAATGATAACTGAAAAATTACTGGTGAAATTTTTTCTTGAAGATAACACAGAAAAATGGGGCTCCAAGCAGAGCCGTAACCACCCCGACGGGAATCTCGGTCGCTCCGGCGACCGTCCTGGCCAGGGTATCGGCGGCAACCAGCACCAGCCCGCCAAGCAGGGCCGAGGCCGGCAAAAGGCGGCGGTGATCGGGTCCTAAAAGCATACGGTTGATATGAGGCACCACCAGACCGACAAAGCCGATAACGCCGCTCACCGAAACCGCCACGGCAGTCAGCAGCGCCGCCACCATCAGCAACCGCCGCCGGACCTTGTAGACCTCAACTCCGAGTTGCAGCGCCGTACTGTCACCCATCGCCATAATATTCAAAGATCCGGCATGAGCCTGCAGAATCAGCATACAGATCAGAAAATAGGGCAGCAGCAGCCAAACCTGTGACCATAAAGCGCCGGAAAACCCGCCCATAATCCAGAAAACCACGGAAACCAGTTTCTCTCCGGCAATACTCTGACAGAAACTGATCAGAGATGAGAGAAAAGAAGCAACAATCACGCCGGCTAAAATCATGCTCTCCGGCATCACCCGCCCCCGGCGACTGGCAATAAAGTAGACCAGAGCCAGAGAGAAGAGCGCCCCGACAAAGGCAAACCAGGGCACCATTGCCGGGCCGGAGAGAAAAGCCGGCAAGAAGACAAAGGTCGGCAAAAGAATTGCCAGGGTTGCCCCGAAGGCGGCCCCGGCTGAAACCCCGATCGTAAAAGGATCGGCTAAAGGATTGAGCAAAAGCCCCTGAAAAACCGCCCCGGCCACCCCGAGACCGGCCCCGACCAGAAGTGCGCTCATAATCCGCGGCAGACGCACATCCAGAACAATCATTCGGGCCGCGTCCCCGGACCCAGCCCCGTTTTTAAGCAGATCCACAGAGCCTGTAAACAGGTCGACAAAAACCTGTCCGACGGCAGAAAGCGGCAGCCGGGCCGCGCCGACAGCCGCCGCCACGACCACCATTACCAGCAGCAGAACCAGCAGCAGCAAACAGTATAAAAGTGCCGACATCCGGCGTGATTGATCCGCACTATGCAATTCTACACCCCTGCTATCCGGTCAACCATTTCCATATCCAGTGAATCCTCAAGCAAACAGGCCAGGGCATTAAAACCATCCTCCTTGCGCTGCCGGTAGGAGATACCGGAAACTCCGGAAGCGCTATTATCGATCCCGAAAACGTATCTTCGCAACCAATCAAGATAGGCTTTGCGAAACCCGTCGTCATCAAATATACCGTGCAGATAAGTTCCTAAGATACGCCCGTCAGCAGCAACCAACCCGTCATTATACTCACTCCCGTCCGCTTTTACCAGGCGCAGCAGCGGATTCGCTGTATCCTCGCAAGTCAAAGTCCGTCCCTGATGAATCTCATAACCGCAAACCTTTAGAGAACTGCCGAAAACCGGATTTATCACCCGGCCCCGACATTGAACGGTTATCTTTTCCGGAGCCATCTCGGTTACCAACGGCAGCAGATCACAGCCTTCAACCTCACCCACGGAAGATTCTACCCTTTTCGGATCCAGAAGTTTTCGGCCCAGCATCTGAAATCCCCCGCAGATGCCGACCACGGCCCCGCCAGCTAAGGCAAAGGCTTTTAATCTCTCAATCAATCCGATCTCCCGTAACGAAATCAGATCAGCCAGAGTATTTTTACTGCCGGGCAGAATAATCAACTGGTAGCCGACCAAAGGAGAACCGGGATCGATATAGCTCAGTTCAACCTCCGGTTCATGCTGCAGGGGGTCGAAATCGGTAAAATTTGAGATATGCGGCAGGCGGATCACCCCGATCATCAGTTTCCGGCGGGCCGCCGTCATCTCACTTGAGTTCTGATCTAAAGCCGAATCATCATCCAGGACCACACCGTCCTCTTCCGGAATATAGATCTCCCGGCCGAACCAGGGAACGACCCCGGCAAAAGGCACTCCGGTGCGATTATTGATGGTTTCAAGACCGGGATTGAGCAGGTTCACATCACCCCGAAATTTATTGATAATAAAAGCCTTGATCAAGTCGCGCTCAGCCGGCTCAAGCAACTCCAGCGTTCCCACCAAAGAGGCGAAAACCCCGCCTTTATCGATATCGCCGATCAGCAGAACCGGGGCCTTGACCCGCAGAGCAAGCCCCATATTGACGATATCTTTGTCTCTTAAGTTGATCTCGGCCGGGCTCCCGGCCCCTTCGATAATTACCAGTTCATAAGAGTCCCTAAGACGCTGTAGACTGCTCGATACCGCCTTCCAGGCCGTCTCTTTGTAATTGTGATAAACCGCGGCCGACATATTCGCCACCGGCTGTCCGTGGATAATCACCTGGGCGCCGGTATCACTGTTGGGTTTGATTAAGACCGGATTCATATCGACATGCGGTTTGAGACCACAGGCTTCAGCCTGCGTGGCCTGAGCCCGGCCGATCTCCGCGCCCTCCGGGGTAATGAAGGAGTTCAAGGCCATATTCTGCGCCTTGAAGGGAGCCACCTTTAAGCCGCGCCGATGATACAGACGACAGAGACCGGCCACCAGAGCACTCTTGCCGACACTCGAGCCGGTTCCCTGTAACATCAGTAATTTTGCAGTCATATAACGAATCTCTTAGTAAAAAAGTTTACTCATTTTTACCGATCAAATAGATCGGACAATCGAGACGGTATTTGCAGGTTTCCTGCGGATGATGACACTCCAGATCATCTGTAACCTCAAAAATATCTTTATACTTTTCACAAGTCAAATATTTGCGATCGTATATTCCCTGCTCTTCATTAATCTTTTTCTCGTCAATCATAAAATTACCTTTTCTCATTTTTAGTGAAAGCTTCGGGGTGAATAAATTCAGCAATGCGGGCCAGGCCCTCAACAATCCGCGGCGACGGCCGGTCGACGATGTCGGAATCGACAACATAAATCCGCCGTCTGCGTACCGCCGGAATCGCTGTCCAGCGCTGCCAGCTTAAACGAAAACGGTCATAATCGGTATCGGGAGACATTGAAGAGATAATGATAACCTCCGGGGCCTCGACAATAACCTTCTCAATCGCATAGGTGGGATAACGAACCGGATTATTCGCGGTCACCAGAATACCTCCAGACCGCCGAATAAGATCGGCGGCAAAGGTTTTCCGGTTGGCGGTGACAATCGGATCAACTCCAACCTGATAAAAAACCCGCTGTGTTTTTAAGCCGGCCACCCGGTTTTGAATTTCGGCAACCTTTTTTTTCATCGCCGCAATCACCTGCCGGGCCCGCTCCTTGGAACCGGTTATGGCCCCCAGATTAGCGATCGAGATATAGATGGTATCGAGATCAACCGGCTTGACCCGGTAGACCGGTATCTTAAATTTTCCCAGAGCGGCCGAGGTCTTGGCATCCTGCCGCTCACTGCCGACAATAACCAGATCGGGGACCAGGGCCAGGATCTTTTCCAGACTGGGGTTAAAAAAAGTACCGACTTTAGGTTTAGTTGCGGTGGCCGGAGGATAGGTCGCGAACTCGGTCACGCCGACAATGCGCTCATCAACGCCTAAAGCAAAAAGAATTTCCGTAAGGCTCGGCGAGAGCGGCAGGATGCGCTGCGCGTAATCCGGGATTTCAATAATATTGCCGGTTTCATCGGTGACGGTCCGGGCCAGAGCCGCACTGGAACCGCATAAAAGCAGGATGATACCGATCAGCATTAAGCGCAGAAGGAATAATTTAATTGAAAAAGAGGACATCATAAATAAAGGAATATCTTGAAAATTAGAGTTTTTGTTTGCGGGTAAGGCAAATTTTTAACCGGTCTCAATTCCCTATTATGATGACAGTAGGTGAACCACGGAAAGCCCGGCGCAGTACTGCCCCGGGAAAACCGCATGCAGACGCCCCAGAAGAGAACGCACCTGTAACGGCCCCTCATGCCCCGGAGTACCGTTCTCCTTGATCCGGGCACAGGTATAATCGAGGCTGAGAAACTCCGGTTCACTTAAGCAGAGAGAGATCATATGGACAATACCGCGGCGCTCCTGAGCCCTGGGAACGACTCTGTCGACCATCAGTGCCAGATCATGGGCCTTGAAAAATTCTGCGTTGAGTTCAGTGACCATCTCTTCCAGTTCCGAACGGCCCATTGCCGGAGAAAATCTTTTCTGCAAAAGCCGGTACTCATTTTTCCCGATAACCAGGGCCCCGACTCCGGCTGACGGAAGATCATCACAGCTGCCGTTGCCGAATACCAGAAAAAAAGTTATCTGGTTCCAGAGCTTGGAGTTATCAATAGGAAACAGTCTAAGCTCACGGTTAACAACCGGCTGAGTTGTAATTTCAACGGCAATTTTTCGCGCGAAGAACGCGGCCGCATACTCTTCAAGCCGGGCTTTGGCGGAATTTACATAAGCGGTGGCGGCCGCCGCCTCAGGCATCGTAATTTGCAGGATATCATCACGATTACGGCCGGCTCCGATCAGATAATCGAGAGCTTTACCGAGAAAGGGGGCACGATAATTTACATAACCTAAAAAACCGGCAACCGTCGCCATCAGAATTCAATCCCCCGCTGGGCCTTGATCCCCTGCTGATAGGGATGTTTGATCTCACGCATTTCGGTTACCAGATCGGCCGCTTCAATGAGTTCACCGGGAGCATTGCGGCCGGTTAAAATAACATGCAGGCGCTGTGGTTTCCGGGCCAGGGTATCCAACACCGTAGAGACCGGCAGAAGACCGTAACTCAGCGCGTAATTGACCTCGTCACAAACGATTAGATCATACTCATCACTTAAAATTCTGGCCGCGCATTCGGCCCAGGTTTTCTCCGCCAGGGCGCAATCTTCGGGAGCCGGCTCGCCGTCACCCAGTTTGAGAAAACCGTGGCCCATCGGTTCAAGAGAGAAATTAGGAAATTTTTCCGCCGCGTTCAATTCACCGTAACGCCAGCCGCCTTTGATAAACTGAACCATGGCCACCTTAAAACCCTGTCCCAGAGCGCGAAAAACCGTCCCTAACGCGGCCGTAGTTTTCCCCTTACCGTTACCGGTGTTAACGATAATCAGACCATGCCGTTTACTACCACTCTCTTCAGTCATAAAAAATCTCCCACAGCCCACTGCCGGCATAACCGGTTTAAGTTTACGTCAAAATATCGGCTAAGTTAAACCAGCTCACAACCCTTGTCAAGTTAATGAATGATTGAGGCTGCGCCGCAGGTTATAATCAATCATGCTGAACAGCTATTACTATTTTTATTCCGCAAAGATCCAGCTGGAGAGATAGCGTTCGCCACTGTCGGGAAAGATGGCCACCACCGTTTTCCCCCGGTTTTCAGGTCGTTTTCCGATCTCCAGCGCCGCAACTGCGGCGGCCCCGGCGGAGATGCCGACCAGAAGACCTTCACTCCGGGCCAGCTGCCGGGCCATCAGGGCGGCGCTCTCGGAATTTACTTTAACGATTTCATCAATAATATCGGAATTTAAGATCTCCGGCACAAAACCGGCGCCGATTCCCTGAACTCGGTGCGGCCCGGGATCCCCGCCGGAGAGTACCGCCGACTCTTCCGGCTCGACCGCAACCACCCCGATTGCCGGATTTTTTTCAAGCAACCCTTCGCCGCAGCCGGTAAGCGTACCGCCGGTACCGACTCCGGCTACCAGAAAATCAATGCGGCCGCCGGTATCATCCCAGATCTCAAGAGCGGTTGTCCGCCGATGAATCTCGGGATTGGCCCGATTGGCAAACTGCTGCGGCATAAAACTTCCCGGAATCTTTTTCTGGATGGCCAGAGCTTCACTGATAGCCCCGTTCATACCCGCGGAACCGGGCGTTAAAACCACTTCCGCTCCGAGAATCCGCAACAGATTCCGCCGTTCAAGACTCATGGTTTCGGGCATGGTCAGGATCAATCTATAGCCCCGGTTGGCGGCGACAAAGGCGAGCCCGATGCCGGTGTTACCGCTCGTAGGCTCAACAATCACCCCGCCGGGCAGAAGTTCCCCGGAGGCTTCTGCGGTCGTAATCATCGCCACCGCAATCCGATCCTTGACACTGGATAAGGGGTTGAAATATTCCAGCTTGGCAATAATCTCGGCCCCGCTCTCAGCCGATAACGACGCTATCCGCAACAGCGGCGTCTTACCTACCAGTGCACACAGATCAGCCGCAATTTTCATAAATTTCCCCTTAAAGCAAAAGAGACAGAGACGAAATGACGGGTTAACGACCGGGAATAATTATGCCGGACTCCGATCCCATCTCTTTCCGGCGCTGTTCGAGCTGCATCTCTTTAATTTTCTCAACCACCTCCGCCAGAGCCTGGCGCATGGCCTCCGGAAATGCCGCGAGCGCCTCTTCCAAGTTGGCGGCTTCCAGGGGTGCCTGAAGCGGCAGAGGACCTTCCGGTGACATCAGCTGGGTGTTACCGACATAGATGGGAGTACGGCTTTCATCATCACTGCCGTCCAGATTTACCGGTATCATAATCTTGATTGAGGCAACCTTCAGATCGGTAATCGTCTCTTCACGGTAAAGATGGCCGGTATCCGGTTTAAAATCGGTTTGAGAAGGATTGTTATTCATGCTTACTCCAATGCTTTAAGGTTTATAAAAAATATCTCGAAAAAAATTGCAGCTATTCAGTCAATCCGCAAATTAAGGGAACAAAACCCCAATCTCCCTGGGAAATCGGGTTATGTCCCCTGAATTTACTGAAAACCATCAATCTCGATGATTCTTGAATTTATCACATTCTACACCAGACGGCTGATAATACTGTCGGTAAGATAGAGACCTTCAGCGGTTATCCAAAACCGTTCTTGATCAAAGTCGACCAGTTTTTCCTTCCGCAGTGCCTCCGCCTTGGCAAGCGCGGCGGCAACCGGCACCGAACCATACTCGGCCCGCAGACGGGTGAGATCCACCCCCCGGCGCAGACGCAGACCCATCATAAGGGCTTCTGTAAAGGCTCCGCCAAGATCGACCGTCTCAGTCAGTGACCATAAGGCGGAGTTACGGCCTGATTCCGGCTGTTGGCAACCGGATCCGATTAAGTGCTGCATATACAGATACGGATCGGAGATATTACAGTAGCGTTCAACCCAGTGTCCGTAATCCTGACGCAGCCGCCGGCCGCCGCAGGCACCGGCCCCGAGACCGACAAAATCCTTAAGCTGCCAGTAGGCCAGATTATGCTGCGACTGAAAACGGCGGCTCCGGGAGAAGTTTGACACCTCATATCGACAGAGTCCGGCTTTGTCAAGACTATCTTCAAGAAGACGCATCATTTTAAGTTGCAAACCCTCTCCCACCGGAACGATTTTTCCCGCCTCCAGATCCTTGGTAATGGCACAGCCGGGCTCATAGGAGAGGATGTAGGCTGAAACATGCTCCGGAGCCAGATCGGCTGTTTTGTTAAGGTCAAAGAGAAGATCATCAAGACTTTGACCGGGCCAGGCATAGATCAGATCAAGACTTATATTGCCGAAACCGGCTTTACGTAAAAGCGTAAAGGCTTTATAAATGTCGAAAGCATCGTGACGGCGGCCGAGCCGGCGCAGTCCGGCCGGAATAAAAGTCTGCGCCCCCAGACTGATACGGTTAATGCCGGCTTGAAGATAACCTTTGACCTGTTCACTGTGAATATCGGCCGGATTGGCCTCAAGGGTCAGTTCAGGAACAGCACTGAAGCCGTTCTCCTGATCAAAAAAATCGATGATTGCGGAAAAAAAAGAGGGGCTGAAGAGTGACGGCGTACCGCCGCCGAAATAGAGTGTCGAAACAGGCGCGGCCAATCCCGGCAAACTCCGGCGCCGAAACTTAAATTCGGCGACCAGAGCGGCCAGATATTCTTTTTCAGGAACCGTATCAACCGCAATCGAAGGGAAAGCGCAGTAACGACACTTCGAGCGGCAGAAAGGAAGATGAATATAAAAATTTTCCGGCAATTAACCCAGTTTTCCGGAACTTTTTTCTTCTATATGAAGAGTAACCTCATAACCGAGACGCCGGGAAATTTCGGCCGCCGCCTGCTGTACCGCCGGGGCTACCACAGCCTCGATATTTTTGTCGGTCAGCCGGAAAGAGGGCCCGGAAACACTGATCCCGGCCACAACTCGTTTGGTATAGTCACGAATGGCGGCGCCGACGCATTTGACATCAAGGTCGTACTCTTCGTTGTCGATTGCGTAGCCCCGCTCACTAATCAGTTCGAGTTCCTTGAAAAAAACTTCCTTATCACGAATGGATTTTGGCGTACAGGCACGCCACTCCTTGAGAGGAGGCAGGATTTTCTCAAGTTCACCCAGATTCATTGATGCCACCTGGGCCTTGCCGATGGCCGAGCACCAGACCGGCAGCTGGGAACCAACCCGGGAGACTACACGCACCGCCTGATCGGATTCAACCACATCCAGGTAGACAACATTGTGATTGCGAATAACCCCGACATATACATTTTCACGAAGTTCGGAACACAACTTCTCCATTACCGGATGGGCTTGACGCAAAACCCCCATCTGGCGGATGAAAGTCTGTCCCAACTCCAGACTTTTGATTCCCAGGCGATAATTCTCCGTAATCTTGTTCTGCTCAATATAGCCCTTCTCTTCCAGGGTCGCCAGCAGTCGGAAAACATTATTCTTATGTAGTTTGAGCCGTTTGCTCAGTTCGGTCACGCCAAGTTCATCAACATCCCCGCTGAACTCCTCCAACAGAGTAAGAGCGTGGACCACCGCCTGAATAATATAGTTGGATTTTTCTCTCTTAACCATCACGAGCCTCTATCGACCTGGAAAGATTATAAAACAGCTCCGACCTTAACCGGAACCTTCGAATACCGACACAAACGACAACTTACTTTTACCCGTCAACCCTCAAGGCTATAGCCCAATAAAAGGCTTGTGTCAAGAATTTATAGTGACTAAACAAAACATTTTTCTAACTTTAATAAAAACGGTAAAATACCTTAATTACCTGATAAACTAAGAGCAAGTGCTACTGCGGCTTTCATACTGCTGCAGTCTGCAATAAATTTTTCACTGATATCAAACGCTGTACCGTGATCAGCCGAAGTACGGATAAAAGGAAGTCCCAGGGAAAGGTTGACACCATCATTAAAATATAACATCTTGAAGGGCACCAGCCCCTGATCATGATAGAGGGCCACGAGGGCGGCATAGCGGCCGTTTAGGGCCTGATAAAAGAGTACATCCGCCGGCACCGGACCGACCGCAGGCACTCCGCGCCGCCGCAACCCATCCAGAGCCGGCTGCAGAATACGCTCCTCCTCATCGCCAAAAGCTCCCTGTTCACCGGCATGCGGATTCAAGGCGGCCACGCCGATATCTCCGGCAATTCCCAATCGTTTAAGGAAAGCATGAAGCAGCATAACCTGGGTCTCAAGCAGTTCAGCCGTCAATACTTCGGGAACCCTAGATAGAGGCAGGTGAGTAGTTGCCAGCAGGACTTTCAGGCGCTCACCCCAGAACATCATTCCTACCCGGTCACTGCCGCTGAGTTCACGCAAAAGTTCGGTATGACCCGGATAGTTATGCCCGGCCAGATGCCAGGCCCTTTTTGAAATCGGCGCTGTCGCCAGGGCGCGGCCGTGGCCCTGCATAATCAATTCAACCCCGCACTTAACATAATTAAATGACGCTTCACCGAAAACGGCATAATCGAAACCTCTTGCAAGAGGCGGCAGGGCCTCGGTCAGAGGGTTACAGACAATAACTGCATCTGCCGGTTTTTCACTTGCAACAGTTATCCGGTTTACATCCATCTCCCTAAAACTTAAATCCGCCGCCGGGGAACCGATTTTTTCCGCCACCTGCCGCAGCCAGCGGCCTTCACCGACAACCACCACTTCGGAGAGCAATTTTTCATCAAGTTCGGCCAGAGCCCGCACCGTTACCTCCGGCCCGATTCCGGCCGGATCCCCCATACTGATCACCAGTTTAAACATTCACCAGACCTCCAGTACCGCCGGCGGAATATTTTCCGGCCGGCCAAATTAAATAAACCTGACTCAAATTCTTATAAATCAACTCTTGCAACATGACTCCAAATAGAGTAAAGGGGTGCCCGATTGGATACCAAGCGCCCGATTAAGGCCCACAGACGACAACATTCTGACTAAAGGTGGATTTCAAAATGCAAGATCAACCCGACCTGCAACAACGGATACGCACTTTTCTGGAAATGGTCAAGTTTTCTCATACAATTTTTGCCCTGCCGTTCGCACTTATGGCCGCCATGCTGGCCGCAGACGGCCTGCCTTCACTCTGGAAAATTATCTGGATCATTATCGCCATGGCCGGAGCCCGGACCGGAGCTATGGGGGCCAACCGGCTGCTGGATGCCGAACTGGACGCCCGCAATCCGCGCACCAAAGACCGGGCTCTGCCGGCCGGTCTTATAGAAACCAGACAGGCTCTCGCCCTAACCGTAGTCAGTTACCTTGTCTTCATCCTGGCCACGGCTATGCTAAACTCCTTCTGTTTTTATCTGGCCCCCTATGTTATCATGATCCTGACCGCCTATTCACTGGCCAAACGCTACACCGTATACACCCACTATATTCTGGGATTATGCCTGGGCCTGGCCCCGGTCGGCGCCTGGATCGCGGTAACCGGTTCTCTGGCTCTGACGCCTCTGATCCTCGGCTTTGCCGTCGGCTGCTGGGTCTGCGGCTTCGACCTGCTCTACTCGCTGCAGGACATTGAGTTTGATCAGGCTGAAGGGCTTAAATCACTTCCCGCGAGCATCGGGGTTGAAAACACCCTGGCTCTGGCCCGGAAGCTGCATCTGGGCATGCTCGGAGCCCTGTTTCTGGTATGGCTCTTCTCCGGATCATTGGGCTGGCTCTTTTTTCTGGCCCTGATCGTGGTGGCGGCCCTGCTCCACTACGAACATGAGCTGTTGAGCCCAACGGATCTGAGCAAGATCGACATGGCATTCTTTACCATAAACGGCTACATCAGTATCACTATTTTTGTCGTCGCCGCTATAGATATACTGGCAGGCTGAATTTAGAGCCGCTGAAACCGTCTCAATAATTTTTGACCTAATAAAAAACCGGAGAAATTTAATGCCGCAAATCAAAGCTTTTGCAGGAACTCACTACAATCCCGAGATCATTGATGATCTGGCAACCGTAACCGCCCCGCCCTACGACGTTATCACCGGCCCCTTGAAAGATGATCTGAAGGCGCAAAGTCCCTATAACGTTATCCGCCTGATCCTGGGTAAAGCCGCTCAGGAATCCGGAACCATTCGGCCGCAGAGTGAATTTGCCGAAGCTGCCCGGACCTTTAATCAATGGTTGAACGAAAAGATATTAGTCGATGACCCGACACCGGCACTATACGACCTTGAAGAGGAGTTCGAAGCGGTCGGCAGACGCTACTGCCGCCGGGGCTTTATCGGCCGTCTGAAACTTGAGGATGAGAAGGATGCCGTCCGCCCTCATGAACAGACCCTTGATGCTCCGAAAGCGGATCGCCTTGAACTGACCCGCCACTGCAAGGCCAATTTCAGCCAGATTTTTACACTCTACGAAGACCGGGAAAACGTGGTCGAAAAAGCCCTTGGTAAGGCCCGTCCGGAGAAGCCCATGCTGACCTTTACCGAATCCGGCATCACTCGGAAGCTCTGGCGGATTACCGACGCTGACGCGATCAGGATCGCCCGAGAACATATGGCCGATCGGGAAATTTTTATCGCCGACGGCCACCACCGTTACGAGACCGCCCTGCTCTATCAGAAAGAGAGAAACGCGACGACTGACAAACTTGATGAAAACCAGCCCTGGAACTATGTCATGAGCTATTTTTCGAGTATGTCGAGTCCGGGCCTGGCAATCCTCCCGACCCACCGGATGCTGGCCAATTTTCCCACACCGCCCGCAGCTGAGTTAAAGGCGCATCTGGCTGAATTTTTCACCCTGACCGAATGCCATGATGAAGCGGCTGAAATCCCCGCCATGCTGGCCCGTCTGGAAGAGAATAAAGAACTCTCCAGTTTTATCTTTATTGCGGAAAACTTCACCGCCCCGCTGCTGCTGACCTTAAAGAAAGAAGCAGCGGCCCGGGTTCTCGACAAACTACCCGGCTCTCTAGCCGCACTCGACGTTTCGGTACTGCAGCAGCTGGTTTTCAATCACATTCTAAAGATCAGCACCGAAGATATGGAACAACAACGCTACACCCGCTACACCCAGGATGCCGCGGCCGCAACAGCGGCAGTCAAAGAGGGCTCTGCCCAGATTGCGGTATTACTCAAATCCACTCTCATCGGACAGGTTCGTGAGGTCGCCCGTGACGGCGAAAAGATGCCGCAGAAATCGACCTTTTTCTACCCCAAGCTGGCAACCGGGCTTCTGATCAGCCGACTAGACTGAATCATGACTGCGGGATCGACAACAGCAGAACCAGTTACTTCAATCGAAAAACCGCCGGGTTTTGAACTGGAGATTGAACAACCGAAAAAGGGCTACCGCTACAATCAGGATCCTTTTCACTTAGTCCGGTTCATCAATGATAATGCTGAAAAATGGGGGACTCAGCTTAAGGGCAAATGCCTTGATATCGGTTGCGGAGTCGGTATTCTCCCGCTACTGCTGGCCCGCAGCCTTCCCGAAACCGAGTTTACCGGGGTTGAGATTCAACCCGAGCTGGCCTCTCTCGCAAAAGCTAATGTTAAACGCAATCGTCTTAATGATCGCATCAGAATCATCCAGGACGATTACCGCGATCTCGCGGGCGACACCTCCAGATCGGCAAATTTCCAGTCGATTATCTGCAATCCGCCCTACTATACAATGGCCGGCGGCCGGGTGAACCTATGTCCGCAAAAATGCATTGCCCGCCACGAACAGACCAGCAACCTCGACAGCCTGACCCGGGCCGCAGCCCGTTTATTAAGCCGAAAAGGCCTGTTTATTACCGTATTTCCGGCTGAACGCCTGCTCGAATTAACCACGGCACTCAAAGCGGTACAACTCGAGCCCAAACAGCTGCGCTTTATCCATCCACGTACCTCCTCCAGATCCACCATGCTGCTCCTTGCGGCGCGCAAGAACGGCGCTCCGGGAATCACCATTGACAGACCTCTGACAATCTGATTTCGGAAGTAAGAAGAGGACGGATTTCTTTTGACAGTCTCCTACTTTTGCGCTATAGTCTTCGGTTCTTAACGGGTTAATTAAGAACCGGTGATAATGTCCGGAAACCCTCTTAAACCGCAAACCTATAAGCACCTTTATCTCACATGTCGACATTTAATGATATAAACCAGGTCTTCGCTCTTATTGAAGATGACCTGAAAGAGACGGAAACAGCGTTTAGCCGCTATCTCGGATCGGAAATCGACCTGATTCCGAAGATCGGTGAACACATCATCTTGAGCGGCGGCAAACGGTTGCGTCCGGCGCTGCTGCTGCTGACCTGCAGCATGCTCGGCGGCAACCGGCAGACCGGCACGCTGCTGGCGGCGGTTATTGAATTCATCCACACGGCTACGCTGCTGCATGATGATGTGGTTGATGAAGCCGACATGCGCCGCGGCCTGGCCGCGGCCAACACTATCTGGGGTAATGAAGCTTCGGTACTGGTCGGTGACTTTCTCTTTGCCATGGCCTTTGATATGGCCGTCGACCAGGGTTCGATAGCAACCCTGAAATCGATCTCAACCGCTACCCGGAGACTGGCTGAAGGTGAGATTCTGGAACTCATGAAGACCGCCGACATCTCCACCAGCAGAGATGACTATTTAAAGATAATTGACGGCAAAACCGCTATCCTCATGGCAACTGCCTGCGAAGTGGGTGCGATTACCGCCGCGGCCGAAAGTGAACAGCAGATAAAAATGAAGGAGTTCGGACACTGTCTCGGCATCGCCTTTCAGATGATCGACGACATTCTTGACTATAACTCCTGCGAAGAGAACCTCGGTAAAACCATCGGCATTGATCTGGAGGAGGGCAAAGTAACCCTCCCCCTGATTCACACTTTAGAGCATAGTCTGCCGCCAGAGCGGGAACGGATACAAAAAATCATCACTGCAGATTACGTCAGCCGGGATGATTTCACTTTCGTGCACGAACTTATGATCAGACATAAAAGCCTTGAACACACAACTAACGAAGCGGAAAACTACCTTAAGCGGGCCCATAAAATTCTGGACGATTTCCCGGATTCGCAGGAAAAAGAGGCACTGCGTTTTATTACGGACTACGTTTTGAGCCGGGACCGCTGATTTATTAAAACACTGAATAAACATTTTAATTTTCAATTAACAACTTACAACCTCAATTATCCAAAGGAGAGAAGAAGATGTCTGACAACGTTACTATAGTCACAGATGAGATTTTCAACGAGCTCTTGAACAGTTCCGAGGTTCCGATCCTGATTGATTTTTTCGCCACCTGGTGCGGACCCTGCAAGGCGATTGCCCCGATCCTTGATGAGTTTGCCGGCGAAAACAGCGACAAACTCAAAGTGATAAAGCTAAACGTCGATGAAAATCCGAGAACTCCAGCTAAATATGGAGTCAGAGGAATCCCGACCCTGATTCTTTTCAACCAGGGTAAAGAGGTCAAAAAGATTGTCGGCATGACTTCAAAAGATGCTCTGGAAAAGATGCTGGCGGATATTTAAATATTCCGAACCCGGCTTTGATTCAAGCCCAGGTATCGCCCCCTAAAAAAACATAAGTTACAGAGATATTTTTAAATAACCTTCACACGCCATGCTGAATTATGGCTGGAGTAATACTGTTATGTTCAAGCTTTCATCACCAAGCCGATTAGCGGCACTCTGCCTGATTATCCTCATGCTGTCCCTGCTCTCCGGTTGCGGTGACAGTAAGAAAAAAACCAAGGTTAAAAAGAGCGTTCCCGCATTTTCCCTGACCTCACTCGACGGCAAGGAGATAACCCGTGACACGCTTAAAGATAAGGTCGTTATCCTCGATTTCTGGGCCACCTGGTGTGCTCCCTGCCGGGCCGCCATCCCCCACATGGTAACCCTTTATGAAACCTACAAGGATCAAGGCCTGGAAGTAATCGGTGTCAGCATGGATCAGAACAACTCCGAGGTGGTTGATTTCATAAAACGCAACCGGGTACCCTATCCGATCGCGATGGGTACCAACAACTCAATCGTCAAGGACTTAGGCAATATAAGTTCCCTGCCGACAATAATTCTACTCAGCAAAAAATCATCGATAGAGTTCAAAGTTGTCGGTTTTAATGCGGAAATCGGGACAAAACTGGAAAATAAGATAAAAGAGTTACTGGCTCAATAAATCTGTGACGGGTACCCCTACGCAACCTGGTCTGAGTTTCCAATAACCGGGTTCAAAGGTTCCGTCTACATAACAGGAACGAATAATGACTCAAGATCTTCTTATTGAAATCGGCACGGAAGAGATCCCGGCCGGGTTTTTAAGTAAAGCTGTAGTTGACATGAAAACCGAGGCCGCAAGGCTGCTCTCACACTTGCGTCTCGAACATGGTGAAATCGAGATTCTGGCGACTCCGAGGCGTCTGACCCTGAAGGTCGCGAAATTGGCTGCCGGGCAGGAGGATCGGGTGGTTGAAAATATGGGCCCGGCACGGCGTATTGCCTTTGATGAGAGCGGAGCCCCGAGTAAAGCCGGAATCGGATTCGCCCGGGGACAGGGAGTAAAACCGGAGGAACTTGAGATCGTCACTACGGAAAAAGGTGAATATGTCTGCGCCAGGAAAAGGGAGAGCGGCCGGAAAACAACTCAACTTCTGACTGAGGCACTGCCAACCTTTATCATGTCAATTCCCTTTCGCAAATCGATGCGCTGGCATGATCTGGATGACCGCTTCGCCCGCCCGATTCACTGGATTGTCGCCCTCCATGGTGAACAGGTAATCAATTTCAAGTGCGCCGGAGTTACCAGCGGCGCCGTTTCACGCGGCCACCGCTTTATGGCCCCTGACTCCTTTACAATCAAGAATCCGTCCAACTACATAGAGCTCTGCCGTAAAGCCCGGGTCATTGTCTATCAGAATGAACGTAAGACCATGATCATAAACCAGCTTAAGGCAATTGAAAAAGAGCTTGACGGAACCATTATTGATGACCCTGAATTGTTGGAAACGGTTACCAATATTGTTGAATACCCGCATGCGGTTGTCGGCGCTTTCGACAAGAGTTTTCTGGAACTTCCCGAGGAGGTCCTGATAACGGTCATGCGTCACCACCAAAAATATTTCTGCCTGCGTGACCGCGAAGGTTCGCTGATGGCAAACTTTATTACGGTCAACAATACAGTGGCCAGAGATCCTGAGGTCGTAGTCAAGGGTAATCAAAGGGTACTTCTGGCCCGGCTCAACGATGCCCGTTTCTTCTACCGGGAAGATCTCAAGATCCCCCTGGATGAATTTGTCGACCGACTCAAAAAAGTTGTCTTTCAAGCCAAACTCGGCACCTCTTTTGAGAAGGTTGAGCGCTTTAAGAGCCTGGCTGAATTTATCGGCAAAAAACTCCGCCCGGAACAACTGGCAGAGATCAGCCGAACCGCCTGGCTCTGCAAGGCCGACCTCGAAAGTAATATGGTCTGTGAATTTTCCGACCTCCAGGGTGTCATGGGCCGGGAATACGCCCGCGCGGCCGGGGAAAATGACACCGTGGCCGTCGGCATCTACGAACACTATATGCCGACCGGAGCCGGCGGCACCCTGCCGAGCAACGACTGCGGCGCCATTGTCGGTATCGCCGACAAGATCGATACGATTACCGGCTGTTTCGGCATCGGCCTGCAACCGACCGGCAGTGCCGACCCCTATGCCCTGCGCCGGCAGGCCTTAGGGATTATCAATATATGCCTCGACCGCGGTTATCAGCTTTCACTTAATGAAGTTGTCGGCCACTCGGTCAAGCTGCTGCAGCCCAAGATTGAAAGAGCTCAAGAGACGGTTATCAGCGAGGTTCTTGAGTTTATCAAAGGCCGCCTGTTTCACAGCCTGACCGCGACGAAGATTCCGGCCGGAGTTATTGAAGCGGTCCTGGCCACCGGATTCGATGATATTGTCTCCACTGTAAAGCGGATCAACGCCTTAAACCGGTTTCTTCAACGCGACGATTTCTCCGATCTTCTCACAGCGTTCAAACGGATTGTCAATATCACCCGCAAGGAACGGGAAAAATACACCCTCTTCCCGGAGCAACTGACAACTGCTGCGGAAACCGATCTCTATAACAGCTGGCAGCAGATTGCCGGCAAGATAGATGAGAATCTCGACCAGGATGACTACGATAAGGCTTTAAGTACGGTCGCTGAGTTAAAAGCCAGTGTCGATACCTTTTTCACCGAGGTTATGGTTATGGTAGATGATCAAAACATACGTAAAAACCGGCTGGCCCTGCTTCAGGGGATTGCCGACGATTTCAAAAAAATAGCTGATTTTGCTAAATTGTAATCCTGATTGTATATACTTAAACCTATAACTTTCTATGGAGACTTGAAGCAATGAGCGGTAAATTTGTCTACAGTTTTGGTGGTGACTATACCGAAGGCGACGCGAGCATGAGAAACCTGCTCGGCGGCAAAGGCGCAAATCTGGCGGAGATGATCAAAATCGGAGTTCCGGTGCCTCCCGGCTTCACGATCACCACCGAAACCTGCGTGGCTTTTTATGAAAATAAGCGTAACTATCCTGAAGCCCTTCAGGATCAGGTACGGAAAGCCATGCGCAAGACCGAAACCACCATCGGCAAGGGTTTCGGCAGCAGCAGTAAGCCTCTGCTTTTTTCAGTCCGCTCCGGAGCCCGGGTTTCAATGCCGGGGATGATGGATACGGTGCTCAATTTAGGTTTGAACGACGAGACCGTCAAGGGCCTTATCGCCGGCTCCGGCAACGCCCGTTTCGCCTACGACAGTTACCGGCGTTTTATTCAGATGTACGGCAATGTGGTAATGGGGATCGAGGGAGAAAAGCTTGAAGTCCTGCTGGAGGAAGCCAAAACCAGAAAGGGTGTGGCTCTGGATACGGAACTGGATGAGAATGATCTCAAACAACTGGTTGCCGACCTGAAAAAGAGGGTTCTGGAGATTACCGGCAAGAAGTTTCCGGAAGATCCCTACGACCAACTCTGGGGAGCGATAACAGCCGTTTTTGACTCCTGGAATACTAAGCGGGCCGAAACCTACCGGAAACTCAACAACATTCCCGACCACTGGGGTACCGCCGTCAATGTTCAAGCGATGGTTTTCGGTAACATGGGAGATGAGTGTGCCACCGGGGTCGCCTTTACCCGTGACCCCTCTACCGGGGACTATCTTTTCTACGGTGAATTTCTCATCAATGCCCAGGGTGAAGATGTCGTCGCCGGCATCCGGACACCGCAGCCGATCAATGAAGCCGGCCGGAAAGACTCCAAGCTTCCCTCCCTGGAAACGGTCATGCCTGATCTCTACCGGCAACTGGTCGAAGTCTATCAGAAACTGGAAAATCATTACCGCGACATGCAGGACTTAGAGTTTACGATTGAAAACCACAAACTCTGGCTTTTACAGACCCGCACCGGCAAACGAACGGTAAAGGCGGCAATCAAAATTGCCGTGGATATGGTCACCGAAGGATTGATTGACAAGCCTGAAGCCATTTTAAGGGTTGAAGCGGAGAAGCTTGACAATCTGCTCCACCCGACTCTGGATCCGAATGCGAAAAAAGAGCTGATTGCCAGAGGCCTGCCGGCCTCACCCGGAGCCGCCGGCGGAGAGATTGTCTTTAATGCCGACGAAGCCGAAACCTTGAGTGCCGCCGGCCGTAAGGTAATTCTGGTCCGGGCGGAAACCTCACCCGAAGATATCAACGGCATGAATGCGGCCCGGGGAATTCTTACCTCGCGTGGAGGCATGACTTCCCACGCTGCCGTAGTCGCCCGGGGCATGGGGAAATGCTGTGTTGCCGGTTGCGCCGAAGTCGTCGTCGATTACGCTCAGAACTGCTTCAAAGTAGGAGATAAAGTATTTAATAAAGGAGATATAATCACCCTGGATGGTTCCACCGGAGAGGTTTTTGCCGGTGAAATTGGAACCATCATTCCGCAGCTTGATGGCGATTTCGCCACCTTTATGAGCTGGGCCGACGAATGCCGCCGGCTTAAAGTACGCACCAATGCCGACACCCCGCACGATGCTGCGGTTGCCCGCGATTTCGGAGCTGAAGGCATCGGGCTCTGCCGGACCGAACATATGTTCTTTGCGGAAGAGCGCATCAAAGCCGTCCGTGAAATGATTCTGGCGGACACACTCGCGGGCCGGGAACTGGCTCTGGCGAAACTTCTGCCTGAACAGAAGAGCGATTTCTGCGGCATCTTCAAAGCCATGGATGGATTGCCCGTAACCGTACGTCTGCTCGACCCGCCCCTGCACGAATTTCTCCCCCAGAGTGAAAGTGATATTAAGGAACTTGCGGAAATAATGGGGGTTTCACTGGCGGCTTTGAAAGAGAGAACCGAGGCTCTGCATGAATTTAATCCCATGCTTGGCCATCGCGGCTGCCGTCTCGGGATCACCTACCCGGAGATCTATGACATGCAGGTTCGCGCCATAATCGAAGCTGCCTGTGAAGTCACCAAAGCGGGAGTCAAAGTCTCCCCTGAAATCATGATTCCACTGGTTGCCGACGTCAAGGAGTTAAGCTTCTTAAAAGAGAGAAGCCGGGCTATCTGCGACCGGATTATCACTGCGGCCGGCATCTCTTTAGAGTATATGATCGGCACCATGATTGAGTTGCCGCGGGCCGCGCTGACCGCCGATGTTATAGCTCAGGAAGCTGAATTTTTCTCTTTCGGAACCAATGATCTAACCCAGACAACCTACGGTTTAAGCCGTGATGATGCCGGTAAATTCCTGCCCGAATATATCGACAAAAAGATCTTCACCAACGACCCCTTTGTCAGTATCGATATTGACGGTGTCGGAACTCTGGTAGAGATTGGGGTTACCAGAGGACGCACCACCCGACCCAACCTCAAGGTCGGAATCTGCGGCGAACACGGCGGCGAACCGAAATCGGTTGCTTTCTGCCATCGAACCGCCTTAGACTATGTCAGCTGTTCACCTTTCAGGGTGCCGATCGCCCGGCTGGCCGCAGCCCAGGCTGCTTTAAGCGAAGCATAAAGAAAATTCATACCTCCGGCGGCATCAGAAAAATGAAACAACCTCTTTTTTTGATGCCGCCTGTTAAAACATTCAACCCCCGCTCCGGAAACCGCTTAACCACACCTGAAACATGCAACTGAAATGTATGACGTGGAAACAACTCTTTGACTAAAATTCATGATTGTAATTTAATAACGGTTTATGAATCTCTATACGCAGCTTTTGGCCCCCAGTTCTGGTGGCCGGCGGCGGGAGCGGAGGAGATGATCATCGGCGCCCTGTTAACCCAGAATACAAACTGGAGAAATGTTGAAAAAGCGCTCGCCAACCTGCGCCGCGAGGGACGTTTGTCTTTTTCCGGAATCCGTAAGAGCCCGCTGCCGCAGCTGGAAGAGATGATTAAGCCTTCGGGCTATTTCCGCCAGAAAAGCCAACGTCTCAAAACTTTGTCTGAAAACCTGCTCGCAGGCGGTGGAATTGATGCCTTGAAAAAGCTCTCTACGACACAACTTAGAGAATGGTTTATCAATCAGTCCGGTATTGGCCCGGAAACTGCAGACAGCATTCTCCTCTATGCTTTCAAGCGACCGATATTTGTTATCGATACGTATACCCTAAGAGTCTGCAAACGCCATAAATGGCTTGAGGAGAAGGCCTCCTACAATCAGGCACAAACGCTCTTCACCCGAAAACTGCCGCCCGAGGTTGACATTTTCAATGAGTTTCATGCCCTGCTTGTCAGGATCGGCAAGAACTTCTGCCGGGCAAAGAAGCCACTCTGTCAGAAGTGTCCACTTAAACAATTTCTTAATCATTAAGGAAAAACCATGAACCCTGATCAAAGCCACCCTAAAAATACCGTCATTGATGCCAAGCAGGCCATTTTTGATAAGATTTTCAAGGAGAACCAGGAGCTCAGAGATCTCAACCAGGAACTTAACCTGATGTTGGAGATATTTGAAAAGAGAGCCCGGGAACGGGAAGAGCAACTCAACCGTTTTGAGAGTCTTGAAGACCGGCTCTTAAACACTAAGGATCTGGGCGGTTTAACGGCAACAGTTCAGAAGATACTGGCAGACGATTTCAACATCCCGACCGTCACAATTGCGTTGCTTAAGATTGCCGACAAAGAGTCCGCAACCAATCTCGATAATATTATGGACACGGTTGTTGCAGCACAAAAGAGCAATCATGACCCGATTCTCTCATTAATCAGCAACGAAAATTACCAACGTCTCTTCCCGAACCATAAACCCCTTATCACGCAGCAACCGGATCCGGTTTTAAGCAACCTTTTTGCTACCGACGCAGAGATCAAATCAGCTGCCTTCATTCCTCTGATGAGTCGGACCCGCTGCATCGGCACCCTTAACCTGGCCAGCCCCGATCCGAAAAAATTTGTCCCCGGTACCGCTACCGATACAGTGGAGAAACTATGTCGAATTCTGGCCACAGCCGTAGAGAATAATATCCTTAAGGAACGAATCCGACAACTTGAAGAAACAACTCCGAAATAGTGGAGAGTCATGAACCAAGCTGAACGGTAAAAAAACTGGTTCTCTTTGAATATCAGGGATTATCCTGATCATAATGGCCTGCCAGTTCAGCCATGATAAATTGCTCGAGGCGGGTCAGAGGAAGGGCATTTACTTCAGCCAAACGAACCAGATCATCATGTTCAGGTTTAAGATTCAGCATACGGCCCGATCTGTCGAAGGCGATTTTACAACGGACTTCACCATAAGCGGTCGTAAATGAACGAATCTCACGCTCTAAGAGGTAGCGTTCACTAACCCGTCGGCGAATGCCCAGGGTGCTGCTCTCAGTAAAAAGACGACGGACTATTTTTTCTTCAAGAGCTGCTTCCAAAAGCACCAGAAGAGTGTTCCCGAGCCGCCCCTTTTTCATAAAAACCGGCCAGCTGACAACCTCCAGGGCCCCGTCATTAAAGAGACTCTCCTTTAAAAAAGCCAGCTTTTCCGGTGTCATATCATCGATTACTGTCTCCAGAGTCAGAAGCGGCTGCAGACTGAATCCAGCAACTTCCAACGGGGTCTCCACCTTTTCAATAGAACCCGTAGTCAGCCGCAGAAGGTTTGGTTTTTCCGCATGTTGACGGTGACCGGCCCCATAACCGCAGACCCCTAGCCTGCAGGCACCCTGAGTCAAAGGCGGCAGACTTTCGACCAGGGTTTTAATGATCGCGGCCCCGGTCGGAGTAACCAGCTCCGCCCTAATCCCGCCGGCAACCGTCGGCAGACCTTCGAGCAGTACCATCACCGCCGGCACCGGCACCGGCAGCACCCCGTGCGCGCACTTAACCGTCCCCGACCCCAAAGCTATCGGCTGCAGACTTAAACAGTCCGGTTGCAACCAGTCGATTGCCACCGCCATGCCGACAATATCGGCCAGGGTATCGTAATCGCCGACCTCGTGAAAATGGACATCTGTGATCTTTGCCCCGTGTACCTTCGCCTCGGCCGCGGCAAGATTACGAAAAGCCCTGAGTGCCAGATCCGTAACCGCAGCTGGCAGATCGCAACCGGTTAAAAACTTCTCGACTAAATCCAGGGTTTTCGGAGCCGGGTTATCAGCAGCATCCGGCAAAGCCGGGAAGGATATTTTACGGGCGGCAATTTGATGACGGGTAACAACCTCTATTTTCATGCTGAAAAAACGATTGAGGCCGACCTTCTCCAGGACACTGTTCAGGTGGTCTGGAGGCAATCCGAGATCGATAAAGGCACCGATAAACATATCGCCGCTAATACCGCAAAACGGATCGATAAGGAGTATTTTTCGGTTCAATTAAACCTCCGGCAGCTGTAAAAATCGGGACTCCCCGGGGAAAAAGCTTAATGCCGCCAGAGATTGACTCTGTGAATCGACCTTAAAGCGATGATCGAGCCGCTCTCCGACAACCCAGATAATCGCCCCGTCGCCATTACAGAGAAGCGGTTTGGCGGAACGCTGATAAAGCGAAAGAGAGCGGGCATGGAAAAACTTCTTCAGTTTGCAGCTTTTACCATCGAGCCCCAGCGGCTGAAACCGGTCCCCCGGACGGCGATTGCGCAGAACCAGCGGAAATTCAAGTCTATCGGCAGTAATAAATTCTCTGCATTTAGACCCAGACAAATCAGGGTTACAATCATCTTTGCTAAAAATTTTCACGGCAGATGATTTAAACGGTTGCAGTTCAAGATCACCCAAACCGTTAGGAAGATGGAAAAAACCGTAATCAGACAGCACAATTTGGTATTCCGGAACCGCTAAAGCAAGCTTGCGTAAACACTCTTCCCGGCCGACAACAACAAACTCGGCAAAGGTCTTAAAAACCAGCCCCGCACCCAGGTCATAATGACTTAACTGCTGTTTACCATTTTCTCCAACCAGTTCCGAGAGTTTATTTAATATCGGAGCTGAAACCTGCTTTACCGCACCCGCACGGCGAATCATTCGCGCGATAAAATGGGGGCGGAGCTCCATCTCACTCTCCTGCAGCGATCTTCTGGAGATTGCTATACCATTGTCAAGGTACTCAATTTCACGCCAGAGATCATCAATCCGGCAGTCGATAATTTTCAGATCCGCGGCCAGTCGTAATCCGGCACCAGCTATACGCTCTTCCACTCCGTCTCCACCAAGATTACGAATAACCGGCAAAAGTTCATGGCGAATACGGTTGCGGCTGAATTCAAGGGAGAGGTTGCTGGGATCTTCACGAAAGCTGATCCGGTTTTCTCTGACATATTCCGCCAAGTGAGACCGGGTCACCTCCAGCAACGGCCGGCCGATACGACCGCGCCTTGCGGGTATACCTTTGATCCCGCGCAGACCGCTGCCCCGCATCAGATTCATCAAAATCGTCTCAACCTGATCACTGGCATTGTGCGCCGTCATCAAGACCGCCTGTTGCCGTAATTTCAACAGACGCTTAAAAAAGGCGTAGCGATAATTGCGCGCCAGAGTCTCCAGGGAGTGGCCGCTGTCAGCAGCCTTGCTTCTTAGATCACGCGCCTGCCCCAATACCAGAGGGAGCCCGGCCTTAAAGGCACAGTCTGCCACAAACCACTCATCGGCAGCAGCCTCCGGCCGCAGGTTATGATTGAGATGAATTACTCCCAGGCTGATTCTCCGGGATATGACAAACTCCTGCGCCAGATGCAGAAGGGCCATTGAATCAAGTCCGCCGGAACAAGCTATCCAGATCTCGTCAGTTCCGGTTTCCGATAAAAAACGGCTGAAGAATTCAAATACCGTCCGGCGCACCATAGATAACCTGCACCAAATAGGCTGAGGGGGAAGTATGCGGTGGTTCAGTAGCCGGTTTTTCAGCTGGAGCGAGCGGCAACGGCGTCACTTTAAGCCGGAAAGAGAGATCATCTGCAGCCGCATTTTCAAGCCATTTCACCAGTAGATCAGCCGCCGTTAAAGTTGTTATTTCCAAGGTTATAGAGTCAGTAGCCAGGGCAATTAGATCAACCCTTTTAACCGTCTGCAACGATCTTAAACGCTCCTGGAAAACAATAAAGTCGGCCGGTTTATGAAAACCGCTGCATTTGAGCTCAAGGCGCTGCTCAACTCCTCCGGAAACGATATAGTCACGCAACAGTCGATCAGTGACATTTTTGCGTATCTTTGCATTCAAATCTTTACTCAAACGTTCCATACCGGCAACATAATCGGCACTGATAACCTTGCTGCTGACAGTCGGCAAACGGGTAATCAAACTGTTTTTCATATCGATAAAAGCGATGTCCGCTAGGCCGTGCCAGAATGATTTTTGCAAGGATGCTATCTGTTCTTCGCGAACTGTGGCCGGGCGAACGACAATAATCATGTCTCCATCAATCAATCCCTGAAACCAGGAAGCATTAAAATTCCGAACCACTCCGACGTTATCACGCTCCATGAGTTTAATAAACATCGATTCAAGTTCCGGGGTAACCGTTCCGACCGGAACCAGCTCAAACCCGTAAACCGTGAGCCCCTGCCTTAAATTACGAGCCAATACCTGAGGCTCGAGAGGCGAAACGTTAAAACTTTGATCTTCGTCAGGATCCGTTGCCGGCGGCAGAACCACAAGCTTAAGATTATTTATCTGCAGTCTTTTACTGTGCTCAATCCTCTGCAGATCCTTCTCAATAAGTTCACTGTTAAGCTCCACCCTCAATTCAATCTGGTAAAGCTCTCCCAGGGTTCGTTCGCTCTGAATCTCGAAGTTCTTGATATAAAGATTACGGTTCTTAAAAATTATCTCATCAACCTGAGACTCAAATTTACGATTTACGGCCATATCTTCATAGATATAACTGCTTAATGACTCATTTAAGGCATCGGAAATGGACTCTTTGCGGGCTTTTTCCACTCCTTCCGTCAATACCGCCTGACCGGAGATAGTCTTGACCACCGCCGCCGAAAGCGGTTCAACCCACAAGCCGGCCAGAAGCAGCAGGATTAAGATCGAACCGCATAGTCTGAAGATTGACAACTTTAAGCTTCTCACTTGGAGCTCTCTCCCCCGGCGGAGAAGATGTCAGGGTTAAGCCCTCCAAGGTATTCGTTCAGCGGCTCATGCATGGTTTCCGGCAGCAGGGTCACCACGGTTTCACAGTAGGGCAGAAAACGGGGAACAATTCTCGAACCGGAAGTAAAATCGTTATCAGCCCCCCAGAAAAAGATCACCAGAAAGATAATCATGGAGACGAATACTGCACTTTTCAGCGCTCCGACGAGGGCAGCGGAAAAACGGCTCCCGACACCGATGGCCCCGCCCGCCATATTTGATTTAATTAAGAGGTGTATCAGAAAAAAAGCTAAAATTGAAAGCAGATAGATAACAATGAAAGCGATAAATGTAGTAATCACCTCATCCCTTAAAACAGGCATCAAGGCCTTGGCCGCGACCAGATAAAAACGGGAGGCGGAGAGGATTCCAACAAAGACTCCGGTCAGAGCAATAATTTCAGCCAGCAAACCGCGCAGATAGCCCCAGAAGGCACCACCCATAATAAGTAAGATAATGATAACATCCAGTGAATTCAACACAGTTTCCTCCTTGATCTATTATGGCTGTCTGAAAAAATATCTCTATTAAGAACAGCCTTATAAATTCCTATCTCAATTCATTTCTCAAAACGGAAAAAGCAGCCTGGCGGGCACTGTAAACCAGTCCTCCCAGACCGAAACCCGGCAGATTGTGCCAACCCACCCGGTAAAAACGGCAGAAACTTCCGGTCAAAGGCAGAAAACCGCCCCCCATCATCGCCGGAAGACGAGGATGCCAGCCCCATGTATCACCGATTTTACAGGCATTTTCAGCATCATTAACCGGTTCCCATACGTGCCTTAAATAATTTTCCCCGTCTCTGTTCTCAGGATTCGTGAGGGAAACCGGAGAAAAAAACTCAGCTTCCGACAACTCATCGGAAGTACTGCATTGCAAGTGATATAAAGCGACTTTATCACTATGTGAAACATCCCTCGCTCCCCGTTTGCACACATGCCGATAACCTAAGTCATCAAGTCGAAGCTGGCGTTTGAAATCATGACGCTGGTTTACCAGAGGAATCTCACAACGTAAACGGTCAGGATTGGAATCTGCAATATAGACCGTCGAACGACAGGCAACTATATTATCATAACCGACCCCAATATACCATTTACCATCAAAAACCGGTGACCAGTTTTCACTTACCCGCCGGGCACCGTTATCAAGCAGATAATTCAACAAATTATCTTTTAGTGCTTTTATTTCAACCAGAGCTGCAGGTTTCCTAAGACTCTGAACCCCGTACGCAAAAGCAAGCAGGGGCAGTTGCTGAAAGCGATAGAGGGATAACTGCGGTACCAAGGAGAACCATTTACGCTGTTCTTCGAGACCGATACCATTAACATCAAGCCAACTCGAAAGAGTGTGGCGACGGCTGTCACGCAGCAGCTCACTCTGCACCAGCAGTCTGAACATGTGCCAGAAACCACCGATTGAGGTGGCGGGCATATCCAGATTCTGAATCATGCACCCGTCAATCAACTGCCATATTTTTTCGAGTTCCTGGCAGAGCTCAGGCCGCAGGCTGGAGGCTGCAATTTCTGAGCCTGAAATATCCTCGCTCGGGCTTGCCACCTCCCAGGTCTGCACCTCTGTCCCACTCTGCCAGGAGAAAAAAGGCTCCTTAAGGGGACTTATATCCATAAAGTTCGCCAAAAGAGCAGCCGGATAACCCCGCACGACCGGCAGAATAAAATCGGGTTCCGGCAGCCCCCCCCCATCCGGATCCGGCAAGATCAGAATCCGGGCTCCTTCTTTAAGCAGAAAAGCCGCCGTCAGCAGGGCCGCAAGATCACCCTCACGACAGGCCGCTTCATAATCAACCGCCATAGATTAAACCGCCATCTCTTTTTACAGTATCAGCTTACCGGGCTCTCCAGCAAGGAGATCTTTCGCTTGCGGCATGCAAATTGCATCTTACAGCCTTGCGGAAAGATGAAACTCCGGGGAGTGTGTCCATAAGGAAAATTTATCAACACCGGGAAATTATCGGTGCTGAAAAATTCCCGCAGGAAATTCGGCAACAGGGTTCTTTCGTCACTGTTTGACAAAGCAAAATCCCCGCAGACAACCGCCGCCGGCTCTTTGAAAACCCCGGCCAGACGCAACTGTGTCAGGGCCCGGTCAACCCGGTAAAGAGATTCTCCGCGATCCTCCAAAAAAATAATCTTCCCGGTAAAATCCGGCATAAAACCGGTACCGGCAAGTGCCGCCAAGATCGTCAGGGTACCACCCAGCAGACGCCCGGAGAAGGTTTCCGGACGCAAGAATTCAATATTCGACCCGGCCAGGTAAGCCGAAAGCAGGGGATTGACAGATTCGGCTTGAGCTCCGGACAGCAAAGCCCAGAGCAGTTCACTGTTTACGGTTTCGGAACGAGCCATATCTACCGCCAGCATCGGCCCGGAAAAGGTTATCAAACCAATTTTATGCCAGAGCGCCATCTGCAGAGCCGTAACATCACTAAAACCTAAAATTATCTTAGGATATTTACTAAGCAACTCAAAATCCAGTTGCGGCAGCAGGGTCATGGAACCATACCCGCCCCGGGCCGCGACCAGAGCTTTAATCTCAGGATCATGGAGAAGAGAGACAAAGTCCTTGAGCCTGGTTCCGGTGTCTCCGGCAACATGATATTTACGCTCGTAAAGCGAATTTCCATCCCGAAAGCGGTATCCGGCCTGCAGAATAAATTTATGGCCCCGGCGCACATACTCCGGCCGCACCGGACTGGCGGGAGCAAAGATTCCCAGACAATCGCCTTTATATAGGGCCTGTGCTTTTAATACCATAGATAAATTACTAAACCAACGGACCGTACCGACTGATTACAAATGAATTTTGACATCAGCCTTAGCAAAACAATTGACAAAAGTCAAAAATTATATTAAGTCCTCCTAATAATTAGATTTTTGAGGATGCAAAATAGGGTTTTATAGTAACCTATTAAGACCCTAAAATTTATAAACCGAAAACCAACTAAAAGTGTCGTCATACATTGGCTAAAAAACCAGGTTTCCTATCCAGATTGAAAGGCGTGTTCAAACGCGAGAAGGTTAAGGCCGTCGATACCTCCGACCAGGTTATCGAATCACTTGAAGAACAGCTCAAGAAAACCCCTAACAACTTTCGCCTGCGCCTCAAAATCGCCGATATCTATCTCACCCGCGGTGATCGCGACCAGGCTATAGAGGAGTACTGTAAGAGTGCCCGCCTGTATGCTGAAAACGACTTTATCCCGCTGGCGATTGCCACCTACAAGAAAATCCTCAACGAAGACCCTGAAAATCCGGAAGCCAACCTTGAATTGGGCCGCATTTATCAACAAAAAAGATTTTATGCCGACGCCACCTTATATCTCAAAAACTCATTTGATTACTATCACGCCAGCGGCATGCAGGATAAAGCTCTGCAGCTTCTGGAAACAATTATTGAGATCGCCCCGGAAAAAGAGCCCTACCAATCTTTACTCAAACAACTGTTTCCGGAGTACCAGGAAAATGCTCGAAGTATCTACTCCGATTTAATTATCAGCAAAAAAGAACCTTCAACCGACAGACCGGATTCGACTGTCGACCCGTTCACCGAGGATGAAAGTTTCTTTGATCTGGGAGATGAGTTAGGCAGTGAAATAGACGAAATAAATATAAATGATGATATAATTCCCGGAGATGGCCTGACCCTGTTGGAAGATGAGGATGGGAGAGAACCGCACGGCGTCGAAGAGATCTTCGATACGCTAAGATCGACTCATGAGGAGGAACCCGAGGATACCGATCCGGGGAAGTTTCACTACAATCTGGCTTTAGCATACAATGAACTGAAAATGCCGGAGCAGGCCCTGGAGGAGAGCGAGATCGCTTTGAAATCGAACAATTTCAGACTCCCGACCCTGCTCCTCAGAAGTCATATATTTCTAGCTCAGAACTCACTCTCTACAGCCCTGTCTCAGGTACAGCAGGGACTTCTGGAAAAAGGCATGACCATGCAGGATTTTCTGACTTTCAAAATGCAGCTGGGTTTGATTCTGAAAGAGATGGGACACAATCCTCAGGCTCTCGAAGCGTTCCGTGAAGCTCACTCTCTTGATCCGGACAACCAGGAACTGGCTGAAGAAATTCAAGCCCTGGAAAACACAACCTGACTGTAGAGTTAAAAGCGAAACTATATATTAAGTCCCAACCTCTTTTTAGTCGCAGTTAGTTACTGACAACCATTAAAGCTCCAAATATTTAGGATAACAATGGCAATTTTCAATTATAAAAAGAGAGAGATCAGTGCCAAGATTGTTTTCTACGGCCCGGCGCTTTGCGGCAAAACAACCAATGTTCAGTATATTCACCAGAAACTGAATCCGCGCCAGAGGGGCGAACTGGTTTCACTGGCGACCGATGCCGACCGTACCCTGTTTTTCGATTTTCTCCCGATTGAGCTTGAAAATGTAGGCGGCTTCAAAACCCGCTTCCAGATCTATACAGTTCCCGGACAGGTATACTACAACTCCACCCGGAAGGCGGTTTTAACCGGAGTCGACGGGGTCATCTTTGTCGCCGACTCGCAAACCTCCATGAAGACCGAAAACCTAGAAAGCTTCAATAATCTTATTGAAAACCTCAAATATTACAATCGCGACCTAAGCCAACTGCCCCTGATCCTGCAGTACAACAAACGCGACCTTGATGATATCATGAGCATTGAGGAGCTCGACCAGCTTTTCAACCAGCCGCACCTGCCCAGTTATGCGGCTTCGGCGGTGACCGGCAACGGAGTTTTACAGACCTTAACAGCCTGCTGCAAACAGGTTTTGCAGGATCTCAAAAATAAGAGTAAACGTACCGAACAGGACGCAAGCATCGGCTCACGGCTTCAGTCACCTGCGCCTCATACCAACAGCGCCCCTCCGGCTCAGGAAATCGGGATTTCCGCTCCGGCGCCCTCAGCAACGGTTTCTGAACCTGACAGGACTTCGGAGACAACCGCTGCGGCGGCGGGTGAAACTATTCTGGGTAATGGTCCAATATCAGGGCCAGCGCCGACAGAACCGAGCAAAGTACCCGAAACCACGGCGGCGTCCGCATCCACCGCCACCCGACCTCCTTTTGCTTTCCCCGGCAACCGGGTAGACGCTCTGACACCAACTGAAGCATCTCAGCCGAGAGAACCGGAAGTTCCCTTCATCCCGGAGATTGCCGAAGTCGGGAAAGCCCAGATCAACGACCCTTACACCATTACCCTGCCATTGCGTCTGGCTACTGACAGCAACAAACAAAACCTGCTCAACATTGATATAACAATCGCAATCAAAGATTTTTGTAAAACCATCTAAAATGATGATTGTGGAGTTGTAAAAGCATCCCGGATTGTCTGCAGAATATTTTACACCTTAATCAATGACTTTTATGCGTGATCATCTGCATACAGTCAAAAACTTTCTATAATTATGCTGAAATCAGCCATTAAACAGAGAAATCTCACTCCGAGATCAAAAACACCCTACTCAGCGCTCTTGCTGAGTATAATTTTGGTATTTCTCGCATGGGCAGTCCCTTACGGAGCGCGGGCTGACACCGACCTGCAGGAAGCCTGGCAGGAGATCGTCAAGTTACAGCCGCCAACCTACGAAACTCTCAAACAGGCCGGCGACCGTTTCATCAAAACCAGACAGCAGAGCGGCAGTGAAAATGCCAGCATCTACTCGCTGGCCCTCCTGCAGATGGCTGAAAATAAACATCTGTCACCTGAGATCAAAGAGTTACTGACAACCACGGCAATCAAAATCTCACCCGACTACACCTTTCCCGAAACCGCTTTCAGCAAACTCATGTTTGCACAGCACCATTACCTGAAATCATTAACAAGTTTTTTCAGAGCTCTGAAAAAGTTTAAGAGCAACCCGCTGGAAAGCCTTTATGCTTCAACTTTCTTCTGGCTCTCTCTGGCTTTTGTACCCCTGGCCCTCCTGTTTTTTATCTCCCTTATTCTAAGCCTTAAATATTACCGTGCTTTTTGTGAAATGGGAGATTTAAAGTTAGGCAGTCAAGGTTCACTGGTGGCTCTGTTTACCTCAATAGCGGTGGCCTTCTTGATCATCATTCTGCCCGCACCTCTACTCGGGCTGCTGATCTTATCGGCAACTCTGGCCCTGCTCGCGACCCGGCGTGATGTGATCACACTTCTGCTTCTGGTTGCTTCCCTGATTATCGTTCCTCTGGCCTACGAAAAAGGTATGGCCTCACTGCTGGCATTAGACTCGTCTTTTTTCAAAGCGGTACGCTCATCCAGCTCCGGCATCGATAACGGCGACAGTGAAGCCGCCCTAAATCGTCCGGCCGCCAATCAGAGCCAGCTGGTTCTCCAGCTCTTTTCTCAGGCGGAAGCGGCCCGCCATCGCCGGGAATTTTCCAAGGCAACTATTTTCCTGAAAAAAATTATCGCCGACAATATTGAAATCGGGGCCGTCTACAACAATCTTGCCAACCTCTATATCCTCCAGGGTGACTATAAAAAAAGCGAAGACCTCTTTAAGAAGGCAGCCGAGCTTGAAAAAGATTCAGGGATCCCTTACTACAACCTCAGCGTGACCTATATTCAGGAAAATTTCGACCTGCAAAAAAGCTCTCAGGCTCTGGCCAAGGCTTTCAAACGGGATCCCGGCTTAAGCAAAATTCAATCCGGCTCCACCAACAGTGAGTCGGAATTGCGTACCGGAACAAAACTCTTCTTCATGAGTCTCCCCGAAAATTTTTATCGCCGCTACGCCGATTCGCAGCCGGGTAAAAAGATATATCTGCCGGAATTCTTCCGCCAGGCCCTCTTTCCCGGAGCCAATAAAATCATCTATTTCATCCTGGTCATAACCTCACTGGGCGGCATCATCTATCTCCTCCGCCTGACTCCCGCCAACCGCAGGATATGTTCCGACTGCGGCCGTATGTTTCATCCCGTCCAGGATCTCAGAAAGAGACGCTGTCCGGTCTGCTCTATGAATAATATTGCCCAGTCCGGATCACGCCTGCAGGCGTTGGGCGGGATGACGAACGACAAAGCCCGCCCTCTACATATTTTGCGCCTGCTGGCCGGGGTCGTAATTCCCGGGTTCTACCCCTTGATCACCGGCTGTACCCTGATTGGAATCAGCCTGATGCTTCCGGCAATTCTCTGGCTTTACAATATGATTATCTGCCAAACGGCAATCGTCGCCCCATTCCCGGCATCAAGTACATGGTTAAACGGGATTCTGCCGCTTTTCATCTGGTCGATCAATTTTGTCGTTCTGATACTGCTACCTCACTGGCAATATAAGTTTTCAGGAGGTAAGTCATGAATAGTGGCCAGACAACAAAAGGCCTGAATGCCAACCTGGAGAATTTTGAACTGACGGATGTCATGCAGCTGATAACCCAGCAGATGAAATCCGGTTTCTTAACGGTCAAAAGCGATGACGGTATCTGCTCCTGGTCTTTTAATGAAGGCTCTCTGGTCGATTTTGATTGTGAATTCCCCAACCAGGTACTTGATCTGGAAAAGATCTTGCAACAGAGCAATATCCTTGGAGACCAACAACTGATTTTACTGCACGAGAACCATAATCTGGTCTCAGATCATGAGCTCGAAAAACTTATGGTCAGTAAAAATATCAGTACCCGGGAAGAGCTTGAGAAGATAAATCTACGGCGCCTGATTGAATCGTTTATCATCATTCTGCAGTGGACCAAAGGCCGTTACAAATTTATTCCTTCCGGAAAAGTCAACTATCACCCATACCTCAACCCCCAAGACGCCAATTTCATTGTCATGGAAGCCCTCAGGCAGATTGATGAAATGACGGATATGAAAAAGCGACTGCGGCCGCTGGATCGGGTTTTTGAGACTTCCCTGACGCTAAGTGACGATGAAGCCTTGGAGGTCAATGATGTTCTGCTGCAGGAGGGATTAAAGGATCAGTTTGACCATGGTGAGTTTGCAGTCTACAAGCTCTTTGACGGCAAACGTTCCCTGCAGGAGATTATCGAAACCTCGGTTACCGGACAGTTCCATACCTGCCGCACAATCTCAACTTTTATCAACCGTAACATCATCACCTCAAAAACCACGGGAAGTGGATATCAGTTCAGGAGATCACCCACTCCCAGCCGGATCCGCAATCTGAACGGTATGGCTCTACTGATTTTAAGTTCGGCTCTGCTCATCTCAACTTTTCTCACGATCAAAGTAGGCAGTGGCCTCGCCAATCGCAATCAGCCGACCCTGTTTTCAGCCATAATCGACAATCTCAAAGCCGATCAGGAGAAGATTCAGAAACAGGCCCGCACCCTGCTGCGAAATAATAATCTTAATCAATTAAAATAGTTAGATGGAGTTAAAGCAATGGCAGTAAATTATAGAGATCTGGGATTTGTCAACACCAAGGAGATGTTTAAAAAAGCTTTTGCCGGGGGATATGCCGTTCCCGCTTACAATTTCAACAACATGGAACAGCTGCAGGCGATTATCAACGGTTGCGGCCGGTCGAATTCCCCGGTTATTATTCAGGTCTCAAGCGGAGCCCGCAAATATGCGGATCAGACCCTGCTCCGCTATCTGGCAGAAGGAGCGGTAGCCATGGCCCGCAAAGCCGGCTACAACAATCCGATCGCCCTGCATTTGGACCACGGAGACTCGCTTGAACTCTGTATATCCTGCATCGAGAGCGGTTTTTCCTCAGTCATGATCGACGGCTCCCATCTGAGCTATGATGAAAATGTCGCCCTGACCGCTAAAGTTGTCGAGTACGCACACAAATTCGATGTCTCCGTCGAGGGAGAACTCGGCGTTCTGGCCGGGATTGAAGATGATGTCGAAGCCGCCAAATCGATCTATACCGACCCGGATCAGGTCGAAGACTTCGTCCGAAGAACCGGAGTGGACTCGCTGGCCATCTCCATCGGCACTTCGCATGGGGCCTACAAATTCAAACCCGAACAGTGCACCCGTAACGCAAAAGGAGTTCTCGTCCCGCCGCCGCTCCGCTTCGATATTCTGGATGAAGTTGAAAAAAGAATTCCCGGTTTTGCCATCGTTCTACACGGTTCAAGTTCGGTTCTGCCTGAATATGTCGAGATCATCAACCAGAACGGCGGCAAACTTGAAGCAGCCGTCGGCATCCCCGCCGAGCAGCTGCGCCAGGCAGCAAAATCAGCTGTCTGTAAAATCAATATAGACTCCGACGGCCGTCTGGTTATGACCGCTATTATCCGCAAAACCTTTTGCGAAAAACCGCAGGAATTTGATCCCCGAAAATATCTGGGTCCGGCCCGGGATGAGTTGACCAGGATGATTATCGATAAAAACAAAAACGTTCTCGGCAGTGCCGATCAGGGCTGAATCTACGAAAACTAGAACAGGCCGGATAAGGGCCCGTTCCCGGCAGCCATAGCTTCAATTTTTCGCACCCGTTGTCGATCCTCAATCAGCGGCGGTGCATGATGTTTCTTGTAACGGGCATCAAGCACCAAAAGTTGATCACAGCCCCAGTGTTTATCATTAATTTCAGCACCGACGCCGTAGATATCTGAGGCCGGATCGGAACGGGTGAAGGCCAGCCAGAGAAAATTATCAAGTCTCCGGGCGGCAAAATCGCTGTCATCCACCACCACCAGCAGCGGCAGCCGCTCGTCGGGCCGGTTTTCCGACAGAACCTTAAGCAGAGCCTCAATCTCAACCTTAACCTGAGCCCGATTTTTTTCCCGGCATGCCGGACCGGTGACAACAAATATACCGGGAACCACCGATCGAGGTTCAGTAAAGCCTGAACTCAAACGCCACTCTTCAGGCCATTCCCCGGTAAGATCACGCCGCTTTTTCCCCACCGCCGCAATCACAACCTTCGAACCCCGATTGAGTCCCGAACCGGAATAGTCCAGGGTGTCAATGGTTGTTCGCGTCTGAAAATGAAGATCGCACCGCCAGTCGACCCTCTCCAGGAGATGGCTCAGAAAAGCCGGGATATCGTTGAGATCAAGCTGCGGGTTATCCTCTTTCGCTACGATCATAAGATATTTTGCCAGAGAGAGCTGTCCCTGACCCAAAATAGCGTTGCTCTGAGTCAGAAGTTCCCGCGGCTCCCGCCGCTCTTCATAGGGGAGATAGCGTTCACTTCCTTGAGCTAAAAGCAGAGGATGAACCCCGGCGGCATCAACCGCGTGGACACCGAAAACCCCTGGCATAACTGAAGGGATCAGATCGCCGGTCAGTTCGTGAATAAATTTACCAAAAGTAGTATCCTCCTGGGGCGGCCGGCCGACCGTCGTAAAGGGCCAGATGGCTCCGGGACGATGATAGACTCTTTCCACTCTGACTACCGGGAAATCGTGCTGCAGACTATAGTAACCTAAGTGGTCGCCAAACGGCCCTTCCGGCAGCAGCTTATCCTCCACAATAGTACCGCAGAGACAAAAATCAGCCTCTGCCGGCAGTGGCAGACAACCCTCAGGTTGAACCAGAGGGAGACGATGACCGCCTAAAAGTCCGGCAAATGCGAGCTCCGGCATACCGTCGGGAAGCGGCATTACCGCCGCCAGAGCCAGTGACGGCGGACCACCGACAATAATATTCACCCGCAGCGGCAAACCCACATCCCGGGCCGCGGCATGATGCAGGCCGATCCCGCGATGCAGCTGATAATGCAGGCCGACTTCCCGGCCGGGCTCATATTTACCTCCGGATATCTGCACTCGATACATTCCCAGGTTGGATGAACGCCAGCCGGGACGTTCGGGATCTTCGGAGTAGACCTGCGGCAGAGTAATAAAAGCCCCACCGTCATCGGGCCACGATTTAAGCTGCGGCAGACGTTTAATAAGGGTCTGCCGCATGGTTGCCGCACCCCTAGATACCCGCCTAGGAAAAAGATGAAACATGGCCTGGGGCAGATGCAGCATACGGCCCGGCTGCCGTAAAACTGAAGCGGGATCAGTTTTCAGATCAGTCAGCAGTTTAATCTTCGGCAAAGCGTCACGGAAGATAAAACGGGTGCGCTCCAGGGTTCCGAAGAGATTACCCAGCATCGGAAAATCACAACCTTTAACCCGGGTAAACAGCAGGGCCGGCCCCCGGTTGGCGCAAACCCGGCGCTGGATAAGACCGATATCCAGATTCGGATCAACTTCACAGTCAATCTCACGCAGCATCTTATGCCGCTTTAAGTCGGCAACACAATCAGCCAGAGTTCTGTAACCCATAATTGCTTAACCTCTTGTTTTTATAAAAGATACTCTTGACGCACATTTCGCAGCGCGTGAAAAAGGCTTTTTCTGACCTTGGGATTATCTTTTTCCAGATCCTTAAGAAGTTTCTTCATCGCCTCCCGCTTACTGCTTTTTTTTTGAAAACGACAGACAGGTGAATCAAGCGGCAGAGAGTAATGGCTGCAGTAAGCAATGACATCTTTTTCATCAAGATAAGCCAGCGGCCGGATAATCGTTAAACGGCCGGAGAAAAGCTCCTGATAAGGCCGCATGGTACTGAAACTGCTGCCGTAGAAAAGGTTCAAAAGTGCAGTCTCCAGGATATCATCACGATGGTGACCAAAAGCGATTTTGCCGATATTCTCCCGCTCCGCATAATCAAAAAGAAGTTTACGCTTCCAGCGTGAGCAGTGAAAACAGGGACTCTCAGGCAGGCCGCCATGCTCCAGACGCAGGGCGATATCACTCTCCAATACTTCAAGTTTCAGGCCTAAAGCTTCGGTCTGCTCAAAAAGGCGCTCAACCCGCCGCCGATCCTCATGTTCGCCTAAGGTAACATGTACCGGTTTAAGCTTATAGCTTATCGGAATCCAGGCCTTCCTGGTCTCTAGGATATGCAGCAGGGCGGAGGAGTCCTTGCCGCCGGAGAGGGCCACCAGCAGCGTATCACCGTCTGCAGTCATCCGGTAGTCCGCCAGTGCCCGTCCCAGGCTTCTTTTAACCCGGCCAAGAACCCCTTTTCGCCGTTCACGTGCCATCATAACAAAACCTCAATGACAACCATTAATATCCCATTCCGCGCAATTTATCAGACAAGCCGGCCGCCTTTTTAAGCTAAATCGAGGAGCGACTGATATTTTCCATACTCCCGCTTAAGATAGTCGCAATTTGAGTTATGACTTATAAAATCCCAGGGCAGAGAAGCCTTAAGTTCACGGCAGCCCAGTTCGGCGTAATTAGCCGTCACCATTTTTTTCAGAAACCGGCCGGCTCCATCTCCAGCCGCGGCCAGAGCGATAATATCCGCAGCCAGTTCAACCCCGCCGCGACTCAAACGAGCCTGCCAGGCGGCACTTGCCGGACTCTCCATTTCGACATTTACTCCGCCGATCCGGCTGAGCTCTTTAAACAGAAATTTCTGTTTCTGTTTCAATTCCTTAAGCGCGGCAAAAGGCGCCCACTGCATCGGCGTATGAGGCTTGGGAACAAAGGGATTAAGACTGACATTCAAAGCGATGTTGAGCTGTTTGACCCGGCGGCTATCGAGCATCACCTGCCTAATCTCCCGGACCAGATCGATAATCGCCAAAAGATCACTGTCCTGCTCGCCCGGCAGCCCCATGAGAAAATAGAGCTTCAGCCGGCCGATCCCGGCCGCGGCAACCCGGGCCGCCTGACTCAGGATAACCTCATGAGTAAGATTTTTATTGAGGGCCTTGCGCAGAGATTCCGACCCCGCCTCCGGAGCGATAGTTATCGATTTAACCCCGCCGGCAAGCATCAACTCCAGCAGCCGGTCATCAATCGCGTCGATCCTGATGGAGGAGAAACTGAATGACAAGCCTGCGTCCGTCAACCAGCGACAGAGCTCATGCAGATCCGGGTAGTCCCCCAGGGCTGATCCCACCAGACCGACCCGGGTGAACTTAAATTCATCAATCCCTGATTTTATCGCCTCCTTAAGGACTTTCAGGGAGCGGTTACGAAAAGGCCGGTAGACAAAACCGGCGGCGCAGAAACGACAGCCCCGGGGACAGCCCCGGTTAACCTCAACCAGCAGACTCTCACTGAAGATTTCATCCCCGGCTCCGGCCACGAAAGTACGCGGAACAAAATCATCCAGCCGGGCCCTGGGCAAAGCCATTCCAGCTTCAGGCTGTGAACCGGGAGCAATAAAACCCGGCACTTGCTGCAACTGCTCGAGCAGTTGCTCCCGCGCAAAGTCCTGACTGGCAAGCAGGGTTTCTATCAAAAGAGGAATCTGCGACTCCCCCTCACCCAGCAGGAAACCGTCAGCCAGAGGGAAAAGAGGCAGAGGATTGATAAAGGTCGTAATCCCGCCGACCAGAACCAGAGGCTGATCCGCACTCCGCTCTTTGGCCTGAGGCTTAAGACCGGCCCGTTTGAGCAACTTGACCAGATTTACATAATCCCGTTCAAACGAAACCGAAAAGATAATTATCCGGGCTTCATTAACCGGGCGCAAACTTTCGTGGGTCAGTAGGGTGCCTGGTTTTAGAGAGGCACAGCGATCCTCCAGATAAAATCGCTCGGCAACTATTCCGGGGTGCCGGTTCAAGAGATGATAAATGGCCTGAAAACCAAGGTTACTCAAGGCCAGAGGGTAACGATTAGGGTACCCTAAAGCGATGGGAAAACGACCGCCCCAATCCTTGTGAACGGCCCCTCTTTCCAGACTCAAATCCACCTCTTTACGCAAATTTATACCTCTTCCATCGGCTCTTCGTCAGCCACAGCCTGCAAAAGAGGTTCAACCTTATGCCATAACTCATCCCGGCCTTTTTTAAGATGAGCTGATACGGGAATAAGGTCTCCGGTGAACTCCTCTTTTTCCCGCAGCTGTTTCCTCCAGAGAGCCATCTTTTTGGCCCGGGCCTGCGGTTTTAATTTATCGATCTTGGTTAATACCGGGAAAAACGGCAGACCGGCTTCACCAAGCCAGGCCAGCAGCTGGACCTCCTCGGCTCCCGGTTCACGCCGCAGATCCATCAATAACAACAGGGCACATAGATCCGCATGATTCTCCAGATAATCGTGCACCATCGGACCCCATTGACCCTGGGTTTGCCGGTTGACTGCGGCATAGCCGTAACCCGGCAAATCAACCAGATAGAAGGTATCGTTAACCAGAAAAAAATTGAGCAGCCGGGTGTGACCCGGTTTGGCACTGGTCCGGGCCAGAGAGCGGCGGCCTAAGAGATAGTTGATCAGGGTCGATTTGCCGACATTCGAGCGCCCGGCAATCGCCAGCTGCGGCCGGCCGTCAGCCGGGGCCTGAGAAAATTCCGCCGCACTTTTAACAAACTCTACTGTTTTTATATGCATAATTTTTCCAGTTCAACTTAAATTAACCATGATTTATCCCCATCATAAATTATCGATTGCAAAATAGCAACGTCAATCCGATATGCAGAGCGGAAGGGAGCCTTTTTCCCGTTGCCAAAACCACCACTTTTATGATAGCTACACAGCCCGTTCAGAAACTCTTTATTAAGGAATTTTATCATGCACTACGAAGGCAATATTATCCGGCCGCCCAGTGAAGCCCGCAGTATCATTCTGCAGGTAACCGTCGGCTGCTCACATAACCGCTGCACCTTCTGTCCGACCTACACCGGGGTTCGTTTCCGCATAAAAGATGAAGCAACTATCTCATCTGATATCGATTACGCGGCCCAGGCCTTTCCCACAGCGAGAAGAGTGTTCATCACCGACGGTGACGCACTGGTTATCCCCTTCAAACGTCTCTACCCGCTGTTTCAGGAGATCAACGAAAAGATTCCGAGACTGACCCGAATCGGCATCTACGCTTCCGCAAAATCACTGCGGCGCCGCAGCCTTGAAGAGCTGAAAATGCTTAAGGAATTGAAACTGGGAATTATCTATTATGGTCTGGAGAGCGGCGATGACGAAACCCTGAAAGCGATCGACAAAGGCACCACCGGGGCCGAGTCAATTGAACTCTGCCGCAAGGTCAAGGAGGCGGGCATCAAACTTTCGACCACGGTTATGATCGGCATCGCCGGACCGGAACGTTCTCTCGAACACGCCCGGCGAACCGGCGAGGTTTTAACCGCAATCGACCCCAATTATGTCGGCGCCCTGGTAACCATGATCGCCCCCGGCACCAGGCTTGATGAAGCTCAGCGTCAGGGTAAGTTTTCACTGCCGGATCAACGCGGTCTCCTGCTCGAATTAAGGGAGATGATCAACGCGACAAATTTAAGCCGGGGTATGTTCATGGCCAACCATGCCTCAAACTACCTGCCGATAAAGATCCACTCACCGGCCCAGCGTGAAGCGGCACTGCAGATGATTGATGCCGCCTTAAACGGCGATATTCCTCTGCGGGAAGAGTGGATGCGGGGATTATAAGCAAAGCTTAAGTTAATCCGATGAGTACGGATTGGGATCTGCTCTGACGGGCAGAGATTATGCCTATCTAACGGTAAAGAACCAGCCGCTGACCGGGCTGGAGAATAGTTTTTGAATGTATATTGTTCCAGCGTTCAAGGTCGGCGATGCTGACCTGATAGCGCCGGGAGATACGCCAGAGATTATCACCTTTACGCAGGGTCACAACCCGCTTCTTTTTCCGACTTCTAATCGATTTCGAACTCTTCTTGGTAACCCGGCTGCGCTTTTTCACGACCGGGGAGTAACCCTTAAGTTTTAGAGTCTGTCCGGGTTTGAGCGCAGTCGAGCGTCCCATTCCGTTCCAACGCTGAATATCGGCAACCCGCAGATTGTGTCGCCGGGCAATCTTCCAGAGACTGTCACCCTTACGCACCCGATATTTACTTACCTTTTGAGATCGTCTTTTCGGCTGAGAAGCGTAATTTAGTTTGGAAAAACTACCCGGATGATAGATCTGCCGATCAAAAACCACGGCTCCGCGCCCGGATACCCGCACCGGTATCAACAGATCCCGGCCGGCCCGAATCCGGCAGCTGCGCAGACCATTGAGATCCATGATCTGCCTGACCCCGGTGTGATAACGCCGGGCTATGGTTGAAAGAGTGTCGCCCGGACGAATCCGATGCTTGCGAAAGGTAACCCTTTTGGCCGGGGGGAGATCAGCCAGGGCCTGCTGACAGCGCTTACCCCGGCCGAGCGGCACCCTGACTTCATATTCCTTAACCTTGGGCGGTGTGCACCAGCAGTTCAGCTCGGGATTAAGTTTACGAATATCCTCAATCCGGGCTCCGGAAGCCCAGGCCAGGGCATCAAGATCAGTCGCATCCGCGACCTTGACCAGATCATAGGTAAAAGGAACTTCATACTCAATATCAACAAAGCCGTATTTTTCCGGTTCTTTGGCGATCATGATCGCGGCCAGAAGCCTGGGGATGTATTCCCTGGTCTCCCGTTTTAGATAGCGGAAATTGGCCATCTGCCAGAAATCATCCGTCTTATGACGGCGCATGGCCCGCTGGATCTTGCCCTCACCGGCATTGTAGGCAGCGGCCGCCAGATACCATGAACCGAACATCTCGTAAAGATCGGAAAGATAGAGGGCGGCGGCATAGGTGGACTTGACCGGATCACGCCGTTCATCCACCCAGGAATTTATTTTTAAACCATAACGACGCCCGGTAGAGCTGATAAACTGCCAGGGGCCGCAGGCCCGAGCCCGGGAGTAGGCATGGGTGGTAAAACCACTCTCCACCAGAACCATATAAGCCAGTTCTTCGGGAACATTATGCTCCCGTAAGACCCGGCGCATCATCGTCAGATAACGATGCGAACGGGCCAGAGAACGATGCATAAATCGATTATGAACCGTACTGTAATAAGAGATAAAATGCTCAACCTTGGCATTCATCACCAGGGGGAAATGGTAACGGGCACCGGTTGCGGCCTGAATTTCAATCTCGACATCGGCGGCGGTCGGCGGCAGGGTTCCGGATGCTGAGGCGCCCATATCCTCAAGATAGTTAAGCAGCGCCGTCATGGTTGACTCCCGGTTCAAAGTCTCCGTCTGCGCCTCATAGAGCCAGGCATTATCTTCCGGAATGCCGTCATTCAGACAGGCGCACTCAATATCCGGCTCTGCGTTTATAATAGCAGGCTGGTCGTCATTAACTTTGGCCACCTGGGAATTAATGCCACTGCAGGAGAGACTGAAAAGCATCAGCAAAAGAGAAAGCCCGGCCAGGGCCGATTGACGCAATGAAGCTGTAGATACAGTTCTGGAAGCTATAACCATGCAGGCCTTATAGCAAACTTTTACCACCTATGGCAATAATCAGTTTTACGCACTTTTAGTAATTTACCAAGTCGCCTTGTTAAAATGACCATCGACGGCAGACTCCCCAAGTCTGCCTCTAACAAAAAAGCCGGTCGGCTTGAAAATTACAAGCTGACCGGCTTTTTTACTTAAAGTAAAAGGGTCACGAAAAAATCAGTAATTTACGATCGACTCTTTAACCCTTGATGATCCGCGGCAACAGCATCTGATGATGCGGGCAGACGGTTTCCGGATTCTGATATGCAGACTGAGTAAAGGCAACCATGTAATCACGCAGTTTCGGATAGGAGACAAGTTCATCGACAAAACCTTTTTTGACGCAGTAGGCCGGCCGTGACTGATCGTAATACTGCTGCGCCAGAGCATTCATTTTATCGATTGTCGGCTGCAGATCATGCCCCATATCCTTCTCTTTCACCAGACGCCGGGCAAAGGCAGCCGCCGCCGCGGTTTCACCGTGCATAACCTCAACTTCGGTTGTCGGTGTTCCCAGAGTGAAAGCATTGTTGCGGTTACCCTGAGAGCCGCACATAACGTAGTGAGCGGCCGCGGTTCCCTTGCGCACTACCACCGTCATCATCGGCAGTCCAGAACTCTCGATCGAGTAGATCAGGGACATCCCCAGACCCAGCATTTCCGCCTCTTCCGCGACATCCCCAACGTCGATACCGGAGGTGTCCTGGAGCCAGATCATCGGAATCCGGTCACGACCGCAGTAGGTGGTAAAATCACTCATTTTGATCAGGCCCTGACGGTAGAGTTTGCCGCCGATACCCATGTATTCAGCATATTCAGGATATTTAGCCCCGAGAAAACCCTGACGGTTGGCCACGATACCCACCGGAAAACCATCAATCTTAACCAGTCCACAGTAGATTTCCGGACCATAATCAGGACGGAATTCGGTATGCTCACTGTTATCGACCAGGCGTGAGATAACCTCATCCATATTATAGGTCGCCTTCTGGTTGTAGGGCACCATAAAATTAAGATCCTCACCGGAGAAACGCGGCTCTTTCGGCTCCGCAACCCGGAAGGTTTTCGGGTCATAAGCCGGCAGACCGGCAACACAATTCTGTACGGCATCAAGAACGCCCTCTTCGGTATCAAAGACTTCGCGCATGAAACCGGTTTTGTCGTGATGAATTTTTGTGCTTCCCGGAGGTACGACTTTGAGATGACGGGTATTGGCAATCAACTCCTCAGCGCCCTCTACATCAAAATGACCTTTGGGGCTCATACCGCCGACAATACCGCCGCCGCCGACAGCCATATTCGAATCTTTATGAGCAAATATAATTGCCGGGCTGATGGCGTGATAACCACCGCCGGCCGGATTGGTACCGTACATACCGACAATCACCGGAATGCCTTTCTGAATCAGTTCGGCATGACGGAAGAAGGTGCGGCCACCGGAACGACGACCGGCATAAACCTTCTCCTGCTCGGTCAGTTTAACTCCGCTGCAGTGCAGAACCCAGATCAACGGGATCCGCAGACGTTCGGCCATATCCTGAGCCCGAAAAATATTTTCCGCCTGACCACCAATCCAGGCACCGGCCATCACCTTGTTATCGGAAGCGATAACTGAAACCCATTTGCCGCCGATTTTTCCGAGTCCGTTAATTACGCCGGTAGTCCCCTCTTCGTTATCCAAAGGATCGAAAATCGTATTCATCGGTAAAAAACTGTCTTCATCGAGCAGGTAATCAAGCCGTTCCCAAACCGTCATGGAACCGCGTTTATGAATCTTCTCAGCCGGGATACCGGCATTTTTAACCCGCTCAACTTCAGCGGCGTAGAGCTCTTCAACCTTTTTGATTGAGGCCACGCTCTCGGCGGCTTTCTCTTTCTGCTTATCCTTGAGTTCTTTACCGAACTTGGGCATTTCCGCAAAATATTTATGCATATCATCTCTCCTTAAAGTAGATCGTTTACATTTATTGTACTGATTTCAGGATGCTGCCGCCCCTCAATAAAACCCCGCCGGCCGCCTTGCTTTAATATAAACAAAGCAGCTGGAAGGGCCAACGGAGGGAGGAACTGCGATTAAACCATAAACCCTAGCGATTAGCTTTACGAATTCCGAGCTGATCCTGAGCCATAATAAATTTACAGATGTTAGTTGATCCTTCAACCATAGCGTAAGTCGGAGCATCACGAAAGTATCTGGCGACTGAATACTCGGTTGAATAGCCGTAGGCTCCGAGAATCCGCATCGCATACTGGGTACACTTATAAGCGAGCTCACCGGAAAGATATTTAGCAGCGGCGACTTCGACGTTATTACCCAACTGACCCTGATCCTTCTGCCAGGCTGCCTGATAAACAACCAAACGGGCGGCTTCAATCTCAGCTACCATCTCACCGATCATCGACTGGTTCATCTGGAATTTACCGATCGGCTGACCGAACTGCTCACGCTCCATCGCGTACTGGGTTACCGTGTCAAGACAGGCCTGGGCCAAACCGATACCACCGGCCGCCGCCGAAAGCCGGGTCTGAGAGAGAGAGCCGAAAACGATCTTGGCACCGTCACCCGGTTTCCCGAGGATATTATCTTTCGGAATCTTGACATCTTCGAGAACCAGTTCACCGGTGGGCGAAGAGAGCGAACCCATTTTCGGAAGCTCGGTCACGGTGATCCCTTCACTCTCTTCAAGATCAACCACGAAAGCCGAAAGGCCACGGCCACCGGCATCCCGATCAGTGTAGGCATAAAAGATATTGATGCCGCCGATAGTGGCATTGGAGATCCAGGTTTTCTGACCGTTCAGGAGCCAGTGATCACCTTTATCAACCGCGGTTGATTTCATCGCCATGATATCGGAACCGGCATCCGGCTCGGTAATGGCGAAGGCACCGAGGATATCGGCATTAACCAGCTTCTCAATATATTTCTTTTTCAGCGCCTCGCTACCATAGCGCTGAATCGTAAAAGCACAGCCGAGCTCCTGCATATTAACCTGAACCCGTAGCGAACTTGAAGCCCGGGCAATCTCTTCCGTAATAATTATTGCCGCCAGCCAGCCCATTTCGTTACCGCCGTACTCTTCCGAGATAACAGTTCCGAAAAGTCCCAACTCACCCATCGGTTTAATGACCTCTTTATAGGGAAAATAGTGGTTTTGATCCCACTCATCCGCGAAAGGTGCAATCTTTTCCGCGGCAAAGTTGCGCACGGTATCCCGAAGCATGCTAAGTTCATCAGTTAAGCCAAAATTCATTCTCTTTTCTCCTTACCCAATCAGTTATAAATGATGTTGCTATCAATAAATCCCAATAATACAGTTTAAATCCCCAATAATACAGTTTGTAAACCAATCATAAAAATCAAGCAGAAATAAAAACAGCAATAAGTATACCGCCACTATTAATAAGATCCAGGATAAGGCTCATGACACTTTTCACAATAGTCTGAGAGGTTAATGGTGGTCTATTTTTTACCACCAAGGTAAAAAATCAACGTCTCGAACCGATCACCATATAACTGTTTAAAAAAAGGTTGCCTTTGCTCAGGTAGTACTTTAGTATGTTGCTGTACAAAATAAATCGGGTCATCTGACACTCCTGGAACAAGGTATCGAACATGCTTTTAAATCTTGCCGCTTTTATCGTGATAATAGCCGGTATAATGTCGGCTAAATCACTGATTTTGCCTTTCCTCCTGGCTATTTTTCTGGCCATCATCTGCGCCCCTCCCCTCTTCTGGATGCGTAAAAAAGGAGTCCCTACGGTCATAAGCATTCTACTTTTAGTCCTGGTTCTTCTGGGCTTGGAGATGCTCTTTTCCAGCCTCATCGGCTCAAGTATAAGCGAATTCTCCCGCAACCTGCCCCATTATCAGGAGCGATTGCGGGAACTCACTTCATCCTATATTACCTGGTTCAAAGCTCAGGGGTTCGATATCAGCAGTGAAGTTCTGCTGGAGAACCTGAACCCCGGCAAGCTGATGCGCTACTCCGCCAATATGCTCGGTTCTCTGACCGGTCTTTTGACCAATACTTTTATGATCGTGTTAACCCTTATTTTCATCCTTTCAGAAGCGGCGGGTTTTCCCAACAAGATCAGAGCCATGCTCGGCAATCGTGATGCGGAGTTGAGTGAATATGGCGAAATCATGCAGGGTGTCAACAAGTATCTGGCCTTGAAAACCCTGACCAGCCTGGCAACCGGAGTTCTGGTAACCACCCTCTTGAAGGTAATCGGCGTTGACTTTGCCATCATGTGGGGCCTGGTTGCGGTACTCTTAAACTTTATTCCCACCATCGGCTCAATAATCGCGGCGATACCGGCGGTTCTTCTGGCTCTGGTTCAACTCGGCGTCATCCCCGCCGTCTGGGTCGCCGGGGGATATCTCGTCATCAACGTTATAATCGGCAATGTTCTGGAGCCTAAAATAATGGGTTCCGGGATCGGTTTGTCAACCCTGGTTATTTTTGTCTCCATGGCTTTCTGGGGCTGGGTCCTGGGGCCGGTGGGCATGCTCTTATCGATACCCTTGACTATGACCTGCAAAATCGCCCTTGCAGGCAACCCCGAAACCCGCTGGCTGGCACTGCTTCTGGGCTCAAATCGAGACGCCGAGACGGCACTTAAAAGAATAAATCCGAATTCAAGACCGCAATAGGAAGCCGCTGCCGCAGATGATACGTCTAACCTGTCCCGAATGTCAAAGCCGGTGCCGAATAAACCGTGACCGGCTCACCGATATCACCAGTCACGGCAGATGTCCCCAATGCGGTCATCGTTTCCCACTGCCGCCGAGCGTCGGGAAAATAGACAACGAACAAAATGAATTTGAAAATATAAATGGAACACAGGAAAAAAATTTCAGCGAAATTCTAAAAGTTTTTATCCGAAAGAAGATTCCGGGCTTAATCAAAAACCCGTTTTTTATAGCTCCAGCCGGAATCGGTCTGGCACTAATATTACTGATTATATTTATCAGTTCCGACCGGCCGGAACCACCACTTGCGAAAGAGAGCCGGAAATCTGTCAGCACTGTCAAAACCCAGACAATACCCGCGCCTCAGACGAAAACGGCAATAGTTGAGGTTGAAGAATTCAGGCTAGATCCACAAATTCGAACCCGGGCCATCACCCAGATAAAACACCACGCCCTGGTAGCCGATGCCGACATCATACTTGACGATCAACAGCTGCAGCTGGCCCTGCTGGTTGCCGGCAATACTCCACCCAGCTACTCAGAACGTCTCGGCTGCCAGTTCGCCCATTACATTAAAGAACTAATTCCTAAAGGACGACCGCAGCCCTCATTTCTGGTCTCGGTCTACTACCCGGATGGAACCCGGCTCGAAGTTCCAATCTGCGATCAACCTTTTGAAGAAGAGATCATTCTGGAGATGAAAAGCAAAGAGTAGAAGCAAAACCGAGAAACTTAATCTCCCGGATCAAAGAATTGATCCGGGAGATATAAATATCTTAAGAATTTAAAATTATTATCGCCTTACCGGGCAAAGCAACCGCGACTTGACTCACATAAACGCAACTATTTTCCCGCGACTTCCTCTTTCAGACGTTTCATGTGACCGCGGCCCAGACCCTTTACCTCGCAGCCGGCCCGGAAAAAGGTTTTGATCTGCTCGTCACTGAGCATGGCAAAGCAGTCAATAATGACGGCCGGATTGCCGACCATAGCAATTATCTGTTCGGCCTCCAGTTCCTGATAAGCATCGTGACGAACGGCCAGAATAACCGCGTCGACACCGGCAAGGGAAGTCTTAAGATCTTTGCTGATACTGATTTCGGTGAGACTCTCCTGATTACGGAAGAAACGGGACCAGGAGTGACCGGGAGCCGGATAGCTATCCTGTTTTTCGAGCTCCCACCAGTGCTTGACATAGGGGTCGTGCACCTGAACATCGGCCCCCATTTCGGTAAGTTTGCGGACAATCAGTTCGGAACCGCTGTAACGGGTGTCACCGACATCCTCACGATAGGAAGCACCTAAAACAAGGACTCTGGAGGCCGCGACAATCTTTCCCTGATTGCGGAGAGCGTCACGCACCAGTCCGGCCACATGCAGGGCCCGGGTATCATTGATGTCGATCGCCATCGGCGTTATTTTGAAGATATCATCCTCAAAACCCATCAGCGTGTGATATGACCAGACGCCTAAACCTCCGTCTTTAGGCAGGCAGTAACCGCCGATGCCGGGTCCCGGGAAAATCATATTGGAGTGGGTTGGACGAACCTTGATAGCCTCAACCACCTTGGGAAGATCGACGCCGTTACGTTCGGCAAAGAGGCTCCACTCGTGCATAAAAGCCAGGGTCGTGGCACGGTAGGAGTTTTCAACGATTTTACAGGTTTCGCTCTCAATCGGACGATCCATAACCGTCAAAGGAAATTTTTCGACATTTAAGACATCGGAAAGAAATTTGACCACCCGTTCCCGAGCGGTTTGGTTTATGCCGCTGCAGACGCGCCAGAAATCACGAATTGAGGCAACATATTCACGCCCCGGCATAACCCTTTCATAGGAGTGCGAAAGCAGCGGTTCACAATCCTGCAGGCCGCGTTCGGCAAAAGCACGCTTAAAAATCGGGTAAGCGACAAATTCCGTGGTTCCGGGCGGCACCGTGGTTTCGATGAGAACCAGACAGTCGGGATCGATATGTTTGCCGATAATCGCCAGGCTCTCTTCCAGGGCGGCAATATCGGCCCGGCCCTGACGAACATCACCAAGACATTCCTTGAGATAATCGCACTGAACATCGACGACGACGACATCGGCCAGATCCAGGGCGTCATAAGAGAAAGTCGCGGTCAGGGTCTTTTTTTCACAGACACAGCGTTCAATCATCGGCGCGACCTCCGGATCTTCAGCCTCAACCGGAGCGATACCGCGATTCAGATAGTGAATTTTCCAGAAAGAGCGTACCGAAGGCCGCTGCATACCGATAACAAATTTAGCCGGCTCTCCGCTCTCTTTATCACATGAATCGGCAACCACCCCGGCCATCACCGCACCGACGAAGCCGACCCCCATCACGACAACAATCTCGTGACCTAAGGCTTTATGCTCCTTTACCAGGGTTAAAAGACGTTCATTTTCAGCCTGATAGTCGGCTTCAAGCGGCAGAGGAAACTCCTCTCCGTTGGGACTGACGGAAGTTTTAAGCTCTGTCACGAATCTTCTCCTTAAAAAAATTAACGATACAATATTGCCGTAGTTTTAGAATTAAGGCAAAAACCTTCATATAGCTCTGCATATAAATACCGATGCTTCTATATATTATCTGAGCATAATTTACAATCATACAAAAGTATGAATCTGCATATTACAGTTCAAAACAACCCGAAATCTCCCAATCTAAACAGTCATATCTGTTTCCCCTGATAACTGTTATGCTCCTTCTGATAGCGCTCCAGGTGCTGGAGAACCTGAAGTTTGTTACGGGCCCAGTCGGGGGCGATGAAGATATCTCTATACCCCTCAGCGGTCAGACGCTGGACGACAACTTCAGGCGGCAGGCGCTCCAGAAAACCGGCAACCCGGGCGACATACTCGGCCCGGCTCAAAAGTGAGAAAGGTTTCTCTTTATACTCCTCATAAAGAGGAGTTCCGTCAAGCAGCAGCAGTGAGTGAATCTTAACTCCGTCAACCGGCAGCCGGGCGATAAAATCAGCCGTCTGCCAGACCATTTCCCGGCTCTCCCAGGGAAGCCCGATAATCGCATGAACACAGAGTTTAATTGAACTTGCGGAGAGCAACTCAACCGCAGTCAGAAACTCCTCTAAGGTGTGACCCCGAGCGATTTTTTCAAGGCTTTCCGGGTGCATCGACTGAAGGCCGTATTCGATCCAGACATCATAATCACGACTGAATTCATCGAGCATAGTAACTATTTCCGGGCTCATGGTATCGGGCCGCGTGCCGATTGAGAGGCCGACTACATCCTCAACCTCAAGCGCCTCTTCATAGAGTTTGCGTAAGTGCTCAATCTCGCCGTAAGTATTGGTAAAGGTCTGAAAATAGGCCACGAACTTGGTGGCTTTACGTAATCTTTTATAGAGTTTTTTACCCCGCTCAAGTTGCTCCGTAACCGAGGGCAACGCCCCCTGCTGCCGAAGTTGCGAGCCCCGCCCGTCACAATAGCAGCAGCCGCCTGTACCGCGGCTGCCGTCGCGATTGGGACAGGTAAATCCGGCATCGATCTGTACTTTATAAACCCGGCCTGAAAAGTTATTCAGGTAATAACTTTTCAGATCATAATAGGGTTTACCCATTACCCACATGGGGTGCAGCGGTTGTAAGCTGGAGATCATCTCTGCCTACTCTTTTAATGAAGCGGCGATAAGTTCGGAAGCGATGTAGCCGGAGCTTATGGTTCGTTTCTCACCATGTACCAGAACCACCGCCACCGCCACCATCTTTCCGTTTGCCGGATTTTTACCAAAACCGGCAAACCATTCACAGCGGTGGATATTGTCGGGCATATCCAAGGTTCCGGTCTTGCCCCCAACCTCAAGTTTACGAAATGAACGACGCCGCTTGACATCACGAAAAGCTTTGCGGGCCGTGCCGTATCTAACCGTGGCCCGCATCATTGCGACAAGTTCCCGACAGGCTTTTTTATCCTGCAGTTGAAATTCACATCTCTGCGGTTGATGATAATAGATTTCGGCACCGTCGTCGCTGACTACACGATTAATAATATAGGGCTGCGGCAGTTGATTAACAACCAGTGGAGCTCCGGCCATAAGGGCCGCATGCAGCGGTGAAAGTGTAGTTGTTTTAATAAAGCCGCTGCTGGTTTCTGCCTGTTGAAAAGGGCTCTGAGGTGGTGCAATCCGGCTTTCATGAACCGGCTGATCAAATTTTATTGAATGGTTAAAGGAAAATGATTCCGCTAATTTAACTAATTCATCAGCGGAGAAATAGTTGATTCCAAACTTACCAAATACCGGATTTACGCTCCGGGCAAAGGCTTTTTCAAATGAGATCTCGGAAGGCCGGTAACGGTAACGCGATTTTCCCAGGCCGAGTTGATAGCGATAGAGGGTATGATGGCGGCCGACAACCTTGAAATTGGTTTTCCGGGTTACCGGTTTCTTCTCCAGAACCCCGTAAGCTGTAACAATCTTAAACAGTGAAGCTGCGGGAAAGGCCGCCAGCAGGCAGAGATTCCCGCAATCCTCAGGCAGTATCTGTCCCTCACTCTCATTACGATAATCCGCCATCGCCAGAACGGCGCCGGTTTTAAGATCCAATAAAATCCCGGCCCCGAGTTGCGGGTGATAGCGGCGCAGCAGCTTTATCGTTTTATACTGCAGTTTTTTATCCAGGGTGGTGGAGACTGAGATTTTTTGACCACCCGCAGCCGAGGTCATAAACTCAGAAGAAAAAGGCAGACCGGAAAAAAATTTTTCCGGGAAAAGATTACTCTGCTCTGCCGGATCGAAGTCCTGCTGCCATGAAGGTGCGACTGTGGAAACCGATTTTTCCGGTATCGGATAACCGTCCCCCTCAAGCAGAGGAACCCGTTTCTGATCACTCGAAGGCCAGAGCGTAAAAATAACAGCCACCAGCACCACCCCCCCTGCAATCGCGCAGATCAGGCGCCGAGAGGAGACTCCCCGCACGATTCGGGACCAGATAATCAGCCAGCTGTTATTTCGATTACGCAAATGCCGGAATCACTTTTTATTTTTGCCGGCTGTCTTCTTGACCCCGGTATAAGCGCTGAAATCTTTAACAATCTTCTTCGCCTGCCAGGCCGGCAGCAGAAAAGGCTGTTCCGCCTGCGAGGAAAAGGCTCGATACTCATCCTTCTCCGGCTCTAAAAAAGAGAGAAAGAATTCACTGTCCGCCCCACTGACGGTCACCCGGTAGGCCGGATGCTGAAACTCATCCGGATTTACATCTTCCAGATACTTTGTACATTTGAGTCCAGAGAGGCTCTCAAGCAGAGCCGAGACCGACGTCTCCACCACCGGCGCACCACTCTTTAACTGCCACTTTGAGACCGGGGTCGGCTTCTCCTGAGCACGGCTCTTATCCCCTCCCTTCTCCGCAACTTTAACCTTAACTATTTCGAGCGACTCTTTTTTCCCTTCACTTACACGCTCAATTAATATCTTATCAAGAGATTTTTGCACTTTGGACGTAATTTTCAGAATTTCCTTATCTCTTAAATCATCTATTTTCGAAAAAAGATTGCTCCGCAGATTACCCAGAGCCTGATAAACTTTCGGATCGTCTTTAAGCATCACGTAGGTCTGCCGCAGGGAGGAACTGTTTTTCCCGACCATCACCTCCCGCAGCAGGTTCTGATCGTGATAGAGCTTTACAGTGAAACGTTTTTTCCGGTTCAGTTCATAAAGCTGATAATTCTCCTTCTCTGAAATCAGAGCGACCAGCTGCAGATTCCTGATTTCATCAACCATCCTGGCCGCACGACTATTATCGGCCCGATAAGCCTTCGGGCCCACCACCCAGCGGCCATCCACCTGACGCAATTCAGTCTCCCGGTCCGCCTCTTTCACCACCAGGCGGTTGACCGACGCATCTATCGGTTTAAGCTGCGGCAGCTGATAATTGGTCTTTCCTTTTTTCTGATAGGCTAACAGGCCGGCCAAAACCACAATTGCCACCACCAATAAAAGATACTCTTTTTTCATAATCATGCCATCCTTAAAAAACTCAGAATATTTTTTTCGAACTATATTCGACCCTAACTTTATCAGGAAAACATCCGTCTTAATTTCCGGCGCCGGGCGCTACGGCGCAGCCAGGCTATCAGACCGGCCAGAATCACCAGCAGCGGCAGGCCGATCAGGTTGGCCCCTTTTATCAGGCTGCGGCTCTCAGGATCGATATCAACCAGAGGATTGAAACTTTGAGTTTTCGTCCGCAATACCGCCAGATCCTGACGGCCATTGAGATAATCAACCATATTCAGCAGCAGCTGGGCATTCGGCGTCCGACCAACCTCATCGACGATATTGTTACGCAGGATATCTGCCGAGCCGACAACTATCAGGCGCCCGGGTTTCCCCTGATCCAGACGATCACCGCTGCTCGAAAGTTCTCCCGCTTTGCTCAAAGCCGGCAGCACTTTGTCTTTGGCCCCTGACAAATCTTCTGATTTAACTTTATCCGCATCAGTTTCAGCCTTTTTCTCCTCCGGTTTTTCCGGCAGCGGCTGTCCCTTAAAATAACTTGGGAATGAACCCTCAAGCAGGCAGGCCAGGGTCTGACGGGAAAACTGTTTTTCATCCGTCGGCGGGTGCGCTAAATCCGGATTGAGATCGATATGATTCTTCATCAACCAGGAGCGCTTAGAGGATGAAAAAAGCTGAGCCGCTTTAATCTTGGCCGCGGCAATACCTTTCTCATCCAGAGTTAAAGGAGCCGCTTTGACCATCACCAGACCTTTAATATTCTTGATAAAAGGAAAATCCTTATTAATATTTTCACTCTTTATCAACGGTGCGAAATAGAGAGCCCGCTCGCCCCCGCCTTGCTGCTGCGGCAGCTGCTGTTTGAAACACTCTTGATCCATAACGTAGGCCGGACCAATATCGACCCCGTAGTGACTGAGGAGTTTTTCGACCCCGGTGGCAATCGGAATATAGGAAGGTCCCATACCCATCATCATCATATTCTGCTGCGGCATCTGCTCCTTGAAGGGATCGTAAAAGATGGCCAGGTTGTTACCGCGCATTATAAACTGATCAAGAAGATAGAGCTCATAATCGCTGAATTTTTCCGTCGGCCGCGCGATTATCAGGGTTTTAATTCCAAGAAGAGAACTCATCTTGTCCAGAGTCACCATTTTAGGCGCGTACTCCTGACTCAAGAGACCGTAAAAGTGAGAGGCGCTGTCAGCCTGCGGCTGGCCCGGCATCGGCCGGGGTGCCATCAGAGGCAAAGTCCCATGGCCGCTCAAGTAACCGATCTGCTCATTAATCCCGATAACATCTTCAATCACGGTATTAAGTGTCACTTCAAGATCAGCCGGCGATGTCAACTGATACTGCTGACCGAAGATAGGTACGTTGACAACTGAAATTAGATCGACATCCTGCTGCTGGCCGGCAAAGGAGACCGTAATTCCGGCATAACCATGATCGCCGGGAATCGTAACCCCGTGCTGATTATTAAACGGTTTCCACTGCAGTTCCATAATCTTTTCCGCGGCTGCCTTTTTTTCCGCCGCCGGGTCCTCAGTCGGATTAAAGAAATTGAACTCAATCTGGTTGTAGAGCTGCTCATTCAGACGTTTAACAAGAGAGTTCACCGCATCCGGCAACTCATTGATTTTACTAAGATTCATGTAGGGAGCTACACTCTGAAGCGATGAGGAAAGAAACAAGTCTACTTTGATCTTTTCCGGGAGAGCCAAAAGCCGGCTGATCTTATTATTCATCCGCTTAATGGTGGTGGTCAATCGATATTCGAGCCCCTCCGTCTCGGTAATTGCCGGCAGGCTTTCAACCAGGTCTCCATGAATCAGCACCATCCCCATATAAGCCTTCTGAAATTTCACCTCATCCTTTTCTATGGCCCGGATCTGAACCGGCTTAATACCGTAACTGAGCGCCATTTTCTGAATCTTTGCCGCCGTTTCATCGTCACCTGAAGGGTTGAAAAACTGGTAGTTAAAATAGTGATTGCCGGCCAGCGCATACTCCTGCAGAAGATCATGGATGTACCGTTCAACACCATTATAGGGAGCCGGCAGATTGGCGGAAAATAATATTTTTAAGGTCAAAGGTTCGGAAAGAGTCGCGACCGCCTCTTTACTGGCCGGCGAGAGCGAATAGACCTTGTTGGCGGTCAGATCAACGCGGGTAAAAAGATTAACCCCGACCAGGTTAATCATAACAACCACAACAATGTAAAGAATCAGCTTACCATAGCGCCCGAAGAGGCCGCTTTTTTCAACTCGATTATCTGTCTTCACGATAAAACTCCTATTTTTTCTCCTGCAGCACAAAACTCGTACCGTAAAGAGTCAGAAAAATTAGACTTAAAAAATAGATCAGATCACGGGTATCGATAATCCCCCGCGCGATGTTCTGAAAGTGTGCGGTCGAACCCAGGTAGGCAAAAACCGCCAACAGATTTTCGGGAACAAAAAAGAGCATCCGGTTGAAAATCGTCAAACCGAAACATAAAACCATACCGAGAATAAACGCGATAATCTGATTTCTCGTAATAGAAGAAGCCAGAAGACCGATACCGGTATAAGCCCCGGCCAGCAGCAGAGCCCCGCAGTAACCGCCGAATACCGGCCCGGGATCGAGGTCTCCAAGCATGGAGATACTGAAAGCGTAGGCCAGAGTCGGCAACAGCATCAGGGCAATAAAAACCAGGGCCGCCAGAAACTTGCCGACAACAATACCGCAATTTGAAACCGGCAGAGTCGCCAGCAGCTCAAACGAACCGCTGTTAAGTTCTTCAGAAAAAAGCCGCATCGTGACAGCCGGTACGATAAAAGAGAAGATCAGCGGCAGTTGCGTAAAAAACGTCCTCATATCGGCCTGGTTGTAGAGAAAAAAAGTGGAGAAAAAGAACCATCCCGAAAGCAGCAGAAAGGTGGTAATCACGATATAGGCAATCGGAGAAAAGAAGAAACCTTTAAGCTCCTTTTTGAAAACTGTCAGCGTACCATTCATCAGCACTCCTCCTGTGTCAACTGAGCAAAAATATTTTCAAAGCTCTCACTGCGGAGATGAAAATCGATAAGATCCCAGCCCTCTTCTCGAATCACCCGGTAAAGGGCCGGCCGCAGATCATCATCCGTCCGGCTGAAAACTGCCAGCTTAACCAGCCCCTGATCGACTGATCCGATTTCCGCATCAGTCGTATTCTCAACCTTTTCAACCCCGGCTACCGCACCCAGTTTGGCAACAACGACAGCCGCTTCCGGATGACTTAAAACGATATCGACAACCACCCCGCCCCCAAACTCATGCAGGAGCTGATCGGTCGGGCCGTCGGCCACAATGCTCCCCTGATTTATTATCACCACCCGGTCACAGGTTGCCTCGGCTTCACTCAAGATATGAGTCGAAAAAATTACGGTTTTTTCCCGGCCGATCTCTTTGATCAACTGCCGTATTTCAATAATCTGATTGGGATCAAGCCCGGAGGTAGGTTCATCCAGCACCAGGATCTCAGGATCGCCCATCATCGCATGCGCCAGACCGACCCGCTGTTTATAACCTTTGGAGAGCTCGTGAACCGCTTTGGAGATAACCTCTTTCAGACCACAGAGATCTACCATCTCAGCAATCCGCCGGGTTTTATCACTCCCTTTAAGCCCCCGCATCTCGGCGACATAAGCCAGATAGTCATAAACCAGCATTTCACCGTACAGCGGCGCCGCTTCCGGCAGATAGCCGATCATCTCTTTAATCTTCAGGGCATGATCGACGACATTCAAATCCGCGACCTTGATATTCCCCTGTGAAGGTTTGAGATAACCGGTCAAGATCCGCATGGTGGTTGTCTTTCCGGCACCGTTAGGTCCGAGAAGCCCCAGGATCTCACCTTGATTAATAGTGAAGTCCAGTCCTTTCAAAGCCTGAAAGTCACCATAAAATTTTTGCAGTTTCTGTACTTCAATCACAACAACTCACTCCTGACAAAAAAACTTGATTTAGTTTACAACTTCACCCCGAACTAAAAACCAAAAAAATCGAGGCCCCCAATGATCCAAACTGGAAACCTCGCACCAACCCAACGAGCTATATAAATACTTACTGGAAGGTATAAAATATGGGCAAATTTTAGTCCAAAATCTGCAAATGTCAAGCCCATTTCC
>JANTFH010000010.1 GCA_024763535.1 Thermodesulfobacteriota bacterium
AGCAGGGTCGATTTGCCGATGCCGGGGTCGCCGCCGACAAGAACCACCGATCCGGTGACCACGCCGCCGCCTAAAACCCGGTCGAATTCTCCGATTCCGGTTGCCTGCCGGGGCTGTTCGGTATCGTCGATCCGGCTTAAGGGGAGGGGCGTGCAGGCGTTTCCAAGTTCGTTCAAGGCCAGAACCATCTCCGGGGTTTTGTGGTCATCTTCAGCGCTTTCGACGGCCGGGGCCTCGCGCATGGTCTCCCACTCATTACAGGCCGGACATTTCCCCAGCCATTTGGCACTCTGGTAGCCGCAGGCGGTACAGAAGAAAGAGGTTTTATTTTTTCTGGCAGCCATGATTCTATCCTTTTCTCCGATAGTGAATATTCAAGAGAATACTGATTAGGGCAATTGAGGTCAGCATTGAGGTGCCGCCGTAGCTGAACAGGGGCAGGGGGATGCCGACTACCGGCATCAATCCTGAGACCATGCCGATATTGATGGTTACCTGCCAGAAAAAGATGGCGGCAATACCGGTGGCCAGGTAACTGCCGAAACCATCGCGGGCCTCCATGGCAATGTTCAAGGCCCGGAGAATGAACATGAAGTAGATGATCAGCAGGATCAGGACTCCGAGAAATCCCCACTGTTCGGCGTAGGCCGCAAAGATGAAATCGGTATGCTGCTCCGGGAGAAAATGGAGGCTGTTCTGGGTTCCCTTGAGAAAACCTTTACCGAAAAGTTTGCCCGCTCCGATTGCGATTTTGGATTGAGCGATATGGTAGCCGGAACCCAAAGGATCTTTTTCCGGATTCATAAAGGTCAAAATTCTCTGTTTCTGGTAGTCATGGAGAAAGTGCCAGCCGACAGCCGCCGCGCTGCAGGCGCTGACGGCAAGGGTGATGAGCGTTCCCCTGGTAATCCCGGCAATAAAGATAATTACCCCCGAGATGAGGATGATCAGCATGGCCGTACCGAGATCCGGCTGCTTTAAGATCAGGACCGTCGGCAGAGCGATAATCAGTGCCGGGGCGATGAGTTCCTTTAGATTGTAGGGTGGCGGCAGACGCCGATTGCTGAGAAAGCGGGCGAGAGCGAGAATGACCGTAAGTTTGGCGAATTCCGATGGTTGAATGTTGATACCGCCTAATGAAAGCCAACGGGTTGCGCCCATGTGGGTGCTGCCGGCTACCTCGACTGCCAGAAGCAGGATGATACCGATGCCGTAGAGCGGGTAGGCGGCCTGATAGAGGATGTTGTAATGCAGCAGAAATAAAACTATACCGATAACCAGAGCGATGCCCACCCAGATCAACTGCCGGCGGCAGAAGCCGGTCAGCCAGGTTGTGGCTTCGGGATTGTAGGTTGCGCTGTAGATGGTTAAAATTCCCAGGCCGATAATGATCAGGGTTAACAGACAGGTGAGAAAGTCAAAACCGTCGAAACGGCTGCGTTCCAGGCTTTTTTCGCTTAAGTGACTCCGGGTTTCAGGGGAGAGATTCTCTTCCGTGGAGATCTTGATACGAGTCGGGTGATGCTGTTTGCGATGAGTTAGCTTCATTTTTTCAAGTTATCTAGTTTATTGAGATAAAATTCAACTGTCTGGCGGGCGATTGGGGCCGCGGTTGAGCCTCCGTGGCCGCCGTGTTCGATCATGACGGCGATCGCAATTTTAGGGTCATCAAAGGGTGCGAAAGCGGCAAACCAGGCGTGGTCACGAAAACGCCAGGGGGTGTCGGCCACTTTTTTCAAGGTTTCCAGATGTTGTTTGACCACTTGGGCGGTTCCGGTTTTACCTGCCATCTCCCATTTTTTATTACTTAATTTTGATCTGTTGGCGGTGCCGCGCCGGGTGTTGACCACCTGCCACAGGCCTTTGCGGATGAGCTGCATATTTTTGCGGCTGACCTCAACCCTGACCGGCTCCGGGTCGGTATTCTTTATCAGGTGCGGCCGGAAGTAGGTTCCGCTATTGGCAAAGACCGAATACATCGCGGCAATCTGAAGCGGGGTCGCGGTCAGATAGCCCTGACCGATACAGATGGAAAGGGTGTCACCCCTATACCACTGATCATGAACTTTTTTCAATTTCCATGAAGAACTCGGCATCAAACCGCTTTTCTCACCCGGTAATTCGATGCCGCTTTTCAGGCCGATACCGAACTCGTTGGCGAACGCGGCCAGACGGTCTATGGATAAGCGGGTTGCTATATTGTAATAATAGACATCGCAGGACTGGGTGATGGATTTTAAAAGGTTGGTCTCCCCATGCCCATAGCGGTTCCAGCAGCGGAAACGAGTGCGGCCGAGGGTCATTGATCCGTTGCAGAAGAATTTGGTGTCCCGGTTGACGATCTGGTCGGTCAGAGCGACGGCGGCAATTAGAGGTTTGATTGTTGAACCCGGCGGATAGCAGCCCTGCAGCGGACGATTCTGCAGCGGGTGCAGGGGGTCACTGTTGATTCTTTGCCAGTCCTCCTTGCGGATGCGGGTAGAAAAAAGATTGTTGGAGAAGGAGGGGGTACTGACCATGGCCAGTACCTCACCATTTTCGGGGTCGATTGCCACTAGACTGCCGACCTTATCTCCTATTAACTCAAAGGCAAATTTCTGCAGTTCGATGTCGATGCTCAACTGCAGATTTGAACCCGAGATTGCCGGTTTAGAGGTGAAACTTTCCAGCTCCCGGCCCCGGGCGTTGACCACAACCTGCCGCTGACCGTCCCGGCCGCGCAGCTCGTTCTGGTAGCGTGATTCAATCCCGGTTCGACCGACCAGATCGTCCCGGGCGTAGCTTTTATAAGCCTCCAGCTGAAGTTCATGGTCATTGATAAATCCCAGATAGCCTATAATATGTGAGCAGATTTCATCGTGAGGGTACTCCCTCAGGGGCTCGGTCTCGATGATGACACCGGGGAGTTCGTATTTACGGGCCTCAATGCGGGCCAGTTCATCGGTCGTCAGGTTTTTTTTCAGAGTCAGCGGGCGGTGGCGGGTGTAGGCAGAACTTTTGTTGTAGAGGTTGACGATAGCGTCGGCTTCAAGTTCAGAAACCTGTCCGGCGATAAGTTCGGCCAGGTCGTTAATCTCATTTTTATCAATGTTTTCCGGAATTATCTGGAGGTTGAAGCCGAGTGAATTATCTGCCAGAATTTTCCCGTTACGATCAGTAATAATGCCGCGTAAAGCGCGGATACGGCGGTTGCGGATACGGTTGTCATGTGATTTCTGGCTGTAATAATCACCTTTGACAATCTGCAGATACCAGAGCCTCAGGGTGATGCAGGCAACGAAAATAGCCATAATAACTATGATGATACGACCGTTATTTACAATCTGCTCACGCTTGGTTTTTTTACTGTTGTTTACATTGGTCATTTATATAGTTGCGGCCGGATCAGGAACTGATGCTGTCGGGGTTCAGGGGGCGGAAACGTTCCTGCAAAATATGTAAATAGAAGAGAATCGGCAGGGTAAACAGACTGGTGGTTACAGCCCCTCCCGAAGCCACGATAATGGTCTTCCCCAGAGGCGGTTGAGGGGTCGTCAGCAGACCCAGCAGGATGGTCATGGCCAGGCTGCTCAAGCCGGCAAAAAAAGCCTGGGGGAATAGATTGTTCATAAAAATTGTCTGGTTGAGGCGATGACCGGTGAAATATATAAAGAGCATGATTCCCGGTTGGATGACCCCCGGAGAGCTGTTGCTTAAGGTTGCGGCAACGGAGACTCCGACTGCCGCCAAAAGCGGTCGTAAACCGGATGAACATGAAGCCAGAAAGGTAATCAGGGCCAGGTTCAGATCGGGAGTACAGATTGCCGGTACCCCCAGATTCGGGAAGAGACTGACCTCGATAGCATTGAGAAACAGAGCCGCCACCGTGAAGTAGAGGGGAACGAAAAAGGAGAGAACACTCATTGGGACGTAGTTTTTAAGGTGGTTTCAGGAGTACTTGACGGCATTACCAGCGGTACAGGTTCGGCGGGAATGATATAGACTTCCTCGATGGTTTCGGGATCAAACTCAAGTTTTACCTGAATCTGCTGACTTAAACCGTTATCGTCCCGGGCTGCGGCGATTACGGTTCCGACCGTAATCCCTTTGGGAAAGAGACTGTCGAAACCGGAGGTGATTAATTTGTCGCCGGCTCTGATGTCGGCTGTGCGCTGCAGGTAGGCAAGGCGGCAGATGTTTTCTCCGGTACCCTGAAGAATGCCGTGAATCCGGTTGCGTTGAACGATAACGTCACAGGCGCTGTTGCGGTCGATCAGGAGCAGGACCTTGGCCGATTGCGGGCCGCAGGCGATAACCCGGCCGATGACGCCGCCCAGGGTGAAAACCGGACTGTTGATTTCGATCTTCTGCATGTAACCGCAGTCGACAATCAGGATGTTGGAGAGGGGGGTGCTGCGGCGGCCGATAACGTGGGCGGCGATGCCCTGATTGAGAATATTGTGTTTTTTCTGGAAATTGAGCAGTTTATGCAGGCGCTGATTTTCGATCCGGGCTTCTTCCAGTTGCTCAAGGCGGTATCTGAGCATTTGGTTGTCATGTTCAAGCTTGTGGTTTTTCTCTTTGATGCCGACCAGGTTGATGTAGTGGTCAAAAAAATCACTGCCGGTCGTAAAGATCACCTCGATGCCCTTCTGCAGGGGATAGGTCATGGCCAGAGCTGAACGCTCGGCGATAGCAAACAGGCTGCCGCCACTGCGCAATCCGAAGTTGACGCAGAGGGTCAGGAAGATAAAGATCAGCACCAGGCTGATCAACCATGGCAACCGGCGGCTAAGATCTGTCATTTTGGTAGATTAATCCAGGTTTATTCGCTCTGGGTTACTTCCCGCAACAGGGAAAGATTATCAAGTACGGCTCCGGAACCCCGGACGACGCAGGTTAAGGGATCTTCAACTACGGTGATCGGGAGGCCGGTTTCATGACGCATTAAAGAGTCGAGGTTTCGCAACAAAGCGCCGCCGCCGGTCAGCATAATTCCCTTATCGACAATATCGGCGGCCAGCTCCGGCGGAGTCCGTTCCAGGGCAACTCGTACAGCATCGAGAATGGCGTTGACCGGCTCGGTCAGGGCTTCACGGATCTCTTCGGAGTTGATTTCCAGGGTCTGCGGTACTCCGGCAACCGTGTCCCGGCCTTTAATCACCATTATCTCCGGGGTTTCCAGCGGGGTGGCGGCGCCGATTCTGATTTTGATCTCCTCAGCCATGCGTTCGCCGATCAGCATGTTGTACTTGCGGCGAATATATTGAATGATCGATTCATCAATCTTGTCACCACCGACCCGGACTGAACGGGAAAAGACGATTCCGGCTAGAGAGATGACGGCGACCTCAGTGGTGCCGCCGCCGATGTCGACTACCATATTGCCGGTAGGCTCGGTAATCGGCAGGCCGGCCCCGATCCCGGCCGCCATCGGTTCTTCAATCAGATAGACTTCTCGGGCTCCGGCCGATTCGGCTGACTCCTTGACGGCCCGGCGTTCAACCTGGGTAATTCCGGAAGGCACACAGATGACGGTACGCGGCCGCACCCACTTCTTACGCCTGTGGACCTTGGTTATAAAGTGGCGCAGCATCGCTTCGGTTACTTCAAAGTCGGCGATGACTCCATCTTTCATCGGTCGGATAGCGACAATATTGCCCGGGGTCCGGCCGAGCATCAGTTTCGCTTCCGTACCGACCGCGAGTACTCTTTTGGTGCCGTTGGGATTACTTTGTACAGCCACAACGGAGGGTTCATCAATGACAATCCCCTTGCCGTTGACATAGACCAGAGTGTTGGCGGTTCCGAGATCGATGGCTAAATCACTGGAGAAGAACCCGAAGAATGAACTGAACATATGATTTGACTCTCTATAAAGTAGTATGAAATGGTCGGAGGTTCTGTCCGGAACAACTATAACTGGGTGCAAACACCCGTGGAAAAATCCTGAAACAGATAAACTCTCGCATGTTAACAGGGACGGTTGAAAAACTCAAGAAAAAATAGTCTTTTCCCGAAGCTGAAAAATAAAATCGTGAGTCGTTTATGAAAAACGGAAAATGTACGGTTTTTTTGACTGAGATAAATGTCAACTTGACTCAGTCAGGCTGATAGGTTAAACCTTGATCAGGTTGTGCCGGTTCAGGTTTTGTCGGAGCGCTTTTGTTAACCAGAGAATACAGTTTAGAGACACTATTCCGAATATGAGTAATTTAAGACTTCCCGATGAATTCTGGCAGGATGAAGAGGATGCTGCCGACGATTTTGATAGTGATCAGCATATCTACAGCGTCTCTCAGCTGAACAGCGATATCCGTCTGATTTTAGAGGACAGTTTTACACCGGTGTGGGTTGAAGGTGAGATTTCGACCTTGAGAATTCCGGCCTCCGGACACTGCTATTTCACCCTTAAGGATGAGCGCTCTCAGGTGAAAGCGGTGCTCTTCCGGCGCCAGCGCCAGTCTTTGCGCTACCAGCCTCAGGAGGGCGATCAGGTTCTCTGTAACGGGCGCATCTCCCTTTATGAACCCCGGGGCGAATATCAGGTTATGGTATCGACCCTGGAATTAAAGGGTATGGGTGAACTCTGGCGGGCTTTTGCCGAACTGAAGGAGAAACTTGAACGGGAAGGTCTGTTTAAGCCAGAACGTAAGAGAGCCCTGCCTGAACTGCCGCGCTGTCTGGCCGTGATAACCTCGGCTACCGGGGCCGCGGTTCGGGATATCCTGCAGGTGGTCCGGCGTCGCTTCGCCGGGGTTGAGATTATAATTATTCCGGTAACGGTTCAGGGAGAGCGGGCCGCAGGCGAGATTGTGGCGGCGCTCAATTGTGTCAACCGCTACTGGCGGCAGCGGGTCGATACGGTTATTCTGGCTCGGGGCGGAGGCTCCTATGAGGATCTCATGCCTTTTAATGATGAACAGGTTGCCTATGCGATCGCCGCCTGTGAAATTCCCTTAATCAGTGCCGTTGGTCACGAAATAGATTTTACGATTGCCGATTTTGCGGCTGATGTCAGGGCTCCGACCCCGTCGGCGGCAGCGGAGTTGGTCATTGCCAACCGCAGTGAACTTGTCGAACGTCTCCACCATCTGCGGCGGCGGCTTTTGCAGGCGGGTCGGCATCGGTTTGCCGGTGAACGTCGTCGTTTGGAGATGATGGCTCTCTCTTTAGAACGCGGCGCTGAAAATCTGGCGGCGAAAAGTGAACATTTTTCTGAACTTAAAGCTCGTTTTCGGATCGCGGTTGCCTCGCGTCTGCGGCTTTTGCGGCAGAATTTGAAAACCTGTGAATATCAGCTCGAGCAGTATTCTCCCCAGCGGAGAATTGGTGTTTTGAGACCGGAACTGGAACGCCGTAATCAGCGCCTCAAACAGTTTATGCGCTATCACCTGGGCCGGAATCAGCAGCAGCTTGCGGCCTGTCGCGACCGGCTGAACGCGGTTAATCCTCTGGCGGTAATGGCCCGGGGCTATTCCTTGGTGGAGAAGGTTACGGACGGCAGCCTGGTGAGCCGCAGCCGTGATTTACAAACCGGGGAACAACTGCGCTTGCGGTTCAATGCGGGAGAGGCTTTATGCCGGGTTGAAGAGATTAACGATGGGGATGAAAAGCATGAAATATAAGCTCTATTTTTTTCTATTTTTGCTGTTTGGTTTACTTCTTCTGTCGTCGTTTAAGGCGGCGGCTGCCGATGAGAGTTTTACGGTCACTGTCAAGGATGGTTATAGAATCTATCAGGCTCCGGAAAAACCGGCCGCTGGTCAGACCCTGATTGTCGCTCTGCAGGCTCTCGACAAAAAGAGTCGAAAAAATAAAACTCAGCTTTCCCGCATGACCTTTCTTGAACACAACTTTCAGCTGGAAGCTGTTGCCGGCGGCTGGCGCGGGATTGCGGCGGTACCGCTGGGAACTCGAACCGGAACCTATAACCTTAAGGTACAATCTCAAGCGGGTACCGCTCTGGTGCTGCCGGTGGCGGTCGTCGACCACGATTACGGTGAACAGCGCCTGACGGTTAAACGGGAGATGGCAACTCCGATGCGGCCGGAGAATCTGGCAAAAATCAAAAAGGATCGTCATGATCTGAAGATCGCTTACGGAGCCTCCGCCCCCCGTCTGCTCATAAGTGATCATTTGCGTCAGCCTTTAAATTCTCCTCTGACATCGCCTTTCGGCACCCGCCGGCTGCTTAACGGAAAACCTAAATCACCACACGGCGGAGTTGACTTCAAGGCCGCTATCGGGGTGCCGGTGCCGGCCGCTGCCGCCGGCCGGGTGGTACTGGCGGAAGAACTCTATTACAGCGGCCGGATTGTGATTATCGATCACGGTCTCAGTATCTTTTCTCTCTACATGCACTTGAGTGAGATAGACTGCCGGGTTGGTGATCAGGTCACGGCCGGGCAGATTATCGGTAAATCGGGTAAAAGCGGCCGGGTAACCGGGCCGCATCTGCATTGGGGAATAAAAATTGCCGGGGTCTTTGTTGATCCTTTACGTTTTGTAAACGACAGTGAAGAGCTGTTGCAGATTCCGTGGCAGACGGAAAATCAGGAGAGTAAAAATGGCAAAAGCGAGCTTTGAAAACTCGATGAAAAAACTGGAAACAGTGGTCGGTAAACTTGAAGGTGACGAGGTTTCACTGGAGGAGTCCTTGAAACTTTTCGAGGAGGGGGTAAAACTGATGCGCTTCTGTCATCAACGCCTGAACGAGGTTGAAGAGAAAGTGCAGATTCTGGTTGCTGATGAGCAGGAAGCGGGCGGCCGGCTTGAGGAGTTTAATGAATGAACCGTTACCTTAAGGAGTGTTTTGATAAATTTCGACCGCAGGTCGATGCTTATCTTAAGCAGTTGGTTTTTGCCGACAGTGCCGGTCGCCGTTTTGCCGATCCCTTAGATAAAGCCATGCACTACAGTGTCGATGCCGCCGGTAAGCGCCTGCGGCCCCTGTTGACGATTATGGCCTATCGGCTTTCTGCCGGGGACTGGCAGCGGGTCCTGCCGGTTGCCGCCGCTTATGAACTGGTTCATACCTACTCTCTGATTCATGATGATCTGCCGGCGATGGACGATGATGATCTGCGCCGGGGTGAACCGACCAGCCATAAGATGTTTGGTGAGGCCATGGCAATTCTGGCCGGAGACGCACTCTTGACCGAGGCTTTCCGCCTTCTGGCGGAGGAGGTAGAGGCTCCGCCTGAGGTTCAGGTTAAACTTGTTGCCACGTTGTCCCGGGTGGCCGGCTGTGACGGTATGGTCGGTGGTCAGGCGATCGATATCTTAAGTCAGGGGCCGGCCGTCGATCGGGATAAAGAGTCTCTAAATGAATTACTTAAAACCCTGCACCGCCGTAAAACCGGGGCCATGATTACCGGAGCCCTGCTGGCTGGAGTCGATCTAGCTGAAGGTGATCCTGATTTGCGTTTGCGGATTGAAAAATTCGGACAATTTATCGGCCTGGCTTTTCAGGTGGCTGATGATATCCTTGATGAAGTCGGTGATCAGGATATTCTGGGCAAGGATATCGGTTCCGATCGCGAGCTTGACAAACTGACCTTTGTCTCCCTCTTCGGTCTTGATGAGGCCCGCAGACAGCTTTACAACCTGCATCGTGATGCTCTGCTGCAGATTGAGCCTCTGGGGGAGAAGGGAGCTGAGCTTAAGGCGCTGGCAGACTATATCGTTGAGAGGAATTGCTAAGTATGAGCCGGGTGCATATTATCGGTTGCGGACAATTCGGCCGGAGAGCGCTTGAATTCTACCGCCATAGGTCGGAGGATCTAATGCTGGTTGACGCTGATGCCGATAATCTGGCCGCAGCTGCGGCTGTCATGACCGGCACCGGAGCCCGGTTTGCGACGGAATGTCGGGATGCCGTACTCTATCTCATTGAACTTCTGTCAGACCATAAAAACTGCCCTGATGACTGGATTATTCCGACCGCACCTCTGCACCTGGCCTTTGCCGTGCTGGCTCAGGTAACCGGGCGGCGGCGGCTGGCCTGGACGGAGAAACCGGATCTGCCCAATCTTTTTCTCGGAGAACGGGATGAGATGTACAGTTCGCTGGCTGATTTTCTCTGCCCGGCAGACTGCCCGCAGCCGCGAAAATACTGTTATCATACCGGGAAAGAGCGGAATCCGTCGCTGTTTAATTTGCTGGCGAATCTGAACTACCGAATCGACGGAGTCTTTTTCCCCTCAATTATCCTGCCGAGCACTCAGCTTGGCCCCGGTCTGGGCGGTTTTCCCTTAAGACGTTTGCAGCGGATAGTTGAATTTATCGGCAGGAAACGTCCGGGAGTATTACTCTTCAGCACCGCCTGTCGCTGTCATGGTGTGACTAATATCCTCTCCGCTATGGGATCGGGGTGATTGAGTAATGAACGCTCTGAAATATCTCATATTGCAGCTTTACTTCTTTTTTCCGGGAGCCCTTTCGGCATGGGCCGCTGAGACCTCTTCACCGCAGTCATGGTCCTACCTGAATCTGTTGGTCGGGGCGGTTTTTCTGGCCCTTTTGGCAATCTTCGGCATCTGGGTGTGGAATCTTAAACTCCGGGCTCTGGTGGCCATCAGGACAAGTGATTTAAGTAAATCAGAAAGTCTTCTGCGGGCTATTCTTGATGCTTCTCCGGTGGGTATCGGCATGACCGGTGAGAGTAACCAGCTTCTGGGTTGGCATAATCGGGCGATGACTGAAATCCTCGGTTACGAATCGGGTGAGCTAGAAGGGCGTCATGTCAAAATTTTATACCGTGACGAGTCGGCCTGTCGGGAAGCCGGGCAACGGATAAAATCGCTTCTGAAATCCGGCCGGAATACGCCAATTGAGGTGCAGTGGCGGCGCAAGGACGGCTCATTTTTCGACTGCCGCTTCCGTTACGCGCCGTTCATCTACGGGGGCAAAAAGCATGCGATCGTGATCGCGGTTGATATCTCGGACAGCAAACAGGCCGAGCGGGAGTTGATTAAGAGTGAACGTCGGTTGCGGGCTATTCTGGAATCAAGTCCGGATCCGATAGTGGTTTATGACGAAGAGGGGAAACCGACCTATATCAACCTGGCCTTCACCCGTCTCTTCGGTTGGTCATTCAGTGAGGTAAAGGATAATATCATACCTTATGTTCCTGAAGACCAGCGGAATATCACCCATAGCAAGATTAACGAACTCCTGCACTCCGGACAGTCACTGAGTTTTGAAACTCAGCGTTATAATAAAGCCGGTGAACGTCTGGATATCCTGATCAACGCCGCGACCGTCAAGGATGTGGAGTCGGATGAGTTCTCAAGTCTGGTGGTTAATCTGACAGACCTGACCGATAAAATTAAACTTGAGAGACGCCTTATGCAGGCGGAGAAGATGGAATTGGTCGGGACGCTGGCCGGGGGGATCGCTCATGATTTCAACAATATCCTGACGGTGATTAACGGTTTTTCCGAGATCGGGGAGCATAAGGCCCGGCGGGGTGAAGTAACTTTGAACGAGCACCAGCAGGTGCAGGCGGCCGCGGAACGGGCCCGGAACCTGGTGGTTCAACTCTTAACCTTCAGCCGTCAGTCGGAACCGGTGACCAGAACTTTCGCCTTGAAACAGATGGTTGAAGAGTCTTTGAGCATGATTGAGAGAATCATTCCCAGGATGGTCAAACTTGAATTTGAATGTGATGCCGGAGTGACAAGTTTTGTCAATGGGGATGTTAATCAACTCAACCAGATTATGCTTAATCTCTGTCTCAATGCGGTTGACGCGATGCCCTACGGCGGCTCTATTGTTATCAAAATAGAAAATACTCGGGTCGAAAAACTTAACTGTTCGGCTTGTTACTCCTCTTTCTCCGGAGAATATGTTCGTCTCCAGATTAGAGATAACGGTCAGGGAATTGATAAGGTAGTATTGCAGAATATTTTTGTTCCTTTCTATACCACGAAAGAGGTTGGTAAAGGTACCGGGCTTGGTTTATCAACGGTCTTCGGGATTGTCAGTAATCACTCCGGTCATATTGTTTGCCGGAGTGAGGTCGGTATCGGAACGGTTTTCGATATCTTCTTTCCGGTGGCTGACGAGCCCTCTTCAGAAGTTGGCGATGATGCCCCGGTTGCGATGGCGACCTTAACTCAGGCTCGGGATGAGGGTGAATCGGTCCAACCTGTAACTCTTCTTGTGGTAGATGATGAGGAGGTGATTCGGGACTTTGTCCGGGAGTCGATGGAATTTTACGGCTATCGGGTGATAAGTGCGCTCAGCGGGGAGGAGGCTCTGGATATCTACCGGCAGTCGGCGGCGGAAATTGATCTGATTCTGTTGGATATAAGTATGCCGGGTATGGGTGGTTTAAGATGTCTTAAGGAGCTGCTTAAATTTAATCCGGATGTCAGGGTAATCATGGCCAGCGGCTACTTTACAGACGGTCTGGAGAACGACCCCCTGCAATTGGGAGCCAGTGCTTTTTTGAATAAACCCTACAAGATTGAAGCCCTTCTGGATAAGATCAGAGCGGTAATTGAGTAATCTTTTGTAACTATTCGGCCTGAGAATAGATCCGGGGCCGGTTGCAGTTGAAATTATATGAGGAAAAAACGCGAAAATCTGAGTCAGCGCCGCCGCCGGGTGAGAGAGATTATTCTTAATCTTTCCCACCTCTATCCGCAAATTTCATGTGGACTTATCTATGGAAATCCGGTAGAGCTGTTGATCGCGGTTATACTCTCGGCTCAGTGTACCGATGCCCGGGTAAATCAGGTGACTCCGGTCCTGTTTAAACGGTTTCCCGACCTTGAAGCTTTTGCCTCAGCCGACCGGGTGGAACTGGAAGAGGCGATTCACAGTACTGGTTTTTTTCGTCATAAAGCCAAAAATATTCAACTCTGCTGTCAGCAGCTTCTGCGCGATCACGGCGGTCGGATACCGAAATCGCTTGCCGAACTGGTTAAACTCCCGGGTATCGGCCGCAAAACCGCGAATGTGGTTCTGGGTGAAATCTACGGTCTTCAGGGAGTTGTGGTTGACACGCATGTTAAACGTATCAGCCGGCTGCTGGCCCTGACCAAAAGTGAAGATCCGGTCAGAATCGAGCAGGATCTGATGAAGGTTGTGCCGCCGATGGCCTGGAATCTTTTCTCACATCTGCTGATCTATCACGGCCGCAATCTCTGCCCGGCCCGACGGCCCTGGTGTGAACGCTGTCTTTTGTACAGACTCTGTCCCGGAGCTGTGGTTTAGGGGATGACGTTTCGATCTATTTTTTATGGATGATTCAAATATTGTCGATATTCCCAGTCCCAATTACGATTATCGTCCTCAGGGAACAATAATCGATCTGGTGGTGATTCATGCGATTTCCCTGCCTCCGGGTAAATTCGGCAGCGGCGCGGTTATCGATTTCTTTACCAACCAGCTTGATTTCTCCCGGGATCCCTACTACTCCGGGCTTAAAGATGTGAAAGTTTCAAGCCATTACTTTATTGAGCGTTCAGGTCGGATAATTCGTTTTGTCGCTGATGAGAATCGGGCCTGGCATGCCGGGGTCAGCAGTTTCAGAGGGCGCGATAATTGCAATGACTTCGCTTTAGGGATTGAACTTGAGGGTGATGATTTTACCTGTTTCAGTGAGAAACAGTACGAACGCCTGAACTATCTTCTGGAAATTCTAAGGTCTAAGTATCCGGCCGTAACCTGCGACCGAGTGGTTGGGCATTGTCACATCGCGCCGCAGCGGAAGAGTGATCCCGGGCCTTTTTTCGACTGGCACCGGATAGGGGTTGATTTGTGACGGACAAAGATTTCAGTCAGCTGCTGATGATCGGCGTGGCCGGTGAAGAGTTGAGTGCTTTCGAGCGTTCGGCTTTTCGCCGTTATCCGCCGGGCGGGGTCATCCTGTTTGCGAGAAATTGTCTTGACCCGGAAAAAACTGCAGTTTTAATATCTGAACTCCAGGATCTTTCACGAACGGTAACCGGCCGCTCCCTTATCATTGCGGTTGATCAGGAGGGCGGGCCGGTTACCCGCTTAAAGGCGGGATTCCCCCATTTCCCCGGAGCCGCAGCTTTAGGGGCTGAGAATGATCTTGAGAAAACCCGGAAGAGTGCCGAAAATCTGGCAGCAGCGCTTGCTTCAATCGGGATAAATTGTAATCTGGCGCCGGTCGCGGATCTTTACCGGGCACCCAGCCGGGTGCTGCATGACCGCTGTTTCGGGTCTGATCCGGAGCTGGTTTCCGGGCAGGTTAAAGCTTTTATTGGTGGTTTGCAGAGTCGGGGAGTTGCGGCCTGTGTCAAACATTTCCCCGGGCATGGATGTGTGGTGGAAGACAGTCATAAGGAGCTGCCGGTTGCTGATCTGTCGCGCCCGGCTTTGGAACGGCACCTGAAACCTTTTCGGGCCGCGATTGCGGCCGGAGTGCGGTTGATGATGGCGGCGCATATTAAATTTCCGGCCATAGACGCTTTGAGCGTTCCTTTTTCTCCTTTGTTTTTAAGAGACATAGCTCGTCTGGAACTCGGTTTTGACGGGGTTCTAATCTCTGATGATCTTGATATGGCCGCGGTCAGTGGTAGGCCTCTGGCTCAGGTTATGGTTGACGGTCTTAAAGCCGGTCTCGATATGGCTTTGTGGGGTCGTAATTTGAAACCGGTTGTCGACCCTGAACCGTTGATTTCTGATTTCTGTCAACAGTTGGCCTTAAGTTTTCCCCATAGTGATGCCATAAGGGTCAAAATAGACCGGGTCAATCGTTTGCGTGAGGGTTTTCTGAGCTGATGGTTAAACTGGGGCTGGAAAATTTTATTGCCCGATCGGAAAAGTCTCTGCAAACCCGTCGGGCCGCTTTTTTAACCCATCAGGCGGCGGTCGACAGCCGTGGGGTGACCTCTTTAGAGCGAATTCGCCGGGCTTTTCCTCAACTTGTGGGCGCGGTCTGGAGTCCGCAGCACGGTTTTTACGGTGATCGTCAGGCCAATATGATTGCTTCGGAAAATTTTTCCGATCCACTCTCCGGTCTGCCGGTCTACAGCCTCTACGGCGAAAATCGTGAACCGGACCCGGAAATGTTTGCCGATATTGATCTGGTTCTGGTTGATCTGGTCGATGTCGGCTGCCGGGTCTATACTTATATCTGGACCCTGTTTCTGGTTATGAAAGCGGCTGCCGCAGCCGGAGTCAAGGTGGTTATTCTGGATCGGCCGAATCCAATCGGCGGTGACCGGGTCGAAGGTAATCTACTGCGGCCGGATTATCTCTCCTTTGTCGGGCTCTACCCTCTGCCTATGCGTCATGGTTTGACCATCGGTGAGTTGGCGGCATATTTGCGAAAAGAGGCGGCACTTGAGGTCGAACTTGAGATTATCGAGATGAGCGGTTGGCGGCGGCATCTGAATTTTGATGAAACGGATCTCTTCTGGGTGCTGCCCTCTCCGAATATGCCGGCCGTGACTACGGCTTTAGTCTATCCCGGTCAGGTACTTCTGGAGGGTACCAACCTTTCAGAGGGCCGGGGCAGCACGCTTCCTTTTGAACTCTGCGGAGCTCCCTTTATCGATCCCCGGGAGCTTCTTCGGGAGATTGATGCTTCAGCTTCAGCCGGGCTTTTTCTGCGGCCGACCTGGTTTACGCCGACCTTTGATAAATGGCAGGGTGAACTCTGTGGCGGCCTGCAGCTGCACGTGCTTGATCGGGAGATTTTTTCCCCTTACTATTTTACTCTAAATCTGCTCAAGGCGGTAATTAAACTCTATGCTAATGATTTCCACTGGCTTGAACCGCCCTATGAGTATGAGTATAAAAAACTTCCCATCGATATCCTGACCGGTGATCCCGCGCTGCGAATGACCCTGGAAAAAGATGGAGACCTTGACTCTTTACGGAAATCGTGGCAGAACGAACTGGACAGTTTTTTAGTTCGATGCCGTGATTCAATTATTTACGGTTGATTTTTTAAGATAATGAGTTTGTCGTGTTAATTGTGGTTATGATGAAATTCTTAATTCGGGAGGGAGTATGAGTAGACAACGAGCAATTTTTTCAACACTGTTACTGGCGGTGATCAGTTTTACCTTTATCGGCTGTGCCGGTAATTGTGGGTATGAGCGCGGAGCCCGGGTAACTCCGGCATTTGTTGCTGCTTCCGGATCCCGGGTTTATGTACACCCGCCCAAGGATAAAACCCTGGCCGACCGGCTCGAAGGAAACATTGATAACGAGTTGAAAAGTTTAGGTTTTACCGTGGTTGACGACCCGCAAAACTGTGATCTTCTGGCCTATTACTACTACTCTTACGACTGGTCGCATACGGCTTATATCCGTGATTTTATGATTGTTTTCAAACCCTATCCCGGAGATGACCCGGCCCTGATGGCCTCCGCGACATGCTACCATCGCTGCTCCAGTTCAACAACTCAGGCTAACGGTTGTGAAGTGGGTGAGGCTTTTAAGGCTCTGCGACATGAGTTCAAGGCCGCCAGAGACCTTAAATAGTTGTAGTTCGAGCTGATTTATTTCAGCAGTAGTGTCAAGAATATTTCGCTTTTTTATTTGCAGCACCCTGAAGTTGTTTTTTGATGTTCGTTTTTAACCTTGATCGGGTCTGTGTATCAAACAAAACCGGGCCGGAAGTCTATTCTCTTCCGGTCCGGTTTTATACTTCAATAGAGCAAAAGCAAGTTTAGTGTTCTATTTACTCTTGTCAAGTTTGGTATACTTGGAACCTTCCAGGGTCAGGTTATACATCAGTCCCGTTTGTCCGAAGACGAAGGCAACGATGGGATCTTTAATGTTATGCGTGTCGATGCTGGCTCCGGCGCCAAGCTTGATCAGGGCCACAGAACCATCTACACCGGCTTCCCAGCCACTGCTGGCACGGAAATCTTTCAGCGCCTTTTCCTGGATAAAAACCAAAACTATGGATTTAGACTGTGCGCCAAGCTGAAGACCAAAGGAAGCCGCCGCCGTACTGTAGTAATCGACGGTTTTTCCGTTAATTCTTAAGGCTCCTTCACCATATTCACCGCCAACTCCAATACCGGCTTTCAGAACGCTCGGGAATACCAGTACTCCTTTAGCGTTCTTGAGAAATTCCTTGCCGCCTTTGATCTCTTTGTTGAATTTTTCCAAGGTAACATCTACGCTGACATCGATCTCTTTGGCGGTTTTCGCAGAGGCATTATTTACATTGAAAGCCACAAAACAGATCGTTACTAAAGCCATGATAGTGATGATTGAGAGAGTGCGTTTATATACATAGTAAGCCATATTAGTGTCTCCTATTACCTGTTTAGAGTTTGCATTAAAAGATAAGAAATAATTTTTTTATCTTTATTGACCAGATTCACCTCCTTCCTGAATAAAACACCTTGCTTGATTGAATTAGTACACTTAAACTATAAATTACGCCGTTAATGAGACAAAGTCAAATTATAATTTTCTCATAGTTACAGCCGGGAGAATGGTTTGACGTCAGTATAAACCTGTAGGGGGTATCGGCGGTAAATTATGGAGCTTACGCAAATAATTATTTTAGACAGACGGCTACTTAAACAGTTGTTCAATCAGTCAGCGGCTCACCCTTGAGGTTGATGACAATCTCTTTAACCGGGGGGGTTTTGCCGGCCCGTTTGAGAGCGTTTTTTACCGCATTCGGCATTCCCGAACAACAGGGAACTTCCATGATGACGATGGTAACGCTGTTGATCTCATTCTTGCTGAAGATATCGACAAACCGTTCCTCGTAGTCAGATAGATCATCAAACTTGGGACAACCCATCATAACAACCTTATCGGCCAGCAGTTTCTGATGTAACGGGGCAAAAGCGACCGCGGCGCAATCAGCCAGGATCAGTAGATCGGCATTTTTCAGAAACGGAGCGTGAGCCGGGATCAGGCGAATCTGTACCGGCCAGTGGCCCAGAGATGAGGTCGGCAGAAGATCGTCATTGGATGAGGGTGCCTCCGGCTCACTGCTGCAGTCGCAACTTGACAGGGTCTGCATCTGAGTTGAAGGACAACCGCAGGCCAGAGTGTCTGACGCTCCACCCGTTTTTTCGGTACCGCTTTCACCTCCGCAGCCGATCTCTTCCTCCCGATTCTTGAGATAAATCTCCACCGCTTCGGGATCGAAATCTTCAGCCATTCTCTCTTCAATTGAGATCGCACCCTGCGGGCAGTCACCCAGGCAGGCTCCGAGACCGTCACAGTATTTCTCCGCGACAACTCTGGCTTTGCCGTCGATAACCTGAATGGCACCCTCATCGCAGGCCGGTACACACTGGCCGCAACCGTCACAGAGTTCTTCATCAATCTTGATAATCTTACGTAAAATTTTCATTACTCATCTCCTGATTTAGTAAAGTGAAAAGCGATTATTTTATAATGACACTTTTAACCGCGAGCTCACGACCGCTTTCCGTCATAAAATCATTCTTTAGTGCGGCATCTAGCTCGTCCTTAGTTAGAGGCTTCTCTTTATTTGCTGTCTGCAGTTGATAGATTCGAAGAGCATCATGCACACATCTGAAATTCAAATCTTCATCGGCTCCGGGATGAAAAATATGATCAAGGATAGCCAGAACCTGTTCCGTCATCTCCTCCTTGGCTCTAAGCCCTTCAAGAATTTCACGGCCGAGGCGAACCGCCTCCTTCTCCATCTCTTCAGGGGCTACTTCGGTGCCGGCTTTGGCTCCGATATTGTGCAGGTAGGCGGCACAGAGTACAACGGCCGGGATAGCTCTCTCTTCCGGGGCGATTTTGGCGGCAAACCGGGCGACCTTGGTAGCCTGGCCGACATTTTTGAAGTCTTTGCGGAAATGCATCTTCATCTTCAGAGCGACCCGGTCTTTCATCAGGTCATCCCGATTGGCCAGGAGCTCAGGCGGCAACTCCCCCATACACTGCTCAGCATATTGGCAGTAGGAGGCACAGCCGAAATCCATTTTCGGATTGATCACCTGTTTGCCGCAGTTTTTGCATTTGCAGGTTGTCTGATCTTTGAAAAATTCGATCTCAGTGCCGCAGTCGGGGCATTTGGTATCAAAAATAGCATCATGTTTCCAGTAGCGGGAATCCTGTCCAGGGCATCTCATCGTCGACCTCCTTATCCGGGTAAGCCGGAAGTCCGGTAAAGTAAAGTTAGCAAATATAATTTAAGAATATTATTTGAATAGATTAACTCTTGTTTATACGAATGATGCCGGTTTATCTTTGACTTAAGTCAACAAAATAAAAAAATTTATTAAACGTGCGGGAAGTCTTTTACGGAAATTGTATGAAGCGGTGGAATTTGTGAGGAAGTTTATGAGAATAAGAGGTAGATCATGCTCAAAGCGGGTTGATTAATTGTCGAGAATGCTTTTAAGATCAGTAATGTTTTTTAGATTCGCTGATTTGGCGAAATGATTATTGACCAGACCGTCAATGTTATCGCTATCGGTCAGTTTGTATTTGACCATCATTAAAGCCATTTTTTTTATCTCAGCCGGGTCGGGGATGAAACGTCGGTACTCAATTCTGTTTGGTGGGGTTGTCAGGGCCGCAAAGATAAGTTTTTGCGGCTGGTTCCAGTAGCCGGCGGCAATTTCAGCGGCGGCCTCGGGGTGACTGCCGGCCCAGATTCCCGAACGGGCGGCGGCGCAGACCAGATGCTGCACGGCCCGGGGGTTGCGGTTGATTAGATCCTGTTTGACCAGCATCAGATTGCAGATAAAATCCGGATTTAGATCCTCGCTGTGAAAGAGCTTTTCACTGACTCCTGAAAATACGGTCTGGGCGGCAAAGGGTTCGCCGACGAAGTAGGCGTCCAGGGCCCCGGAGGCCAGAGCCGAGGCCATATCCGGAGGGTTCATCTCAACAATATGGATTGGTGGATTTATCATAAATTTATCATTCAAACGCCGGGCTTCGAGGTAGTGTCCCGAGTAGCGCATGGGAACTGCCAGGCTCCGGCCGGCCAGATCATTAATATTTTCAATATGTAGATCTTTGCGTACGACCAGGGTACTTTCCCGCCGGTTGCCGATGTAGACAATTTTGACGTTTTCCCCCTGCTGCCTGAGGGTTATGGCCAGAGGAGCAATAATGAAAGCTGCGTCGATATGATCATTGCGCAGAGCCTCCGCCATCTCCGCGAAGGATGAGAATTTAACCGCACTGAAACGATATTTTCCGTTTTTACGACTGGCTTGATCGAGCAGTGGTGCGGCGAGATTGGTAATCACCGGCATATAGCCCATGCGCATCACAACCCGGGCTTCGTGGTCGTAGTTGAAGTGATACTGCAGCAGAGAGATGACGATCAGCCAGCCGACGGCGATCAGAAGGTAACGGCGGGCCGTGGAATTTGAGACAGCGCCATGCAGTTTAAACGGCATAGGATATACCCTCCATCAGGAAGATCTGCTGGCGCAACTTGTTTAAAGCCGGAATCTTCTGAAAATCGCGGGGCCGGGGGAAATCGAGTTGATGATTCATCTTTATCCGGGCCGGCCGACCGTCCAGGACCACGATTCGATCACCCATGATCAGCGCGTCATCTATATCGTGGGTAACGATAAGCGTGGTTTTCCCGGTAAATTTGTGCATATTGACAACCTCTTCCCGCATCTTCATATGGGTTATGAAATCGAGACCGCTGAAGGGCTCATCCATAATCATGACGTTGGGGTTGACGGCCAGAGCCCGGGCCAGCTCCGCCCGGCGGCGCATGCCGCCGGAGAGTTGGTGGGGATAGTGGTGCTCAAATCCTTCCAGTTCGACAATCTCGATGTGTTCGGCGATCTTCTCCCGCCGGGAGCGGGAATCCTGCATCTGCCTGACGCTTAAGCCGATATTTTCCCAGACGGTCATCCATGGCAGCAGGCCGTTATTCTGGAAAACAAAAATATTATCCGAGCTCGGGCGCTCAACGATATTTCCATCGATTGTGACCCTGCCGCTGGTGGCCGCTTCGAATCCGGCAATAATCCGCAGCATGGTCGATTTGCCGCAGCCGGAGGGGCCGAGGATGCAGACCATTTCGCCATCGTTAAATTCCAGATCGATCTTGTCAAGTACCGGGATCGGATCCTGAAATTTGCTCTTGATACTCTCGTCCATACGGGCGATCTTACGCCGGTTCCGGTACTCCTTACAGACGGAATTTATGATTATATGCCCCATATCGGTTACCGTATATCCGAGCGCTGCCAGCTGGTTGACTCGAGCCGGCCCATGCGCCGCATGATAAAATCGAGCAGCAGCCCGATAACTCCGATGACGATCATGCCGGCCATTACGTAATCCATGCGCAGGGCATTGCGTGAGTCGAGAATGAGATAGCCGAGGCCGGAGCGGACAGCGATCATCTCCGCCGCCACCACCACCAGCCAGGCGATTGCTAGTGAGAGGCGCAAAGCGGTAATTGTGGCCGGAGTTATAGCCGGGATTATGATCTTGGTGATGGTCTCCATGCGGGTGAAATTGAAGTTGGCGGCAACCTGAAAAAAGACTGGGTTAATGGTGCTGACGGTAATCGTGGTTGAGACCACCAGGGGAAAGAAGCTGGCGAGAAAGATCAGAAAAATCGCCGGCATATCCCCGATACCGAACCAGAGCATGGCCAGAGGAATCCAGGCTATGGGGGAGATCGGTTTTAAGAACTGGATGATGGGGTTTAACATAGTATTACAGGTTTTATTGCGTCCTAAAAGCATGCCCAGAGGCAGACCCAGCATAACCGCGAGATAGAAGCCGATGGTGATCCGGAAGAGACTGGCAACCGTGTGTTTCAACAGGGTACCGTTGCGCAGCAGTTCGCCCATGCTGACAAAAACCGGCAACGGGCCGGGAAAGACCTGGCTGCTCCAGCCCGAAAAACGGGCCAGCAAATCCCAGATCAACAGCATAAAGACAAAGCTGATGCCGGTGAGAAGGAATGGGTAGCGTTTCCCTAAATTATGAGTTTTCAGCTTATTCGGTTTCATATGAAGCTTTTATAGACTCCTGGTACAAATAGAGACTGCAACTAAGCCGTTCCTGTCAGAACGCGTTATAGATTAGATGAATACCGACCAGGGTCAGTAAAAATATAAAAAGATCCTTCAAGACCCTTTCATTAATCTTTTCGGTCAGGCGCGGTCCGATCTGGCCGCCGATCAAAACTCCGGGTACGGCCCAGGCAATCGTTTGCCAGTGCGGCCGGCTTCCCAGCAGCAGATGAGTTATCGAGCCCAATAGACAGACTCCGGCAATGGTCGTGATGCTGGTGGCGATAGCTGTACTCATTTTGAGATTCATCTTACCATGCATAAGCGGAATAATCCACTCGCCGATACTGATACTCAACATTCCGCTGACGATCGACATCAGCGAAAGCAGGGGCATGTAGGGCCTGACCCGGTTCATCTCGGCCCGTCTCCGGCCCTGATTATCATATTTCTGGTTGAGTGAGACAAAAAGAAAAGCGGTGGTCATGGCCAGAAGTCCTATAAGCATGCGGATATGGGTCGGACTGATGGTTCTGGTTATAAATGAACCCGCGAGGATGCCGGGTACGGTAACCGCGAGGATCAGCAGGGCCAGTCTGAAATCTACCTGCCGTCGGCGGATGTAGGCCAGACTGCCGGAACTCATGCCGCAGCTCTGGATCATCAGTGAAGTGAGAACCGCTGCTTCCGGATCAAGTTTGAGAACTACCAGGAGAAAGGGCATCCAGAGGATGCCGCCGCCGATACCGACGATTGAGGAGACGGTTGCGATCATGACTCCAATCGGGAGGGCGATCGAGAAGCTAATCATCTGCAGTTTCGTCGATGGAGTAGAACTTGAAATAATCGACTACTTGCCGCAGGGTTGCCAGTTCGTTATCAAGTTCTATCAGTTTATCCTGGGCCTGCTGCCATTCCATAGGCGGCAATAAACTCCGGTCAAGCAGGGTGGCGGTTTCGGCAACCAGTTTCTTGCCGGCGACACAGGTGTTTAATGAAAAATGGATGATCTCCTGCAGGTTGCTCGACATCTCATTTATGACATGGCCGAGATCCGCCAGTTCATTGTTGGCATCAATGGTGATCGTCTGGCTGAGATCGCCGGCGGATATCTCGTTTGATTTTTCTATCATATGCTGCAGCGGACCGGTGATGTTTTTGATAAACATCATCAGGACGATGACCACCACCGACATGATTATGCAGATCATTAAAATCGCTTTGTAGCGGAGGTGATCTAAGGGCTCGAAAATCTCGGGTGAGTCGATGTTGTGGCCGACAACCTTTTCGATGTTGGTAAGCCACTCCTTTTTGATTTGACTGTTGTAGGTCTCGTTGACAAATTCGACTCCGAGCAGAAGTGCGGCAAATCCGATCAACAGAAAGTAGATGATCATGGTGCGTTGCAGAGTGTACCTGAAGCCTGATTCGCGGTTGCGCATATGCTTACTGGTTTTTGCCGGAACTGCTGATGATCTCCCGGGCCAGGGCCATATATTTTAAGCCGGAGATACTTTTCTGATCATAGTTGATGACCGGCATACTCATGATCTGGGCTTCACGCAGACGTTCATCCCGGTCGATTACGGTCTCGTACAGGCGTTCCGGATGGAGGTTTTTAAGCTTGGTAAAGATCATCCGGGAGGCGGTGGCGGCCTCATCATACATGGTGACCAGTACCCTGGCTTTGATGTTCGGGTTGGTTTTTTTGCGAATAAGATCAATGATATTCAATACCTGATCAACTCCGTGGGTGGAAAGATAATCACATTGGGTGGGGATGATGGCCAGATCGGAGGTTGACAGAGCGTTGATGGTAAAAAATTCGATTGAGGGCGGGGTATCAATGATAATGTAGTCAAAACGATCTTTAATCTTTGCCAGTTGTTTCCTTAAGATATATTCGTAGTCATCTCTGCCGAAATATTTTTTACTCAGCAGAACCATATTCTTGTTTGACGGCAGCAGCCACAGACCGGGATAGGAGGTTTGAATAAGGGCCGATTCAAGCTTACGGTTGCGGTCGTGAATAACGTCATGAAAAGAGGTTGTATGCTGATAGCCCATTGAGATGGTAAGATTGGCCTGGACATCAAAGTCGATAAGCAGAACCCTTTTTTCCAACAGGGCCAGCGATAATCCCAGATTGAGACCGGTAGAGGTTTTGCCGACACCGCCCTTCTGGTTGGTGATTACCATCGTGTATCCAGCCCGGGCCGGAGTCGGCTCTACGGGGCGGACGGATTCGATCTCCGGGGTCACATCCGGCATGAAGACGGTTGAGCTGTGCCGACACCGGGGACATCTGACGGTAAACTGTTTGATTGATGGATTAAGTTGTGATTCATCAATCTTCAGACGGGTTTTACAATTTTCGCATACAACAATCATTAAAGCTCCTTTATTCAGCAGTCATGACCGAGATGATTGCCTGCGGCAGTTTCGTTTCATTGAGGACGGTATTGACGCATCCTGATTTAATCGCATTGTCGGTCAGGTTCGGATAGACGCAGGTTTGCGTGTTCTGGGCCATGGTGATTCCCGATAGCTTCTGAATATGGGCGCACCCTTCAGCCCCGTCAGTGCCGATGCCGGTCAGCAGAATACCGATCGTATTTTGTTGAAAAACATCAGCGGCCGAGCTGAAAAGTTGGTTTAGAGGTTCTGTTTCAGTTTCTGCGGTACGGAGGTAAATGTTACCGTCGCTACCGGTCTGGACCTGAACTTTATTGTGTATCGAACTTATATAGCAGTGCCCCTGTTTTAGCTGCATTTCGTCCCGGGCTTCGCAGATTTCCCAATTTACCAGAGTATCGAAGCGTTCGACGAAAGCGCTCAAAACTTTCGGTGACATCTCTAAAGAAACGACTACGGCAGTCGGCAGGGACGGCGGCAGATTTGCCAGCAGGCGGATAATTGTGTTGGGGCCGCTCAAGGTTGTTCCCAGAACCAGGAGATAGTCGAGCGGTTGATAAGCGTAGTACTCAAGGTTTTTGCCCGTTTCGGTGCGGGGCAGACGAACCCTGCGAATATTGCCGAGATTGACCTCGCTGGCCAGTTTTATGCGGTCGATAAGATGTTTGCGGGAACGGTCGATGTCGGTTGAGACCGCACCCGACGGTTTGGGAATAAAATCAACCACCCCGAGACGCATGGCATCAAAGGTGATGGCTCCGTCACTAAAAAGTGAACTTAAAACCACGACCGGCACCGGAGATTCGATCATTATGTGCCGAATGCTGGTAATACCGTCCATAATCGGCATGTCGATATCCAGAGTTACGACATCCGGATTGAGTTTTTCGATCTGCTCCAGACCTTCCTGCCCATTGGCGGCGGTACCGACAACTTCAATTAAGGGATCATCTTCAAGCATGCTGCTGATGGCTTTACGCATGAATGCCGCATCATCGACAATCAGAACTTTTATGGTTCTGTTTTCCACCTGAGATTTGCTGTCCTGAGCGGGGGTTGTCTCAAATATCATTTTACGCATTCCTTCTAGATTTATCTGTCAGTGCCTACAAGTAATTTGCGGGTTGAAAAACGGAGATACTTTGCTGTGAGCACTAACTTGCAGGCAACGCCCACGTCCGCTTTGTTATATCTGATAATAACCTTTAGTCCAGATAGCGACCCGGTTGGCCAGAGCTTCAGGTTCCAACTCCTCTTCACTGATATCTTCTTCAATGACCGGGGTCAGGCAATCCGGCATCATACAACTGGAACGCTCTTGTACGATAATAGTGCCGCCTTTCTCCCGGGCATAACGCAAACCTTCGAGATTACTGGTTTCCGCCCCGGAGAGCAGGATAACCAGCAGCTGATCCTGAAAAACATCGGCTGCTGAAAAAAGGAAGAGATCGAAATATCCGGGGCCATATTCAAAATTATGCTGTCCCTGTAATGACTGAATTTTGACAATATCATCGCTCGACTGTAAAAGCAGAGAACGTCTTTGTGAGTCCAGGTAAAAGTGGCCGCCCTGGAGCGGGGTATCATTGGCAACTGGGGCTACGGGATGGTGACACAACTGACTTAGATGTGCCGACATTGCGGGTAAAAAGGTTACCGGAATCGAGTGCAGGCTGACAAATGCCGCTTCACTGCAGGTCGGCATGCCGGTTAGGAGATGATATAAAGCCGCGTGACCGTTGCCACCGGATGAGATTATAACTAACTGTTTTGCTGGTAACGAGCCACCGTTTTGCAACGGTATCTGAGATTTGCAGTGTTTCGATGGCCGAAAACGTTGAAACGAAGAGATCCGAGCGGTCGCCGAACGTCGGATTCTTTCTACTATTTTCTGCTGCTGCAGGAGAAAGTCTCCGCCCCGTACCGGTTTGCTGATGAAATCCACGGCTCCGAGATCCAGCAGTGAAAGTACGGTTTCGGGTGCCCGGCTGCCGACGTTACTCATAATGACAATCGGGCAGGGGCTTTTGATCATAATATGTTTGATGGTGATCCTGCCGTTCATTACCGGCATGTTGACATCAAGCAGGATGACATCGAACTGAAGAATTTCCATCATATCCAAGGCTTCTTGACCGTTGTGAGCAATGCCCGCAATCTCGATATCTCCGGTTACCAGAAGCATGGTCGACATGATTTTGGCCATGATGGTGGAGTCTTCCACCATTAATACGCGCAGTTTGTCGGTCTTCGGCAGGGGCTCTTCGTCCTCGCTATCTGATTTCCGGCCGGATTCATCGCTGAGCCGGGCCGCTTCCAGCAAAAGGTACTGGTAGTTGGCGTTGATAGTAGGAACTTTGTCCGGCGGAATTCCATCCCGGGTTTCAAAACCGCCATTGTGCCAGGTCATGATGGCGTAGAAAGCCTCTTCTCCGGAGATATTTCCGCTCTGGGCATGAATGATTTCCCCTTCCTGGATAAAAATTTCTCCGCGCTGGTTCCGATTGGTTACCAGGATGGTAATCGTGGCTCCGGAAAGGCAGCACATCTGGATCAGGTCATCAAGCCTGACTATCTTGAGGGTTCCGGTAAATCCTAAACTCTGTTTATGGGACGAGAGTTCTCTGATCAGGTGAATTACCGAAGATGGTTTGCAGGGATTTTCGATAATATGCAGACCGGTGTGGGGGGGGATGGCGCTGCGGATCCGCTCATTGTCCGCCGGCAGAATCAGGATAATCTTGAGTTGGGGGTGGTCGGCGATGATTTTCTTCAGCAACGGGTGGGGGAACCTGTGGCTCTCTTCAGTAAAGACGGCGATCAGGAAGATCTCTTCGCCGGAGAGAATCTTAAATACATCTTCGTCGGTATCTGCGGTAAAGAGTTGATAAGCTTCCGGTTCCCGGTCAAGGAACTCCGTCAGTGAGCCTCTGGTGTCGGAGTCACAGTTGAAAAGAATTATGTTTTTTGCGCCGCCAACCATAGAGAGATTCCGGTTTTGTGTATCAAAATATTCGTTGAAATCTTCACCCGCACGGCCCTTGATCACCGGTGCTTTGAGGATGAAAAAAACTGTTTGCTTAAGGACAGCCTATTTTTTGAGATTACGTTTGATTGAGAGATTAATTAATTCGTAAACATCCAGAATCAACGAGATCCGGCCGTCGCCCAGGATAGTGGCGCCGGAGAAACCGCTTTTTTCCTGGATATAGTCAGCTAAGGGTTTAATGACGACCTCCTCCTGACCAAGCAGATCGTCAACGACCAGGCCCATTCGTTTCATGCCCGTACTGACTACGACGACAAAGGAGTGTTCCAGGTCAACGGATCCTTCCTGCAGGTTGAAAAGATCTGACATATTGACCAGAGGCAGGGTGTTTTCCCGGAAACTCATGACCTTAGCCCCTTCGATAGTAGAGATCTGTTCCGGATCGACCCTTAATGTCTCTTCTACGGTTGAGAGCGGGATCGTAAAAAGCCCGGAACCGACCTTGACCCGCAGTGCCGGGATGATCGCCAGGGTCAGTGGGATCTTAATGCGGATACGCATGGCGATTCCCGGAGTCGTGTCGATCTCGATAGTACCGTTAAGTTTCTCCAGATTTTTTTTGACCACATCCATACCGACTCCGCGGCCCGAGATATGGGTGACCGTGGCCGCGGTGGAAAATCCCGGTTTCATGATGAGGCCGGTAATCTCCTGAGTAGACATCTGTTCAAGCTCACCGCGGGAAACAAATTTGCCGGCCAGGGCTTTTTCTTTAATCTGTTCAATGTCAAGACCACGACCGTCATCCGTGATTTCAATAACGACATGGTTGCCTTCATGATAAGCTTCAAGCTTGATGGTTCCGGTCTCCGGTTTGCCCTTTTTCAGGCGTTCGCTGGTGGTCTCAATGCCGTGATCGACCGCGTTGCGGATAATATGAATAAGCGGGTCGGAAATCTCCTCGATGACCATCTTGTCTAGTTCGGTATCCGCGCCGTGGATATCGAGTTGAACTTGTTTGCCGGTATCGCGTACCAGGTCGAAAACCAGACGGGGGTAGCGGTTGAAAAGCTGAGATATGGGCAGCATCCGGACCTTCATGACCTCTTCCTGCAACTCATTGGTTACTTTGTCGAAAAGGGTAGTGGCTTCGTGCAGTCGGGCAGTCATGCTGTTTAAGTGCCGTATCTCCCGGGTGTCAAGTTTGAATCTTTGCTTTAAATCAAGCTGCAAACCACGCATTTCGTTGAGCAGTTGAGCGAAACCGGCCCGGCTGACTACAAGTTCACCGACCTGATTCATCAACGCATCGATCTTGCCGGCATCAACCCGAATACTCTGCTTGATGGTTTTTTCGCCGCTCTGATCGGATTGTCGGCGGGGGTTCTGATTTGATTCACGGCGATCACTCCCCTGGAGCAGGGCCGTATTTTCTCTCTTTAACGCCTCTTCTGCGGTCAGCTGTGGCGTTTGCTCAGCACCGCTGACTGTAAGTATACGCTCAAGCAGGTCGTCAATTAGCGCCTGCTCGCTCTGGTTTTGTTCCAGGTCGTCGGTCAGCAGGCTGATACGATCCCAGGCTTCCATGATCAGGGCCGTTATCTCCCGGCTCACGTTAAGTTTATTTTGACGCAGTTGATATAGCAGGTTTTCCAGGTTGTGGGTAAGTTTGGCAATGCGCTCGACGCCCAGGTATTCTGCCGCCCCTTTAATGGTGTGAACCGAACGAAAAACATCGTCTAAGGTCTCACGTTTACCGGAATTGGCATCCAGAAGGAGAAGATTCTCTTCCATCTCTTCAAGATGTTCCCGGGTTTCATTGATAAAATCCGGGAGCATGGAAAGATCGGTGATCGATAACTGCTGTTCGGTCTCAAGGCGGTCACCGGTCTCTGCTTCTTTATCGTTGAGGCGATCAGGTTTCTCGGCTGTTTCGATTTCGGCTGCCGTATCAGTGGAGGTTGCTGAAATTTCGTCTTCCATCTTACAAGCCGGATCGCCAACCTCGGGTTCCGGGATGGAGAGCGTGATCTCGGGAAAGATTTTCAGTATGCTGCTGATGTGAGCCTGCATGCACTCTTTGAGAAAATCAGGCAGGAAACCTTCCTCCTGATTTTTCAGTCGGGTTTCGGCCACGCTGATTTCCGTAAGCCATGTTTCATAAAAAGCGTTAAGCTGGACGTAACCCATATAGTTGGCGGAGGATGCCAGTCGATCGATCTTTTCCCGACAGCTGTTGAGAAGTTCAATTCGGGTGGACTTGTCAGCTTTCTTAAGAGCCTCTATCTGCGTTTGTAACAGTGACAGTTCCTCTTTAAGCTGTTCTTTGAAGATGGTGAAAAGTTCAGCATCATTCTCCTCTTCGAAGTCATCGGTTATCGGCGATTCGGTTTTTATGGCAACGGTCAATTCCTCATCCTCAGTTGCGTATGTGTCCTCATGAGTTGCAGATATCTCAACCGGAGCTATGAGTGTTTCCGGGGCTGTTGCGCCCGGTTCAACGGATGCCGGAGCTGAGTCGGAAAAGAGCTCCGATTCAATCTCGGTTAAATTCTCTGTAGAGGTTTTTGCCGCGTTCTGTTTGATACGGCTGTCGAATGACCAGCTCAACTGTTCGAACAGACCGGCATCGGCGGCACTTTTTTCTCTGCTGACAAGTGCGTCGGAGGCTTCATCTAAAGTTCCTGGATCAGCGTATTCATCGAGGATATCCTTGGTCTTCCCGTCGTCCGGGGGTGAGCCGGAAAGAATGTCCGGGAAATCATCGCTTGCGCTGTGATCTTCGGATTCCGCAGAGGCAGAAGTATCTGAGATCGGCCGGGTTGACGGTTCCGAAATCTTAAGACGGGGGAAACGGCTGATAAGGGCTGCCAGGTTGCTCTCCATGCACTCTTCGATAAAGGGGGTGATTACACCTCTTTTATCGGTTAGGACTTCTTCCTTTACTTCCTGAATTCTCTCTTTCCAGTTTTCGTAAAAGGTTGTTAATTGTCTGTAGCCCATATAGTTTGCGGAAGCGCGTAATGGTTCAATCCGGGTAAGGCAGACATCCAGGGCGGCGGCCTGTTCATCTTTGTCGCTGTTTACAAGGACTGTAATCTGAGATTGAAGAGCGTTGAGATTTTCTTCCATCTGTTCGAGAAAGATCGTGAACAGCTCCTCGTCGGTCTCTTCATCCTCGTCATCCTCAAGGTTTGCAGTCTGGTCGGAATTTACGGCTGCGATCTCCGGTTTGTCTTTTTCAGCCGCCATCCGATCAACCTCCTCCGAGATATGAGAAGTTGTATCCACCACCCGTATACTCTCGATCAGATCATCGATTTCAACCTGTTCTTCTTGAGTTTGAGCTAGGTTTTCAGTGAGCTGTCTGATTCTTTCCCGGCCTGCGGATAACAGATCTATAACCTCCGGACTCACCTTGATATCATTCCGATGCAGCTGATGATAGAGCAGGTCTTCAATTGTACGGGAGAGCTCGGAAATCCGTTCGATACCCAGATATTCCGCTGCTCCTTTAATGGTGTGTACGGATCTGAAAATATCATCCAGTATCGTCCGGTTACCGGGATCAGCCTTCATACGGAGAAGACTCTCTTCCATCTCTTCAAGATATTCTACCGTCTCTGCAAGAAAATCCTGAAGCAGGGAAAGATCAACCATCATATTCTCCTTCAATTACCAGAATCATCTACGTCAAAACCTTCTCAGCCGGCGGCTGAAAATATTCGCGTCAATTATTGGTGAGGGTGTAAAGGGTTCCTGAGGCGGGCATTGCCCGCAAATAAACAACTGATTTTTCAGAAAACTTTTTACTTGGTTCACCCTGTTTTTCATTCGTTAGAGCTGCTCAATCAGTTCAAGGATCTCTTCCGTGGAATTTTTATTCATGTATCCTTTGGCTCCGAGTTGTCTGGCTTTCTCGATGTAGTCGGCCTGATTAAGGTTGGAGAGGAAAACGATTCGGGCATTACTGTCGAACTGCAGTATCTCCCCGGCGGCCGTAAACCCGTCCATACCCCGCATGGTAATATCCATAGTTACCAGATCCGGCTTGAGCAGCTTGTACTGTTCTACCGCGTCGATACCATCCTTGGCCTCTCCGACTATTTCATGGTCGGCCTTTTGCAGGGTAGTGCCGATCATTTTGCGCATGATGGCGGAGTCATCAACTATCAGAATCTTTTTGCCCATGGATTTTTCACCTTATCTCTATTGGAGGTCTGTTCGGAAAGAGCAGGTTTTCTAAATTTATGTCTGTCGTTATCGGCATAAGTTTTGACTTTTAGCGGCAGAGAACTTTTAAGATACCGACGGTGATGCTTAAGCGGAAAATCAAACTGCCAAATGCATGTAAGATCGTGTGGTTTAACTATGTCTCAATCACAACACAGATTTAATATCAAACTGATTGCTTTAATTAGGGTCGTCCTGGCTGTTTATTAAGGTGTCATCATTTAAGCCGCGAAGCTTTTTGATCTCATCGACCAGCAGAATCCGGTTGAAATCGAGGAGGATCAAAAGACGTTCATCAATGCGGCAGACACCGGTTATGTACTGGCTTTGCAGGCCGGAAACAACAATGTCCGGCGGTGGTTTGATGTTCTCCGTTGCGACCCTGAGAACCTTGGTTACAGAATCAACAATGAAGCCGGCAACCCGGTTATTGATGTTGAGGATTATGATCCAGATATTTTCGACCGGAGTTCCGGCGCTGGTGGTGTTGAGGCGCCGGCGCAGGTCTATTACGGGAATGATGTTGCCCCGGAGATTAATGACTCCTTCAATGAAATCCGGTGAATTCGGTATCGGTGTAAAAGGCATCTCCCGGATAATCTCCTGTACCATCAGGATGTCGACCCCGAACAGTTCGTTGTCAATGACAAAGCCCACAAGTTGCATGGATCCGTCATTATCCTCTTGATCCATTTCCTGAATCGGATATGGTTCTCCCATGACAAATATCTCCTTCTAGCGCGGTTTTCGACCGCAGATAATTGGCTCTGTCAGAACCTGACCCGGAGTGAAAACCGGATCAAATTCTGCAAGTTTACAGCTCTCTCTTCCGGATGCCGGCAGGTATTGACGGTATCCGGAAGGGAGAAAACTAACGATGTCGGTTAAATTAAATCGGTTGTTACAGCGATGCTTAGGCGTCATCGTCGTCCTGAGCCAGCTTAAACTGATCCGCCTGCTGGGTGAGAACCTCGGACATATTCTGGAGTTGGTTGGTAATTGACACAACCGTTTCCGCTCCTTCCTTGGTTTCCATGGCGCTTTTTGCCGACTCTGTTGTAATTTCAACAAGTTTCAGTGAACGTTGGGCCTGGGCATCGGTCATCTCTTTGGAAGAGTTGGTTCTGTCCACAATATCTTCCATCTGTTTTCCGATATCGCCGAGGCCGGTGTTCGCATTCTTAATAAGGGTTGAAATGGCGTCTGATTTTTCCATCAGGTTAGCGAGAGCCGCCTGGGATGTTGCCCGACGTTCACCCTGCTGTCCCGCCATCTCTCCAATTTCGCGGGCCAGAGTATTGAGCTCTTCCATCATGGAGTTAACTTCGTTAATGTTGACAACGATCTTTTCCGCTGCCTGACCGATCTCTCTCGTCGCCTGCAGGCTGTTTTCACTACCGGCAACGATCTCATCCAGTGCCTGACGGGAGCGATTGGAGAGCCGGGTTCCCTCAGCTACCTGGGCCGAAGAGTCTTTAATAAGTTTGGTGATCTCTTTGGCCGCGTCGGAGGAACGCTGGGCCAGTTTACCGACTTCGTCCGCAACTACCGCAAAACCTTTACCGTGAATACCGGCTCTGGCGGCCTCAATCGCGGCATTCAGGGAGAGCAGGTTGGTCTGTTCGGTAATGTCGGTGATAACCGTGATTATTTCAGAAATCTGTTCTGATGATTCGGCAATCGCGTGCATACCTTTAACTGTACTGGAAACCGATTCCGTACCTTCATTAGCGGCTTTAAGTGCGTTGCTGGCAAGTTCCATAGCTTTGTCAGTGGTGCTTCCCAACTCTTTGACCGTCTGATCCATACTGTTGACCGCGTAGGTAACCGCGACAACCTGTTCGCCCTGTTTCTGGGCGGTCTTAACAACCTTGGAACCGGTGTCACCCATGGCCTGCACACGTTCGGTAGCAATGCTGACCTCTTCTTTCTGACTTTCGGATGATTCGGTAACCGTCTCCATGATCTCCATCAGATTTTCAATCTGTTTACTTGACGTGGTCGCCGCCTGACTCTGGGCTTCAGCCAGGGAGGCAACTTCCTGGGCCGTGGCCCGCATCTCTTCAACGGTCTGTTGTACGGTCTGCATCTGTCCAGCCTGATGCTCGGCTCGTTGCTGATTTGCCGTAGCCCGCTGGTTAACGTTGCCGGAATACTTGGCCACATTCTGTGATGATTTGTAAACCATCCGGAAAGCGTCGTTCAGAACCTTCATCATACGGTTGAATTCTCGGGCCATGAGACCGATTTCATCCTGACTTTGTACCGGAACTTCAACGGTCAAGTCATGCTCCTGAGCGGAACCTCGAATGGTGTTGGCGATACCTTTGATCGGGTTGGCGATTCCCTGTGAAACCAACAGCCAGATAATTGTACCGACAACCGAAGTGACGACCAGAATGATCCAGAATAAATTCTGGTTACGTTTACTCAAAACTCCGAGGGTTGTGGCTGAGGCCATGAACTCATCTTCATAGGAACCGGCGCCGATGACCCAGTCCCAGGGAGCGTAATAGATAAGTCGGGCGATCTTCATCCGGGCTTTCTTCTCGCCTTTATTCAGCCAGGGGTAACGTTCTTCCCCAATTTCACCCGTTTTTTGGGCTTTAGCCGTATCTACAATTGCTTTAATGATTAATCTGCCGCTACTATCCTTGGCTTTAGAGATATCTTCCCCGTCACGCAGCCCGTTCTTCGAGATTACATAGTAGCCTTTGCTGTTAAGTACATAGAGATAACCGGTTTTACCGACCTTGATGTCATAAAGGGTTTGGCGAAATTCTTTGGTTATCTGGGGAACACCGATTTCGATCATGCCGATTACCTGCTGGCGATGGTCAAGAATAGGTTTGTTCAGGGTCAGGTAGGGGTGTTTTCTCATGACAACCCGGCCGGCAGTACTTTTACCTCCAAGTACACCGGCAATTGTCTGATTTGTTTGACCGTTGGCGCTGATAGCGGGAATGTAGGTTCCGATCCGGCGCAGATCATCTTTCTGCAGGACATTGCTGGCAACGCGCAGCATATCACCATTGCTGTTCATGCGTTGGTAAACGGTGCAGGCGGTATCGCCGATAAGATTTTGTATGTCACTGATGACCGGTACGTCGGCATTGGGGTCGCTTATCTGTCCCAGCCAGGTATTGCCGACCAGCATCTTCGGCAGATTTACCGAGGTCTGTGCCTCGGTTTCCTGATTAACAGCATCCCAGGTAACGCTCTCTTCTCCGGTACGCAGATCGCCTCTGTCGGCAACCAGCTTCTGTACTACAGCCATATTATTCTGCAGATTTTTCTGGAGCAGTTCGTTCTGGGTTTTACACATATCGTAAACCCCGCGGGCGATGTGATCCAGGTCTGTCTTAGCGAGTTTAATACTCTCCTGAGTTGCGACCTTAATACCTTCGTTACTCTGCTGATAGGCGATAAATCCCAAAATCAGAAGTGGTATAAGCGTCATAAAGGCGCCGGGAATCATGAATTTTTCCCTAAGTTTAAGATTTTTTAACATAGCTGCTATCCTCTCTCGTTTAAGGTTTTATTGCAATATGTCTCAATCGCGTCAGCGATATAAGTGTCGGGAAGAATATTGCCGGATTCACACATTTCTATTGCGGCTTCAGGCATCTCCTTGAAGAGACAGGTCTGCGGGGCCTGAATGATGATTTCACCCCCTACCCGGGCAATCTCGGCGGCGCCTTCGGCGCCGTCCTGTTCCTGCCCCGAGAGGATTACGCCGACAGTCTGCTGCGGCATTGCCTCTGAAAGTGACAACATCAGGATATTGATGGCACCGCGTCTTTCGGGAAAAGGTGAGGGGTGTACTCTCAGTGACAGTTTCTTTTTTGTTTTTACAGCGGTTATGTATTCAGAGCCGGCAGCCAGATAACAGGTGCCGCTTTTTAAGGCTTTACCATTAATTGCCCGTTCTACTTTGATGGGACTGTGGCGATCCAGATATTTAACAAAAGCATCTACATAAGCCGGAGCAGCGTGGAGAACTACCAGGTAGGCCGCCGGCCATTCGGGTTTGAGTTGCGGTACAATTTTTAAGAGAGCGCTGTAGCCGCCCTCGGAGGCACCGAGAACGACACAGCGTTCCAGAGGGGACTTGTTTTTGACGGCTGTTTTCGGTTGCGCATGGGTTCGGAACAGGCGCACATGTTTCATGTTTATATTGGCTGCCAATTTGATCTTTTCGAGAATGTTCTGTTGCTGTGATTTAATGCTGTTTTTGTCACGATTGGAGGGTTTAGCAATAAAATTAATGGCTCCCAGTCTTAGAGCGTCAAAGGTTTTGGTAGCACCCTCTTTGGTCAGGGAGCTGATCATGACCGTCGGGGTCGGATGCTTGATCATGATATGTTTTAAGGTAAGCAGACCATCCATCTTGGGCATGTTGATATCAAGCGTTATTACGTCCGGTTGTATCTCCGGGATCTTAGAGAGTGCATCTATTCCGTTGACGGCTTCACCTGCAACCTCAATCTGGGGATCCTTACTAAAGATTTTTTTGATTGCGGATCGAATGACCCGGGAATCGTCGACGATCAGTAGTTTAATTGGTTTCTGCGGCATTTTAACACTGCATCCTTACTATATAGCTTACGGTTTTTCTGATTTATGAACTCTATTATGGAGTTGTGGATGATAACACTAAAATTTCATTAGCCTTGCCGGTTGCGATCTCAAAAAAATCCATATATGGCCGGCCATCAACGACCGAAGATTATCCAAAATTGTATTCTTATTACAAATCTTGTAACTGAACTTATAAATATCAACTGGCTGGCTGCCGTTTTATTTGTACGCTCTAATTAGGCCTCTGTTAGGTTTGCAGTGTCAGAACTGCATTTCTCTGTGAGTCGACATAAGTTGCTATAATATGTTTGTGATGCTAGAACTATGCCAAGGGATAGATGGACTTACCGGATCTTTTCCTGTGTAAACCTTAGTGGTTGTTGTTTATACTGAGAATAAGCAGGGCGGTACATGGGGGGTACTCTTTGTCGAACGGGGATCGTTGTTGAGGGTGATCCGGCAGTATTTTCAGCTATGTTTATAAGATCGTAGACGGTCATGAGGTTTGTCGGGAGGAGGAAGACGATGTTTTCCCGCTGCGATTTTATCCTTGACTAAATTAGCTGATATAATTACAGCTATTGCAATTATTTAATGAGTTTTTTTGAAGAACTGTCCTGGCCTGTTAAGGGATAACTGAAAGATAAGAGCTTAAGGGAATTAAATGTTCGTCGAGCGGGATATGGCCTTGGAAGAGTGGCTGGGAGAAACTTCCCTGTTTGCTGGAGTTGAAGGTGTTCATCTGCGAGAGTTGAGTGGGATTGCCATGCTTGCCAGCTATAAACCGCGAGTCAATATCTTCAGCTTAGGTGATCCCGGAAACGGTTTTTATATAGTTAAAGAGGGTCGGGTGAAAGTTTTCATGCTTTCGCCGGATGGCAAAGAACAGATCCTGCATATAATCGGTCCGGGTGAGTCTTTTGGTGAGGTGGCGGTTTTTGCCGGTAAGAGCTTTCCCGCGCATGCGGTTACGCTGGACAAGAGTAGTCTGGTTTTTCTGCCTCGTGATGATTTTGTGGCCCTGGTCTCCGCCAATCCGGCCCTGGCTTTTAATCTGCTGGCGGCGTTGTCGCAACGTCTGCGGCAGTTTACCTTAATGATTGATGCCCTCTCGTTAAAGGAGGTCCCGGGGCGGCTGGCCGCCCACTTGCTTCGCCTGAGCGAGAAACAGGCTTCCGGAGACCGCTTGCTGCTGGAGTTGTCAAAGACGCAGCTGGCGAGTTTTCTGGGGACGATTCCGGAAACCTTATCCCGAATTCTGAGTAAACTGCAGCGGGCCGGTTTTATCACAATCAAAGGCTCGGAAATTATTATCGTTGACCGGCGGAGACTGGCTGAGTTGGCGGAGGCTGGAAAGTTTTAAATGTCAGTCCGAGATTTTAGATTATTCGTGTCAGGCTATTGCAGGCGCAGTCTCTGACCGATCAGTATCTTTGAGCTTTCAAGCTGGTTGAGGCGGCTCAGCCGGGTCACGGAGATATTAAAACGGCGGCTGATTTTTTTCAGAGTATCCCCCCTTTTGACTTTGTAATAAGCCTTTTTGGTTGACAGTCGCGGCAGTTTTTTTATGACCCCGGCGACTTGATCTTTATAACCCGGGGGAAGAGACAGATTAAATTTCCCCTGTGGCAGTCGTTTACTTATGAGGTGAGGGTTCAGTTTCTTTATTTCATGATAAGTCAGGCCGAGTTTCAGGGCGAAATCGATTAATGAAACTTCACCTCTCAGGTTAAGCTGGATATAGTCAAGCTGTAGAGGTTTATAGCACTCTCGGGGTTCAATCTTGTAGCCATATGCGACCGGGTCGGAGAGGATCAGTTTGATGGCGGCCAGCCGGTATAGATAACGCTCGCTCTCGGAGGGCAGCGAGAGGGCGTGGTAGTTTTCGGTCTGTTGTTCACTGACAGCATCCGCAACTCGTTTTTCGCCGCAGTTGTAGGCCGCCAGAGCCAGCGGCCAGGCGGCAAATTTTTCGTGGAGAAACTTAAGGTATTCAAGTGCTTTTCTGGTAGATGTGAGCGGGTCGAGACGTTCATCTATGGTTGGGGTTATGCGTAAACCCACGCGCCGACCGGTATGACGCATGAACTGCCAGAGTCCGGCGGCCCCGGCCCGTGAATGAATATCTTCAATCAGAGAACTCTCCGCCACGGCCAGAAACTTCAAATCTTCCGGCAAGCCCAGCGCTTTTATCTCCCGGGAGAAGAGAGGGAAATAGCGCGGGGCTCGCTTGAGCCACAATATCACCTGAGCCCGATTGTAGGCTGCGATAGTCAGTTCGCGGTCCAGCATCTCCCGGCAATAACGTTTTTTTAAGGGGAGCGGGTGTCCGCAGAATGACAGGTTTGCCGGAATTCGGTAGCTCCTGACCGGTTGTAAAGAGGTCTCTCGAGAAAGGGTGTCAGGGGTTACGGTGGTATCGGCCGCAGTCAGTGTCGGGGTAGTTATCAGGAGGCATAGAGCAATAATAATCTGTATTATTTCAATTTTCTGATGAGAGTCCATAGAATTAGTTTGTAGTACCTTTGCTGAAGTTCGTCAACCTCCAATTTGATTGAAGGCCGGGCGTTTTTTTCTAGATACTTTTTTATATCCGGATCCATATTTGAAACCGTTTCATGTGGTACAGGTGACAATGGCAAAAAAGATAAAAAAGGGTAAGATTTTGCATAAATGGCGTAACCGTTTTCTGCTGTTGCTGTTGTCGATAGTGGTGTTGTCGGCGTTGCAGGTTTTTGTTTTCGGTTTTGTAAAACCACCTTTGACAATCTCCAGTGTTTATTCCTGGATTAATTACACTTTGATGGACGGGCCGCGGCCGCCGGCTCGTACGTGGGTGCCGCTTAAGGATTTTTCCCCGGAGCTTCGTCGGGCCGTGCTGGCATCCGAAGATCAGCGTTTTATGTCGCATCACGGTTTTGATTTCATTGAACTTGGTGAGGCCTTGCGCTCTCTTCGTGAAGGCGGTTACCTTAGGGGGGCCAGCACCATCACCATGCAGACCGCCCGGACAATGTTTCTCTGTCCCGCCCGGAATCTGGGGCGGAAACTGGCTGAGGCATACTATACTCTGCTTTTAGAGATTATCTGGAGTAAAGAGAAGATTCTCGAATTTTATTTAAATAGTGTAGACTGGGGGCCGGGTCTGATCGGTGCCGAAGCCGCATCCCGCAGATACTTTCATTGCCGGGCACTCGAACTCAACCGGGAACAGGCGGCCCGCCTGGCCGCAGTCCTGCCGGGGCCGCATCTCTGGCGACCGGATCGACCCAGTGCCGCAGTGAAACGCCGGGCTGAGAGAATCCTCGAAGAGATTCCAAAGGTTGCTCTGGTTGGTGAGCGGCTGAAAAATTGAAACGGATTTTTTAATCTTGACAACTTTCCGCCAACCATTGTAATCATTACTTTGAACATTTAGTGAGTACCTCAAAAATTAAATATTAAATTCTATCTTAAAAATAAAGAATATGGGCTTTTTGCAGAAGATCGGGTTTCGGAGGCCGTCCCCCCCAGGGCCGCATCCGGGTGATGATATCTCAAAGGTGTCGTCATCAGAGGACAACGCCGCGGCAACCGCTCAGGCTGCTGTGGTTGCCGCTGATGAAGGCGGCAGTGGCCACTCTCTCTATCAGAGTAGTGAAGGACGGGTCTTTCTCCTGGGTCTGTTTCTGAGCCTGGTTTTTATCGCCCTGGTTGCCTACTATCTAAGCATCGATGTCAAGGCCGGACAGACCCTGCTTTTAGCCTTTGTCGCGCACACTTTCGGCGGCCGGGCTGCTGGTATCGGTCTCTGTATCGCTTTTAATTTCAGTCCCTGGATGACTATTGTTTATAACCTGTTTCTCGAGGTTTTAATTGTCTGTTACTGTTACTCTCTTTTTGTCTTCTCATTTAATAACTATATCAATTGCAAATGGCTGACCATCGCTACCAGAAACGCCGAAAAACAGGCCCTTAAACATAAAGATGCCGTGGCCCGCTACGGCTGGTTGGGGATCTTTACTTTTGTTATGATTCCTTTGCCGATTACCGGTCCGGCTGCCGGTTCGATAATCGCTTATTTCTTGAAGTTCAGTGTTAAACGTAATTTTTCCGCGGTTTTTTCGGGAACCTTGGCCTCTATTATCATCTGGACCTGTTTTTTCGACTACCTGGAACAGCATATTGCGATTTTCAAGTATGCCGTTATAGCCGTTGTCCTGGTGGTGTTCCTCTCTTACTTTAAAACCATCAAGCGCTGGTTTACGCAGGAGATAGAGGATTGAACAGGATTTATCTGAACTCAACTTTACATTTTAAAATATCCATTAACTTTTGAGGGAGGAGTTGATGAAAACCATACTGTCGTTAAAAGGCGATGTGACAAATATTGAAACCTGGGATGAGTTTTCCCAGGAGTTGACGGCTGCAGTCGACGCTGGTGCCAAAAAGCTGGTACTTGATATGGAGAGAGTGACCTACCTAAACTCCAGTGCTCTGGGGTCGATAGTCAGTGCTCAAAAGAAGATGAGCGAGCGCGACGGGGAGATGGTACTAGTTAATGTCTCTAAAAAACTGCTCCAGTTTTTTGAACTCTATAATTTGACTGAAATCCTGACGGTTGAATAGTTTTTATTTTGCAATAAACCTGTTTTGTAACTTCCCTCCGTTTTTTTGTCTGCACTGAGATTGATATGGTTTAGGTCTATCAACTCATCAGACCCAACTCTTTTCTTAAATATCTATTAACTTCAGTCAGTCTTCCAATGATCATATCTCGTTTCTGCGGCAGCTCGGCCGGGCTTAATTCAAGGGTTACGGCACCCTCATAGTCACCTTCCTTAAGCAGATAGAGGAAACGGGTCAAAGGGAGAATGCCGCGCCCGGGGAAGAGGTGCTCACGCTTGTGTCCATAGTCACTGAAGTGGATATTTTTAATTCTGCCGCTGGCCAGAAGAAGTTGAAATTCACCGAGAAAGTTGGGGTTATGGGAACCGATATGAGTTGTGTCGAAGGTCATGAAAAGATTATGCTTTTTCATGAAATTCAACATATCCTCCGACTTTTTTAAGATGTTGGGATTGAAACGGATACGATTACCGACGTAAGGCATATTCTCCAGCGTGACAATTACCTGGCTGTTATCAACCAGAGCCTGATAATCTTCGATCTGGTAGAACCAGCGCCAGAAGCCGAACTCCGGAGGAAACCACAGGGGCGGATGGAAGTTGACCAGGGGGATCTTGAAATCACGGGCCAGGGTGATACATCTCAGCAGGGCCGAGCCGCTGTGGCCCCATTTATGCAGTTTGAAAAAGGGGGCGTGAATCGACTCTATCGGGCAGATTTTAAGCAGATCTCCGATTATCTTGTAGGGATCCCGGCTTTCGAACAGGGTGTTTATAATCAGTTCAACCCCGTCGTAACCGCACTCCGCCGCGATCTTAAAAATCTCTTTGAGCTCCATTGTATAGAGGGTGCCGGCAGAGAGTACAACCTTTTTTGGCGACGGCGGCCGGCGGTCTGGAGATTTCGCTGGTTTTAAGCCCATATTATAGACGCTGGATCTCTTCTGTAGTTGGTGTCAGGGTTGACTGCTGACAGGAAATAAATCTCTGACTTTCCGGCTTACAGGCCCTGGTTTGCCCCTGTTGACAGGCAAACCATCGACCTTGACAACCGGCATCAGATCAATTGTCGAACTGGTTATAAACACCTCGTCAGCCTGCAGTAGTTCATTACGTGAGCACTCCTTTTCGATACATTTTATATGGATCCGCTTCGTCTGCTCCAGTATGTAAGAGCGGGTGACACCGTTCAGGATGTGCCGGTCGGCCGGCGGTGTGTAAAGGATGTTGTCTTTAACCAGGAATATGTTGGCGGCTGTGCATTCGCGGATTATCTGCTTTTCGGTGACAAACAGGGCTTCCTGACATCCCTTGTCAACCGCTTGCTGTTTCATCATTATATTGGGTAGCAGGGCAATACTTTTAATGTCACAGCGGCTCCAGCGGATTTCCGGAACCGTGATAATGGCGATTCCCTTTTGGAGAAGTTCCGGAGCATATTCGGGCCGGGCCCTGAAGGTCATGACCAGGTTGGCTTTTATCTTATGAGAGTAGTTGTGGCGCCTGGATTCTACTCCCCGGGTTATCTGGATGTAGACCATAGACTCGGGAAACCCGGACTCTTTAATGCCGTCAGCTATGATATCTTTAATTTTATCAATCGAAACCGGTAGCTCAAGTGAGATCGCCGCCGCACTTCTCTGCAGTCTTTCAAGGTGTTGGTCGAGCCCGAAAAGTGATGCGTTGCAGGTAACCACCACCTCATAGATGCCGTCGGCAAAAAGGTAACCCCGGTCGTTTATCGGTACCGAAGCCTGTTCCAAGGGAACGAAGGAGCTGTTAATATAAGCGATTTCTTTCATATTTGGTGTCCTGTTTTGATTCCGGATGCGGATTGGAGCAGGTATGTTATTTGCTGAACCAATACGATGGGGCCGGGTTAAAGTCAAGTTTTTTTGCTTGTCGTCAATAAAGAGCGCTTATCTTGTGTCGACTATAGACGGTTGCCGTTTTTACCGGTCTATTTTATGGTCCTTTTAACAAAAAAAATTCCGCCAAATTCAAACAGCTATTTACTTAGATTTAACTATAGGTTATATGGGTAAGCGTAAAGGTTTTCAAAACCCTCTGTTTCAGAGCTGGGTTTTTTACCTTTAGTGCATGTCTATATCCAAAAGAGAGCCGCTTTGTAAGTAAAATAATATTGGGATACTGTTGGACTTTTCATCCTTAAAGTAGAAATCGACAAGTTGTTTCCGTTTGTTTAGAAAGCGGGTTTCTAACCGAGGTCGCGGGGAGTAGTTTATAGTGGAACAGATGCAAAAAAATGACTGGATATTGTTTCTGGCCTCGGGCTGCGGCTTGGGAGCCTTGCCCAAGGTGTCCGGCACCTGGGGGTCGTTGGGTGCCCTGCCTTTGTGGTTTCTTCTGGCCTGGGTCAGTAATGGCTGGTATCTGCTTATTGTTCTGCTGTTTTCAGGATTCGCGGTTTGGGTTGCGGATGAAGCGGGGAAACTTCTCGGTGTGGTTGACAGTCCGGTAATTGTTATTGATGAAGTCGCCGGTCTGTTGCTGGCTCTGGTCGCGATTCCCTTAAGTTTTGGTAACGCTCTGGCAGCATTTTTAATCTTTCGTTTTTTTGATATTATAAAACCATTTCCGGCGGACTGGTGTGAAGAAAGCCTGCCCGGTGGTCTAGGGGTTGTTGCCGATGACTTGGCTGCCGGGGTCATGACTTGGGTGGTCATGCAGCTGTTTTTTGTCTGATTTAGGGTGAAAAACGGAAATCAAAAAGTAAAATCCAGCAAATAATTTTAACATGTTAAATTAAATTCTGATTTGCAGTCGGAACAGGAGTTTTTTTTATGGATAAGAATCGTCTGCGTGCGATGGATATGGCAGTCAGCCAGATTGAGAAAGAGTTCGGTAAAGGTTCTATTATGCGTCTGGGTGACGAATCCCGGGCGCAAGGGATTGACGTCATCTCTACCGGCTCCTTGAGTCTGGATATCGCTCTGGGGGTGGGCGGAATTCCCCGGGGCCGGGTAATCGAGGTTTACGGCCCTGAATCCTCCGGGAAAACAACCCTGGCTCTGAATATCGTTGCCGAAGCCCAGAAGATTGGCGGCGTTGCTGCTTTTGTTGATGCCGAACATGCGCTGGACGTGATCTATGCCCGCAAGCTTGGGGTCAAGGTTGATGACCTTTTGGTCTCCCAGCCCGATACTGGTGAACAGGCGTTGGAGATAACCGAGATTCTGGTGCGCAGCGGCGCTATTGATGTAGTTGTGGTCGATTCGGTCGCGGCCCTGGTACCCCGGGCCGAGATTGAGGGTGAGATGGGTGACTCGCACATGGGGCTTCAGGCCCGGCTCATGTCGCAGGCCTTGCGGAAGCTGGTGGCGGCGATCAGTAAATCGAAAGCCACGGTTATCTTTATTAACCAGATTCGGATGAAGATCGGGGTTATGTTCGGCAACCCGGAGACGACGACCGGGGGTAACGCTCTGAAGTTCTATTCCAGTGTCCGGCTTGAAATCCGCCGCACCGGAACCCTGAAAAAAGGTGATGACGTACTAGGTAACGCTACCCGGGTCAAGGTCGTCAAAAACAAGGTTGCTCCGCCATTCAAAGAGGCGCGGTTTGATATTCTTTTTGGCGAGGGGATATCTAAAGCCGGTGACGTCCTTGATTTGGCGGTTGATTGCGGCGTTGCCGAAAAGAGTGGTTCCTGGTACTCCTATAACGGAGAACGTCTGGGGCAGGGGCGCGATTTCGTGCGCAACCATCTTAAGGAAAATCCAGATATTCTGGCAGAAATGGAAGCGAAGGTACGGGATTTTTACGCGATTCCATCGGCCGGCGGCAATAAACCGGAGGCTGCGGCTCCGGAAGAGGGATAGAAGCGGCAGAGGGTTCAGCGACACCGTTGTCGGTTGAATAATATAATTTTTAATTCAGTTTTGGCTCCGGTTTAACCGGATAAGGTGAATCTCGATGGAACTATTTCATAACATTCTCAAAACTGCACTTAAATTTCAGGCCTCTGATATCCATCTTAAAGTCGGCGCTCCGCCGATTGTCCGGGTTGACGGCAAACTCTATCCATTTAAAGACTTTACCCGCCTCAATGAGGAAAATCTCAAATCGATGTCTGATCTGATGATGGGGCCGGTTCAAAAAGCGCATTTCAGGGAGTTTCGTGAGGTTGATCTTGGTTACGGGGTTCCCGGTATCGGCCGTTTTCGGGTTAACATTTATCAACAGAGAAGTTCTCTCGTGATCGCCCTGCGGACGATCTCGTTTGAGATTCTCGATTTTGCTTCACTGCATATGCCGCCGATTGTCGAGAAGATGATTGAGGAGTATCGGCGCGGTCTGATCCTGGTTACGGGGACGACCGGTAGTGGTAAAAGTACGACTTTGGCGGCGATGATTGACTATATCAACAACCATCGCAGTGACAATATTATTACCATCGAGGACCCCATTGAGTATCTGCATCGGGATAATTTAAGTGTTATCAATCAGCGGGAAATCGGTTTTGATACAACCTCTTTTTCGCTTGCCCTGCGGGCTGCCCTAAGGCAGGATCCGGATGTTATCCTGGTCGGGGAGATGCGTGATCTGGAGACAATTGAGATCGCTCTGACCGCGGCCGAAACCGGCCATCTGGTTTTAAGTACGCTGCATACCGTTGATGCGGTCGAGACGGTCAACCGGATTATCTCGGTTTTTCAGCCTCACCAGCAGCCGCAGGTACGACTGCAGCTGGCAAGTATACTGCGCGGAGTTATCTCTCAGCGTCTGATTGAGCGTTGTGATGAAAAGGGCCGGGTGCCGGCGGTTGAGGTGATGGTGAATACGCCGATCGTGCGTGAGTGTATCTGTGATGCCGATAAGACGGTTGAGATTAAAGATACGATCGCCAAAGGTCAGGCGGTCTACGGTATGCAGTCGTTCGATCAGTCAATCCTGAGCCACTATCGCAGCGGTATGATTTCCTATGATGAAGCCCTGCTACAGAGCAGTAACCCGGATGACTTTCTGCTTAAGGTTGAGGGGGTCAGTTCGACCTCGGACACGAGTTGGGATGCTTTTGACGGCGCCAATGATGAAATTGACGGGGCCTTATCTTCGGATGCCGGGGCCCGGGCGGATATCGAAAGATTTGCTAAATGAGCCCTAAAGCTCCGGTTTCAGCTTGGTGGAAAGCTCAGGAACTTCTCGCCCGCCGGGCCCACAGTAAGCAGGAACTTATAAATAAACTTAAGCTGCGGGATTTTCCCGCGCCTGAAATAGATGCAGCGATCAGGCGCCTGCTCGAAAAGGGATTTCTGGACGATGAAGCCTTCGCCAGAAGTTTCACTGAAGAGCTTTTTTTTCGTCGCGGATATGGTTTTTATGCCATTATAACACGGCTCAGGCGGAAAGGTCTCGAGGCCGGTTTATGTGAAAGAGTGGTAAAGGATTTCTTTGCTGAGATAGACACCGAAGACCTTTCTCAGGTGATGCTGGATTTGCTGAGTCGCCGGCGTTCCCACGAACGTAATCGGGAACGGCTTTTTGCCTGGCTCAAAGGTCGTGGATTTCGCAGTGATGAGATTACCCCGGTTCTGCAGAGCTTAAACTTACAGGAAACCTGAAACAGCCCGCAGCCTTTTATACAGATTTTAACCGCAGGTTGAGTGCTTTATCGGAACGTCGGTTTCGGGAGCAGAGAAAATTGCCTGTGATTTGCTAAATTATTACGATTTAAGAGAATGACAGAGGAGATGACAGCCGATGACTGGAAACGAGATTCGCCGGAAATTTTTGGACTATTTCGGTAGCAAGGAACATGTGGAAGTCAAAAGTTCCAGCCTGGTGCCGGCCAATGACCCGACCCTGCTGTTTACGAACGCGGGTATGAATCAGTTTAAGGATACCTTTGTCGGTCTTGAAGAGCGGGACTACAAGAGGGCGACCACGGCGCAGAAATGTGTGCGGGCCGGCGGCAAGCACAATGATCTTGAGAATGTTGGACGTACAGCCCGGCATCACACCTTCTTCGAAATGCTGGGTAATTTCTCCTTCGGTGATTATTTTAAGGAGCAGGCAATCGAATATGCCTGGGATTTTTTAACCAATGTCATGGAATTTGATGCCGAAAAATTGTGGGCTACAGTCTATCTCGATGACGATGAGGCCTATGATCTCTGGAAGGATATGATTAAGGTGCCGGAAGCGCGTATCGTCCGCCTCGGTGAAGCCGACAACTTTTGGGCCATGGGCGATACCGGCCCCTGCGGCCCCTGTTCCGAAATCCTCTATGATCAGGGAGAGAGCATGAGCTGCGGTCCAGATTGCGGCATCGGTTCATGCGACTGTGACCGTTATCTTGAGATCTGGAACCTGGTCTTCATGCAGTTTGACCGGAGTGCCGACGGGGTTATGCGGCCGCTGCCGAAGCCGAGTATCGACACCGGTATGGGGCTTGAGCGTCTGGCCGCGGTCAAACAGGGGGTGCAGAGTAACTATGATACCGACCTGCTGCGCCGGATAATTGCCGCCGGAGAGAAACTATCGGGCAAGGTTTACGGTGAGGATGAGGAGAGTGATGTCTCTTTGCGGGTTCTGGCCGATCACAGTCGGGCTGCGACTTTCCTGATTGCCGACGGCATTCTGCCGGCGAACGAGGGCCGCGGTTATGTTTTACGGCGCATTATGCGCCGGGCCGCCCGGCATGGGAAGATGCTGGGTTTGAATGAGCCGTTTCTCTATTGCATGGCGGAGACGGTCGCTGAGAATATGGCTCAGGCCTATCCCGAGCTTAAGGAGTCGCTGCCGTTTGTAAGCCGGGTTATAAAAAGCGAAGAGGAGCGTTTCGGTGAAACCCTGGACCGGGGGCTTAAGGTTTTGGCGGAAGAGATTGAAAAACTGAAATCAACATCAGCTGAAACTCTTTCCGGTGAAGTGACTTTCAAACTCTATGATACCTTTGGTTTTCCGGTTGATTTGACCGCTGATATTATTGAAAAGGATGGTTTCGCGGTTGATCATGACGGTTTTAATGAACAGATGCGCAAACAGCAGGAGCTCTCCCGCAAAGCCTGGAAAGGCTCGGGTGAAGAGGCGGTGGCTGAAGTCTATAAAAATCTTGTCAATGAAGGTCTGAAAAGCGATTTCGTCGGTTATGAAAATTTTTCCGCTAAGGGCCGAATCCTGGCCCTGCTGCATGACGGCGGTCCGGTCTCCCGGGTTGAAAAAGGACAGGAGGTCGAGATCCTCTTCGACCGCACCCCTTTTTACGGTGAGTCCGGTGGTCAGGCGGGTGACTCGGGGAGGGGTGAGTCTGAGAACGCCTCTTTTACCGTGCTGACCACGACAAAACCGTTGACCGGTCTGATTCTGCACCGGGCCGTGATTGACTCCGGTGAACTGCGGCTTACTGATGAGTGCAATCTGATTGTTGAGAAAGAGGAGCGCCTGGCTGCCGCCCGCCACCATTCAGCCACCCATCTCCTGCAGGCTAAGTTGCAGAAGGTTTTAGGCAGTCACGTTAAACAGGCGGGATCTCTGGTTACCCCTGAGCGTTTACGCTTTGATTTCAGTCACTTTTCCGCCTTGACTGAAGCTGAACTTGAAGAAGTTGAAGCCCTGGTAAACCGAGAAATAATGGCAAATCTGCCGGTTACAACCGAAGAGACCGATATGGACAGTGCCATTGCCAAAGGGGCGATGGCGATTTTCGGTGAAAAATACGGGGATAAGGTACGGATGGTCAGTATGGGAGATGCGAGTATTGAACTCTGCGGTGGAACCCATATTCGGGCTACCGGCGAGATCAGTCTGGTCAAGATCGTCTCCGAGACCGGGATCGCCGCCGGGGTGCGGCGTCTGGAAGCTCTAGCCGGAAGCGCGGCTTTACAATATATCAATCAACGGGACAAAATTTCCCGGCAGGCGGCAGGATTGCTGAAGGGGATTCCGGAAGAACTGGTGGAGCGGGTTGAGCGTCTTATTGACCAGAGTAAAGAGCAGCAGAAAGAGATTGCCTCATTGAAAGAGAAACTGGTCAATGCCAGTGTCGGCGGCGGAGGCGGTGGGGCCGTCGGGATTCAGGAGATCAACGGCATCCCGGTTTTAGCCCAGCGGGTCGAGTGTGACAATCCCAAAGAGATGCGTCAGATCATGGATGTTTATAAACAGAAAAACAGTGACGGCATCACCCTGCTCGGGTCCACCCATGAAGGAAAGGCGATCCTGATTGTCCATGTCGGTAAGGCCTGGCAGAAAAAATTTCCCGCCGGCAGATTGATTCGTGAACTGGCGGCGAAAGTCGGCGGTAAAGGCGGCGGCAAACCCGAACTGGCCCAGGCCGGCGGTCCGGAAGGTGATAAGCTTGAGGCGGCCCTGGCCCATCTGCCTGAGATCTTGCAGTAAACTGAAATTAGCTGCGCTTCGCTGTTTCCGGCAAACCGGGCAGCGGAGCGCGGATATTTCTCCCCGGTTTCATATTGTGGCCATTTACCCGGCCTGCGGATATGAACCCAGAACCTTCATAAAAAGACAGATCTTCTTGGTTACCTTGATCATCTCGGCAACCTTCTCATCCTGACGATGTCCGGTAAAATCGGCGATGAAAAAATAGCTCCAGCGCTCATTGCGAACCGGCCTTGATTCCAGTTTGACCATATTTATGCCGAAATCCGCCATCGGAGTCAGTACCTGATGCAAAGCTCCCGGCAGATGCGGGGTGACAAAAAGGATGGAGGTCTTATCCCGGCCCGAGGGTGGACTGTCCTCTTTTCCCAGGACCAGAAAGCGGGTGGTGTTGCCGGGCAGATCCGCAATTTTATGGGCGATACTTTTGAGATTGTAGAGTTCCGCCGCTGCCGGCCCGGCTATGGCGGCCGCATGCCCGCGTTGGGCGGCTACCCGTCGGGCGGCCTCAGCCGTGCTTCCGCATTCACTTAAAACGGCTCCCGGCAGGTTCTCTTTCAGCCATTGGCGGCACTGGGCAAAGGCCTGGGTGTGGGAGAAGACAACCCGGATATCCCGCAGCGGGACTTCCGCTGCGGCTAAAAGGTCATGGGATATCTGTTGATAGTGTTCGGCACAGATTTTCAAATCGGAACTGTAGAAGAGATCGAGGGTGTGATTTACCGCTCCTTCAATCGAATTTTCCACCGGCACCATACCGTAATGGCACTGCTCCTTGATAACCGCCTGAAAAACTTCGGCCACACTGCTCTGCGGCAGCATCGTCGATTCACCCCCGAAATGGCCCAGGGCGGCCAGATGGGTGAATGAGGCCTCGGGTCCTAAAAAGGCAATTTTATGACGGCTCTGCAGCTCCCGGGCGGCGGCCATGATCTCTTTAAAGATCAGCTGCAGCGCGGTTGGTGTCAGCGGGCCCTCATTTAACTCTTTAAGCCGCTGCAGGACCAGGCTCTCCCGGGCGCTATTGAGGGTTGTCAGCCCCTCTGTCTGCTTTTGCCGTCCAATCTTTAACGCCAGTTTAAGACGCTGATTGATAAGCTTGAGAATCTCGCCATCGAGTGTATCAATCGCTTCTCTTAAATTATCAAGTTTCATGTTGTCTACCTCTTGAAAAAATCGTAGCGGACTCCGGCGGTATTCCTTTTCCGGATCAGGCCGCTTTGGTCTGATTGAGCATGCGGTTATGGGCGCAGAGCAGCAACTTTTCGGTACTCTCCCAGGAGATACAGGCATCGGTTACCGAAACCCCGTAAGTCAGCCGGTCAATATCCACGGTGTTGGGCTGGTTGCCCTCTTCCAGATTACTTTCGAGCATGGCGCCGACCAGGGCCGGGGTCTCTTCCAGACGCTGGCTGATGATGTTTTTTAAAACCCTCTCCTGTTCCCGGAACTGTTTGCGGGAGTTGCCGTGTGAGCAGTCGACGACAATAGATTCTCTAAGTCTTGCCGTTCTCAATTTCTGACAAGCCTCCTCAATGCTTACCGAGTCGTAGTTCGGCCGCTGGCCGCCCCGGAGGACGATATGGGTCCAGGGGTTGCCTTTGGTCGAGACGATACAGGTTTTACCATGGGGATCAACGCCGATAAAACTCTGCGGAGTCTGGGAGGCCACCATCGCGTGGATGGCTTTATCGAGACTGCCGTCAGTGCAGTTTTTGAAACCGACCGGCATCGACAGACCGCTGGCCATCTCCCGGTGAATCTGTGATTCAGTTGTCCGGGCGCCGATCGCCGACCAGCAGACAAGCCCGGCCAGATACTGCGGCGTGATCGGGTCAAGCACCTCGGTTGCGGTCGGCATCCCCATTTCAGTGATCTTTAAGAGAATACGCCGGGCCCGGCGCAGGCCCTCATTCATATCACAGCTGCCGTTCATGTGCGGGTCGTTAATCAACCCTTTCCAACCGATGGTTGTTCGCGGCTTTTCAAAATAGACCCGCATTACCAGAAGCATAGTGTCGTTTACTTTCTTTTGCAGAGCCGTAAGTTTCCGGGCGTACTCAAGAGCCGCTTTCTCGTCATGGATTGAGCAGGGGCCGACGATCATCAAGAGCCGGTGATCATTATGGGCGATAATATCCTCGATCCGGCGCCGTCCCTGCAGTACGGTCTTTTCGCTGGCCGGGGTCAGGGGCAGTTCACGTTTCAGTACTTCAGGATCGATCAGAGGTTCGAAACTTTTGATGTTGATATCATGGGTGTGAGTCGTCATGATGCATACTCCTGCTGAAGTTGTTAAAATTACTTTCTGGTTTTTCCAGGTCGATGTTTGTTAGGTGTCATCTGATTTTGTAACCATTTAAAATAAAAAAGCCGAAGGTCGGTTAACCCTCGGCTCTGGTGAATTATTTCTAGAGTTTTCAACTCCTAAACGCTCCGGGCAAACCTCTCCTTATTCCTGCTAAAATAAAACCAGAAATAGAAAAAGGTAAAAGGGGAACGCGGCATTTTTTTATGTATCTCCGTAGGCTTGAGCTGTTTCCAAGCGGGTTAGTTAGATCTAGGCTGTCCCGCCCCTCTAAAGTAAATATGCTAATATGTCAAGAGATATTATGCCTTAAACTAATAAAGCAAAAGCTGGTTTTTCAGCTATAATTGTGATACCGTAAGCGAAATTCGGTTCCTATGTTTTGTCTGCTGGCAGGTTTAAGGAAAGCGGCAGCGGCTGAATTTACCGGTCAATAGTTTGAGCGCTATGATGTGATATCCAAACCGGATGTTGTCTTTATTTTTTACGGAGGTTTGCCATGTTGTCCGAAAAACTGCCAGCTTATAGAACTGCAGTCTTTTTCATGACATTTTTGCTCTCCGTTGCCCTGTTTGTCTGGATGTTGAGGCCGTTTATCTATACTCTGGTTATGGCCTTGATTCTGGTTGGTCTCTGTCATCCGCTCTATCTGCGCCTGGTCAAACCCTGTGGCGGTCGCAACTGGCTGGCTTCCAGCCTGATCTGTTTCGCCCTGTTTATGGGTATTTTCGTGCCGCTGGTGTTTTTGATTATCTCCCTTTCGGTTGAAGTCGCAAATTTCTACACCTATCTTCGCGGAGCCCTTACGGTCGACTCCTTAAATCACATTGTTGCCGGCCATACCGACAAGGCCGAACGCCTGACCGATATGCTGGCTCATCTGGGCATAAATTACAGTCTTAATGATATCCAGAATGATGTTATCCGCCTCGGCAAGGAGGCGGGTTTGTGGGTTTATAACTGGACCGGGATGCTGGCCGGACAGATAATGACTTTTTCGCTCCATTTTGTGTTGTTGATCATGTTTGTCTATTTTCTTCTGATTGACGGTCATCGCGTAAAAGAGTATCTCATGGCACTTTCGCCGCTGCCGCGTGACCAGGAGGAGCTGCTTTTACATAAGTTCAACGATATGACCCTGGCAATGATTGTCGGCAATGGCCTGGCGGCCATCGCTCAGGGAGTTATCGGCGGTTTCGGCCTGGCCTTTTTCAATATCCAGTCGCCACTGCTCTGGGGGACGGTGATGGCGATTTTTGCCTTTATTCCCTTTATCGGGATTTCGGTTGTTTTTATACCCATCGGGGTCTACATGCTCTTTGTCGGCGAGATTGCCAAGGGCATTGTTTTTTTGGGGTCGTTCGGAATTTTATCCATGGTGTTTGAATACATTATTAAGCCGAAGCTGGTCGGGGATCGGGTCAAGGTGCATATCCTTTTGATCTTTATCTCAATTTTCGGAGGTCTGGCGACCTTCGGTCTGCTGGGCATCATCTTCGGTCCACTGATTACCATCGCTTTTTTGAGTATGGTTGAGATTTATCATAAAAATTACGGTAAACATCTGTTGTGAGGGAACCAGGAAGAATAAATGAGTGATAAACGAAATTCAATGCTTTGCCCCCGGTGTCGTAAACTGATCAGCCGGGATGAAGAGGTTTGCCCCTATTGCGGGGTTAGCAGGCCCGGGCGGCGGCTGCCGGATATGTTGGCTCGCTGGAGTGCAACTCCCGGAGAGATTGTCCGGCCTTTAATTATTGTCAACGTCGTATTTTACATACTGACTCTGATTATAGCACCGATTCATCTCGGCGGACTCCATAATCCACTGAGCTTTCTCGCTCCCGGAAACCGTTCTCTGTTGGTTTTGGGGGCAACCGGATCTCTGCCGATTTTTCAGCTTCATCGCTGGTGGACTCTGATTTCAGCCTCATTTCTGCATGGTGGTCTCCTGCATCTTCTGTTTAATATGGTGGCCTTGAATCAACTGGGCCCGATATGTGCTGAGATTTTCGGCCTGCACCGTTTTCTGGTCATCTATATTGTCAGCGGGATCATCGGTTTTTATCTGTCGTCACTGGCCGGTATTATGCTGACCATCGGCGCTTCGGCCTCTCTCTGCGGTTTAATCGGAGCTCTGCTTTTTTACGGTAAAAGTCGGGGTGGTGAGTTCGGTCGTCTGGTTGTGCAGCAGGTTCGAGGCTGGATAATCGGCTTGGTTCTGATTGGTCTTTTTATGCCTTCGATTAATAACTGGGGGCATGGCGGAGGATTGTTGGGGGGATTGGCTCTGGCGGCGCTTTTGGGGTATCCGGAGCGAAATTCGACCGGAATTTTTATTCGTAATCTGGCGCTGACAGTCGTGGTCGCTACAGTCGCAGTTTTGGGCTGGGATCTATTTCAGGCCGCAGTCTTGATTATAGGTTGATTGTTTTCTAAGATTGACCTGAAGGTAAAATAGTATTTTTTAAAAAGGCCTGCGGTAATAAAGTCGCAGGCTTTTTTATGTCTTATTTGAACTGCGGTTTTATCTGGAAGGCATTTTCCAATCCAGAAGTTTCATGATCATCTGCATGTCATCCCAGACTTCCTTCTTTTTACCGGGACTGCGCAAAAGATAGGCGGGATGGTAGGTCGGCACGAGAACGCAGGTTTCGGTGAAATGATGCGCCCGGCCGCGCAGACGGCCGATGGTGGTGTCGGTGTTGAGCATGGTCTGGGCCGCGAAGGTGCCCAAGGCACAGACAACCTTGGGATTAATCGCTGCAATCTGGCGCTTAAGAAAAGGGGAGCAGGTTTTGATCTCATCGGGGTTGGGATTGCGGTTTTCGGGCGGGCGGCATTTTAAGATGTTGGCGATATAGACATCATCCCGGGTTTTGCCCATGGCCGCGATGATTTTGGTCAAGAGCTGTCCGGCCCGGCCGACAAAGGGTTCACCCTGCAGATCCTCATCTCTTCCCGGAGCCTCGCCGACAAACATCAGTTCAGCCTCGGGATTACCTTTGCCGAAAACCAGATAGTTGCGGGTCTTACTTAAATTGCAGCGTTTACAGTCGCCAAGATCGTTAAAAATCGTTTCCAGAGTTTTTACCGGGTCGGTTTTTTCGAGTAAAACTCCGGAATTCTTTAACTCCCGCTGCCGTTCAAGATGGGCTTTCAATTGATTGAGATCGTCGTATACGTCAGACATTTTACCCCTGTTAAGCCTGGAGTTTACGTTTTTTCTTTAGCTCCAGCATGTGATCGAGGATAACCCCGGCGACACTCTCTTTGCTCATTATGGAAAAGTCGGTCATCTTCCCATCACGGTCGATTATCTTGATGATGTTGGTATCAACGCTGAATCCGGCTCCGGGGGCGGTAACATCATTAGCGACAATCATATCCAGGTTTTTACGTTTTATTTTGTCCTGGGCGTGGTCGAGCAGTTTGTTGGTTTCCGCGGCAAATCCGACCAGAAAAGGTTTGTCGGGGCGTCGTCCGAGGCCGGCGAGGATGTCGGGGTTAGGCTCCAGTTCAAGGCAGTAGTTGCCGTCTCGTTTAATCTTTTCCGCCGCCTGTTCCGCCGGGCGGAAATCGGCCACCGCCGCCGCCATGATTACCGAGGTTACTCCTTCCAGATTATCATCGATGGCATTGGCCATCTCAACCGCGGTCTTGCAGTTAATGACCTTTACGCCCCAGCTTTCGAGTTCAGCACAGGGGCCGGCGACGAGAATAACTTCCGCTCCGCGGCGTCGGGCGACGGCCGCCAGATTATAGCCCATTTTCCCGGAGGAACGGTTGGTCAGGCAGCGGGCCGGGTCGATAGCCTCCTCGGTCGGGCCGGCACTGATCAGAATTTTTTCTCCCTTGAGGTCATTCGGACTCAAGAGAGCTTTGATCTCATCCATGATGGCATCAATATCGGCCAGTTTTCCCCGGCCCACAACTCCGCAGGCAAGCTCACCCTCAGCCGGTTCCATAAAATTGTAGTGCATCTCTTTAAGATTGGAGATATTTTTCTGTACTACCAGGCTGGCCCACATGTTGGTATTCATGGCCGGGGCAAAAAGTACCGGCACCCGGGTGGCCATAACCATCGTTGTTAGAAAATCGTCAGCGATGCCGTTGGCAATTTTACCGATAATATTGGCCGTAGCCGGGGCGATTACCAGCAGGTCGGCGCGACTGGCGAGAGAGACGTGACCAATCTCGGAGGAGGCAAAAAGGGTGAAGATGTCGGTCGTGACCGGGTTGCCGGAGAGGGTTTGAAAGGTTAACGGCCCGACAAATTCGGTGGCACTTTGAGTCATGATAACGTTGACATTGGCTCCGTATTTGGTAAGTTCTCTCAACAGCAGCACTGACTTATAGGCGGCGATTCCACCGCAGACCCCGAGCAGGATCTCTTTCCCTTGCAGCATAGTTGGATATTCTCCGATTGGTGTTCTTAAGTTGATTGACGCTGGTTATGATTTGGAGTATCTTGAATCGAACACATAACGTAATTTAATCTCATTTACAAGGATATTATAGACAGGTTTATGGAATTTATTGACTATCTGTCCGGATTTTCTTTCTGGTCCTATCTGATGCCGCCGCTGGCCGGGGCGATAATCGGTTATTTTACCAATTACCTGGCTATCCGCATGCTTTTTCGGCCTCTTTATAAAAAATATCTGTTTCAGATACCCATACCCCTGACCCCCGGAATTATCCCGGCTCGTCGTCTGGAGTTGGCCCGGCGGATTGGTGATATGGTCGGGGATCATATCCTGACCCGTGAAGTTATTCTCGAAAAATTGCAGAGTCCGGCTGTTGATGATGCCGTATATCGCTGGGTAACGGAGCGTTTTAATCAATTTGTTGAAAAAGATTTCGTGGCTCCGATTACAGTTATACCGGAAAAGTGGGTGCCGCTCTGGCGGAACTGGTGGGGCCGGGGATGGCGCCAGGCCTATATTGTGGTCGATTGGGTAGTTGAGCATCCGGAGCTGAAATTTCTGCTTAAGACGCCGACCGCTGAATTTTCCCGGTGTTTGCTGGCGGCGGACTTGAATGAACTGGTGCCGGAAAAATATCGACGTGAATTTACTCTGAAACTACCGCTTATAATTGAGGAAGGTCTGAATTCAAGCTCCGTCTCAGACTGGCTTGATGGGGAGATTGACCGGGTTGTACACTCTTTTATCACCTCGAAAAAATCTCTGGGAGAACTTTTGCCGGCGGATCTGCAGACCGCGGTAATGCGTGAGCTGCATCGCGAACTGCCGGATCTTATGACCCGTTTCAGCCGCCTGCTGCATGACCCCGATATTATTTCCGGTTTGAAGAAAAGGCTGCATAAGGGAATTAATCTCTATATCGAAAATATGGGGTTCTGGCGACGGCTGTTGACGAGTATGGCTTTGTCGGATGAAGAGATTGTCGAAAAAATCGATAAACTGGTTGACGATGTAGCGCTGGATCTGGCTAAATCCATGAAGCAGCCGGCCTGGCAGGAGAAGGTTTTTGATCTGCTCTCGGAACGAATGGCGGCATTTTTATCCCTTTCGCCATCTGAACTTGCCGGCCGTTTTTCCTTTGTTCAGGTTGATCGGGGGTTGGAACTGGTTAAAAAAGAGATTCGGGCGCAACTGCAGTCAAAAACCTGGAGTGTCAGACTGGCCAGGATGTTATCGGAGTTTTATGAGCCTCTGGCTCGAAAACCTCTGGCCGAAATTCTGGAAACGGTTGGAGTCTCCGGGGCCGAGGAGCGGGTGGGTGAGCGGATCAGTGACTATATTCTGCAGACTCTGCGTTCAAGTCAGGTAAAGCGTCGTCTGGCGGTAGTTATCGCTCTTCGTTTCGATCAATGGCTGAAAAATTTTCCGGTGGGGCGCTTGTCGCGTTTTCTGCCGCTTGCGCTGCATCAGCAGATAGTCGATTTTCTTCATAATCTGGCCCGGCGGCAGCTGATTGAGGAGCTGCCGCGATTAAGTGAGCGTTTCGAGATTAGAAGTGTGGTCGAAGAGCGGGTTAATCAACTGCCGATAATTCAGGTTGAGGAGCTGCTCTTAAGTGTTATGCGCGAGCATTTTACTTATATCAATATCTTCGGAGCGCTGGTCGGTTTCTTGATTGGCGGAGTTCAGGTTTTGATTTTCTGGGGCTTAGGCCGGTAATTTTGGCCGAACCTTGAAAACTGTCTCTTTACGGATACTGACCGTGCCCGGTTTGGCCCCGCGTGGTTTACTGACAAATTTCGCCAGGGTCGCGGAAACCGCAACCACACCGCCGCTTCTGGCCTTACTGTGCCAGGCGGCGACCGCCGCCGCCTGCTTCAGCATCTCTTTGGCGGGGCTCTCTTTTACGCCCTCCGGCGCCCGCAGAATAACATGGCTGCCGGGCATCCCGCGTACATGAAACCACCACTCGTTGGCTTTCGCAATCTTCAAGCTCAGCCGGTCGTTGTCGCTCTCACTGTGGCCGGCTAAAATCACCCAGCCGTCCGGCAGCGGATATTCATAAAGTTTAGGTTTTTCCGGTCTCATTTATTGGTAGCAGGTTTAAGTTGTAGATCAAAAATCGCATTCAGTGCGGTTGGCATATTGCTGCAGCATCTCCGGGTTAGAGATAGTGTAAATACCATCTTCATCTCGATTCGGGTCAGGGTTGATAAATTCCTTGGTAGTGAAAATCTCAATCGCGCTATTGAGTCTTTTCGGGCTGTATTCCGGGTTTGCGTCATTCAAATCGGCAAGTGAAAATCTTTTTATTGGCTCCTCATTGCCGGATTCACCGGCACCCAAAATCATTTGCGCAACTTCATAGGTAGGTGTCGGCCGGATGTTATCCCGTACCTGAGTCATAAGTTCGCGACTGAAATCCCCAAGGTCGGGGATGTTGTCCGGAGTTACGGTCACGGGTAATCCTAAATTGACATAGGTGGCGGTATCTTTGAACCGACCATATTCATGGTTGAGGTCGGCCAGCTGCTTGATTATATCGCTGTGACTGATGTTTATTCCCTTGCGGCTCTCCTCGATGGCGAGATCTTCAGGTACGGTGGTATAGGAGAGTGACAGCGGGATAAAATGGACCCTGCGTTGTTCGTTTTTGGCAAACTCAAAGACATTTTTTATAATGCCGACCTTGGGTTTAAGAATTTTTCCACTGCGTGAGCGGCCGCCTTCAGGGTAGAAAAGGTAGGGTTCGTTATGGAGCCACATATACTGGTTATGCTGCTTGAAGGTTTCGATATAGACCGGGTTGCCGAGCCATTTAATCTTCCGTTCAATCATATCGTCACGTTTAATCTGGCAGACGTTGACTTTCGGCAGAATCTTTTTTGAGACTCCGCGGTAGAGGTTGCTGCCGGCGATAACCACTGGAGAGATCAGGCCGGTTCGGTTTAAGGCGAAGAGAATCGGCAGGTGGTCGGCATTGGAGACATGGTTGGCGATGAAAAAAACCGGCTCCTTGCCGATTATTTCTTTGAGTTTATTAATGGCTCCGGTTTCAGTCTCGACCGCCTTGATGGAGTTGACGAAGTTGTTGAAAAGACGGGCCGCCAGACTCCGGAAAAGGATTAAGAAAACCGGGTCAAAATCGGGAGCGATATCTTCAAGGTAGGTATTTGTGAGAAATTTGAGGGTGTCTGACCCATCAAATTTATTAAGTGTTTCAATGCGTTGTTCAATATTTATAATCGACTGATTTAAGTTTTTTAGAGCCCGACCGCTCCTTCCGGGAACCCGCCCTTTAAGTTTGCGCAGCAGGGTGTTGTCATGAATTAACTGCAGACTTTTGGCTTCAAAGAGCGAG
>JANTFH010000011.1 GCA_024763535.1 Thermodesulfobacteriota bacterium
TGATGGCGGCTGTCAAAGTGGTTTTTCCGTGGTCAACATGACCGATGGTGCCAACATTTACGTGGGGCTTGGTGCGCTCAAATTTTTCTTTAGCCATTTCCTAAGTTCTCCTTTCTCATCTATTTTTCATGTATGAGTCAAGCAACATTCATTAACTTTTTTTCTCTCTGACAGCAACTTCAGGGGCCGTCAGTGGAGCCCACGATCGGGATTGAACCGATGACCTCTTCCTTACCAAGGAAGTGCTCCACCACTGAGCTACGTGGGCGGAAACATCCAGTGTCAGATGCACAATGGAGCGGGAAACGGGACTCGAACCCGCGACCCTCAGCTTGGAAGGCTGACGCTCTAGCCAACTGAGCTACTCCCGCTTAAGGCATTGCGCTTACATCTTATTAAATTGACACCACAGTGGGGAATGATGGTGGAGAGGGGAGGATTTGAACCTCCGAAGGCGCTGCCGACAGATTTACAGTCTGTTCCCTTTGACCACTCGGGAACCTCTCCAAATTTATTTACCTTACAGGTTTGCAGTTCCTGTTCTTCATCCACACCGGTCGGGGGTCACTTCGTGGAGCTGGCGATGGGACTCGAACCCGCAACCTGCTGATTACAAGTCAGCTGCTCTTCCAGTTGAGCTACGCCAGCAGCTGAAAATGCACCCCTGCAAAAACAAGGCTGTGGCATTTACCATAACTCACTCAACGTGTCAATATTTTTTTCCTGAAAATCGGAGTCTGATCGTAAAGAATTACGGCGGCCGAAAAATTCACGACTTTTTTCCGGGAGCGACTCTATTGGCGACGGAGCAGAGCTTCACCGGCAGCTTTCTGTTCAGCGATTTTACGGGATGAGCCCCGGCCCCGGCCCAGCAGATTGCCGCTGCAATCGTATACTTCAATGAAAAAAAGCGGCTGATGGTCAGCCCCCCGTCGATCAACCAGCTTATAAACCGGCGGTCGCCCGCACTCCTCCTGGAGATACTCCTGCAGCTGAGACTTATGGTCCGTACAGTTTGACTCAAGTTCACGCCCGACCAGATCAGCAATCAGCTTGTCAACCATCTCCCCGGCACCATCCAGATGAAGGGCCGCCAGCAGAGCTTCAAAGGTATCGGCCAGCAGCGATACCCGGCGGCGGCCGCCCTGGCGTGATTCACCCCGCCCCAGACGCAGGAAAGCGCCCAGACCCAGATCTTCGGAAAAGCGGGCCAGAGCCCCGGTATTAACGATCCCAGAGCGCCGTCGACTCAACTCACCTTCAGGCTGATCCGGAAAGCGGGCATAGAGCATCTCACTGACTTTGAGCTCGAGCACGGCATCGCCCAGAAACTCCAGACGTTCATTATCAGCCGGGCCGTCAGCCGCACCCTTCCGGGGCGGGTTTTCGTTGACATAGGATTTGTGGGTCAGGGCCTGCAGCAGAAGTTCCGGCTGCTGAAATGAGTAATCAAGAAGCTTTTCCAAAGCCTCGATGGACGACTCTTTCTTCACCTTAACGCCCTTTCTACGAGACAAAGAACGGATTAGTGGCCCGTTCCCGGCCGACCGTCGTTGCCGGCCCGTGTCCGGAGTAGAGCACGACATCATCGCCCAGAGGAAAAATTTTCTCCCGCACCGAGCGGATCAGGGTTTCGTAATCGCCCCCGGGGAAATCGGTACGCCCGATTGAACCGGAGAAGATAAGGTCACCGACAAAGGCCGCCCCTTCGGTTACCAGAGAGATTGAGCCTAAGGAGTGGCCCGGAGTCGACAGGACTTTCAAGGTCACGCTGCTGCCGATTTCAACCAGATCGCCGTCGCCGATTTCGCGGTCGACCGGCGGTGAATCCTCAGCCCGCATGCCCCACAGAAGAGCCCGGCTGGAGATCTTGGTAATTTCACCGGCACTGGCACTGTGGGCCAGAATTTTGGCACCGGTAGCATCATGCAGGCGTTTATTGGCCCCGACGTGATCAAAATGTTCGTGCGTATTAATGATATAGACCGGCTTAAGACCGGCCGCCTTCAATCCCGCCAGTACCCGTTCAACATCATCACCGGGATCGATCACCGCCGCTTCCCGGGTCTCTTCACAGCCGACCAGATAACAGTTCACCTGCAATGGCCCGACAACTATCGTTTCAACAATCATTATGTTTTCTCCTGACATCGGTATAGATATTTGAGGTCTTACGAAAATTGCCTTCGCATCAATTCGTGGGCCGGGAATAATACATCGAACCGAAAAATGCAATCATAAAACAGTGGACGGCCTCCAAAACCCGATCCGGCAGCCGGCAAATAAGCTTGCCTAAACCCCGAGAAACCAGAGCAGACAGCTCAGTGTCAGGGCGCTGGCGATGGTCGAGACAAATATGGTTCCGGCCACCATATCGGGACGGGTATCATAGTTGACCGCATAAAGCAGGGGGATAACCGCCGCCGGTGTACTGGTCTGCAGAATCAGGACATTGCGGGGCATTCCCTGAATATCGAGCACCTGACAGAGCAGAATGGCAACCAGAGGCGAAATTACCAGGCGCAGAAAACTGCTTAAACTTATCGCCGGCAGATCACCCGTAAATTTAGTCCGGGCCAGCTGCATCCCCAAAAGTATCAACAACCCCGGAATTGCCGCCTGGCCGACAATATCGATCGCCTTGAAAACAATTTCTGGCAGCGGCAGATTAAAACCCCGCCAGATCGCCGCCAGGATAATGGCATGAAAAAGCGGCACCTTAAACATCTCGGTCAACGCTTTAAGCGGACTGTCCTGCCCCCGGGAAGCGATATAGATGGCGAGGGTTCCCAACGGAAATGTGAACAGCACCATCACCATCACCGCATACGCTAAACCCTCAGGCCCGTAGGCGAAAAGCACCAGAGGCAGACCGTAATTGCCGGTATTCATCATGATTGTCGTCAGGGAGAAGGCACTCTGGCGCTGACTGTCGAGTTTCAACAGTTTGCCGCAGACAACTGAGATGCCCCAGAAAATCAGCGTCAGAGAGAGCATGAAGGCAACCGCCCCGGGCAGAAAACTGACGATATCATCTCCGCCCTTCATCAGGCCGGCAAAGATCAGACAGGGAGCCAGAATAAAGAGCGTCAGATCAGAAACCGACTTGAAATCCGGCCCCTTGACCTTCTCAAAGACCACCCCTAAAACGATAATCAGAAAGATCGGCAAAAGGATATTGATAAAAACCAAATTCGACTCCTATACAAAAATGAAGCCCGACATGTAGCACAAAACCCCGTGAAAATCCAACCACAACAATTACCCCGAAAAGATCAACCGAATCAACCGGATTCTTTCAAAATTCAGTTAAGACACTTTCCAGAGTTTCAGCTTCCTGAATCCGGCCGCGTTTACGGCAGCCTTTGAGGTAAATTTTGCTCTTTTTATGGAGGATAGTGAGGGTCTGTTGTTTTTGCGTGGGGGTGAGTTGCTGATGGTCGAGGAGTTTAATCAGGGATTTGATCCGGTAGCGGTCGAGGGCGGGGATGGTATGGGAGAGTTGATCGTCATGGCCGCCGAATTTGGTGACCAGTTTTTCCGGAATAAGTTCGACGGGATAGCGGCAGGCGGTTCTCAGCCAGAGATCGTAATCTTCACAGGCGGGAAGTTCTTCGTCAAAGAGGCCGACGGCGGCAAAAAACTTACGCCGCATCATTACGGCTGAGGGGCTGACGACACAGAGCGGCAGACATTCGGCAAAGATCGAACCGGAGGGTTTCAAGTGGTGTTGGCAGGGATTAACCCGTTTGCCGTTGCGAATCCAGATTTCATCAGTCTGCGAGATTAAGAGATCAGGTCGGGCCTGCATAAAGGCAAGCTGGCGGGCGCTTTTTCCCTTAAGCCAGAGATCATCGGAGTCGAGAAAGGCGATAAAATCTCCCCGACTTAACTCGATCCCGCGATTCCGGGCATAACTGACCCCGTGATTACGGGGCAGACGCAACAGTTTTATCCGGTCACCGAATTCCCGCAGCAGCCGGGCGGCGGTGTCGTCGTTCGAGCCGTCATCGACAACGATGATTTCGATATCAGGCAGGGTCTGCGCGACTACCGACTTTACCGCCGCGACAACTTTTGCGGCCCGGTTGTAAGTGGGAATAATCGCGCTGACCTGCGGTTTCATCATTTTTTTCAACCTAAATTTTTAACCAGCCCTGCCATAATCCGGGCGCCGTAGCCGGTGGCACCGGGGGCAAAGTATTTCCATTTCTTGCCGGGATAGGCCGGGCCCGCGATATCGAGATGGGCCCAGGGTATCTCTTCGGGGACAAATTCGCCTAAGAAAAGGGCGGCGGTAATTGTGCCGCCGTAGGCGCTGTTGCCGATATTGGAGATATCGGCAAAGTCGGATTTCATCCCTTCGAGATAGGCTTTTTCAAACGGCAGCTCCCAAAGGATCTCACCGCTCTCTTCACCGGCGGCTTGCAGCCGTTTAATCAGATCGGCATCGCGACCCAAAACGGCGGCCACCTCAATTCCGAGCGCAACCCGACAGGCCCCGGTCAAGGTCGCGGCATCGACCATAAAATCGGGTTCCAGCGAGGCCCCGAGCTGCAGGGCATCAACCAGAATCAGGCGGCCTTCGGCATCGGTGTTTTTTACCTCAACTGATTTGCCGTTTTTCATAACAATAATATCGCCCGGTGCCTGGGCCGTACCGCTCGGCATATTCTCAGCCAGCGCCAGAATCCCGGTGACTTTAACCTTGGCTCCGAGTTTGCCGATAATCTCCATCGCCCCGAGTACGGCGGCGGCTCCGGCCATATCGGATTTCATATCCATCATCGATGCTCCCGGTTTCAACGAAAGGCCGCCCGAATCAAAGGTTATACCTTTACCGACCAGAACCACATGGGGAACCTTTTCAGCACCGGTTTGCGGCTCATAAGTCAAAGCCACCATGCGCGGCGGTTTGCAGCTGCCGCGACCGACTGCCAGGAGCCCGGCATAACCTTCATCCCGGAGCCGTTTTTCATCCCAGAGATCGATTTTCAGTGAACACTCGGCCGCACTTTTCACAGCTTCTCCGGCAAACTCTTCCGGCCCCAGAAATCCGGGAGGATGATTAACCAGGTCACGCACCCGGTTAACCCGTTCACAAACCGTCTGCAGACGTTCAAGTTCGGCCGTAATCAGCGCTTGATCAAGGCCGCCGACGACAAAAACCACTTCAGGAACAAACGGGTCGGTTTTTTTCTCCGGGCTCTTTTCAACGCCTTTGAATCGATCATAAACATAGCTGCCGAGAATAATGCCTTCCAACGCTTTTTTATGGAAACCGGAAGCATCCGGAGCGTCCATAACCAGTACCAGAGGTGATATTTTTAACGAGACCGCCTCTTGGTAAGCGGCAAGCGCCGCGCACTTGACCGCTTCCCAGATATTGAGATACTTGAACTGGGTCAACGGTACCAGGTAGTCGGAAGATTCGAGCTCGCTGCCGCTAAAAAGCAGATTTTTTTCAATTTCACGCTCTTTATAGAGTTTAAGTTTGCCAGCAAGTTCGGAATAATTGATAAAAAATTTATGTTTTTCCGCCAGCAGAAACGTCCGCAAACCAACAGCCGTTGCCGACCAGTTTTTTTCAACCCGCCAGTTAATCTTTTTCCCTTCCAATTTTTCCATTTTACTCTCCCAGATAGGCCTCTTTGACCCGTTCATCCTGCAGTAATTTACGCGCCGGAGCTTCGAGAATAATCTTCCCGCTCTCCATAACGTAACCATAATCAGCCAGTCGCAGCGCCGCCTGCGCGTTCTGTTCAACCAGCAATATCGTAATTCCCTCGCCGGCAATCCGCTCAATCAGCGAAAATATCTTCTCGACCATCAGCGGCGCCAGCCCGAGTGAGGGCTCATCCAATAGCAGCAGCTCCGGCTGCGACATCAGAGCCCGGCCTAAGGCCAGCATCTGCTGTTCACCGCCGGAGAGGGAGCCGCCCGCCTGTCGCCGCCGTTTACTTAAGACAGGAAACAGATCATAAACCATCTCCAGATTAGCCTTGATCGCGGCCCGGCCGGAACGACAGTAGGCCCCCATTTCAAGATTCTCCCCGACCGTCATATCGGGAAAGATGCGCCGACCCTCCGGCACCTGACAGAGACCGGCTTGAACCAACTCGTCCGGGGCCCGACCGGCGACCGGCATCCCGTCATACAATATCTCTCCCTGCCGCGGTTTGAGAATCGCGCTTATCGCCATCAGAACCGTCGATTTTCCGGCGCCGTTAGCCCCGATCAGAGTCCGAATCTCTCCATGATAGATCTCGAAAGAGACCCCTTTGAGGGCGTGAATGTTACCGTAGTAACAGTGAATGTCGTTAAGCTTCAGCAGTGGCATCAGAAGCTCCGAGGTAGGCCTCAATAACTTTTTTATCGTTGCGGATTGCGGCCGGGCTGCCGGAGGCGATCAGCTCGCCATGATCCAGGACAAAGACCCGGTCGGCCAGATTCATTATGAACTTCATATCGTGTTCGATAATCAAGATTGCGATCCCGGCCTGGCTGAGGATACGGATCAATTTGATAAGCTCCCGGGATTCACTCGGGTTCATACCGGCGACCGGCTCATCCAAAAGCAGCATTTTGGGCTCCGTCGCCAGAGCCCGGGCGAGTTCCAGGCGGCGCTGATCACCGTAAGCCAGAGCCCCGGCCCGGCTTGAAAGTTTTTTCCCAAGCCCGACAAAACGCAGACATTCAGTCGCCTTGGCGGTTGAATCCTGCTCCTCCCGGCGCGCCCCGGGCAGGCCGAAAACGGTTCCCAAAAAATTGGCTTGGGTACGACAGTGCCGCCCCAGTTTAACATTATCAAGAGCCGACAGGGAGAAAAAAAGACGAGCATTCTGAAAGGTACGACCCATACCCAGCCGGGTAACCGCATCAGCGTGCGGCGGCTGACCAAAGGTCTCTTTCACCCGGGGCAGATTAAACATCAGCAGCAAAATCAGAGCTCCGAGAAAAAGCAGAATCGCCCCCGGCACCAGCAACGGATAGAAAGGAAAAAGGCCGAAAAAACTGACCTTGGCAAAAGCTTCACTGCGACAGAACCAGACAGCGGCACAAACCGCATCGACAAGGACAAACACTGTCAGTAACAGGCGGCTCCAGGGTCGCAATTTATTTAAGGGACGAACCAGATAGAAACGGAAAAGCAGCAGCGATACAAGCGCGAGTACGGCCTCCAGATGAAAAATAGTAAGCGGCCAGAGCACTCCCAGAACCAGCGGCAGCCAGAGCAGTGAAAGCCACGCAAATATCAGACTCAAGCGAAAAATCAGCTGCCTGTCGGTCGGGGTCACAACCTTTACCAGGCTCTGTCCGGCAAAGGTAATTGTCCCTGAAGTCGGCAGCGTAAGCTGATTAAGACAGTCAAAAAGAGTGGTCTTGCCGGCCCCGTTCGGGCCGATCAGGGCCACAATTTCCCCCGCCCTGACATCCAGAGAGACCTCTTTGACGGCTGTCAGGCCGCCAAACCTTTTTACCAGTTTATGCGTTTTAAGCAGGGTATCTCCGATTTTGCGTTCCCTCACTGATTCCCCCTACTCTCTTTCAACCGGCAACAGTCCGGCCGGACGCCAGCGCATCATCACGACAATCAGAAGGCCGAACAGCAGGTAACGCGCACTGCTGAATTCGGAAGGCAGGATAATCCGCAACACCTCCGTCAGAGGAATCAGCAGCAGCGCCCCGAGCAGAGCTCCGCTGATACTCCCCATACCGCCGAGAACAATCAGGCAGAGAATCAGAATCGATTCCCAGAACTTAAACATATCGGGGTGTACAAAACGAAACCAGCGGGCATAAAAGGCCCCGGCTAAGGCCCCGATGGCGGCACTCAAGGCAAAGGCAATAATCTTGTAACGGGCCACATTAATGCCGACACATTCGGCCGCGATCTCGTCCTCGCGGATAGCAAACCAGGCCCGGCCCAGGCGTGAGTTCCGGATTCTGACCACCACCCATAACACCAGCAGCAGTAAAAAAAGAATCAGATAATAGGTCTGCCAGGGCTGATCCAGAACCACTCCGAAAAGCTCCGGCCGGGCAATCCCGGGAATCCCCATCGGCCCCCGGGTCAGCCAGAGCTCATTCTTAATCACCAGGATAATCAGTTCGGAAAAACCGAAGGTCACAATCGCAAAGTAGTCATCCGTCAGCCGTAAACTCGGAGCCCCGCGCAGCACCCCCCAGAGGGCCCCGTTCAGGGCCGCCAGCGGCAGAATCAGCCACAGGCTCCAGTGATAGTGGATGGTGAGCAGAGCGGCGGTATAGGCCCCGATTCCGAAAAATCCGACATAACCCAGATCCAGCAGCCCCGTAAAACCGGGAACCACATTAAGACCCTGAGCCAGAACCATATAGAGCAGGGTCAAGGTCGCAATCCGGATGACATAGGGCCCGGCCTGGCCCAGCGGCAGCCAGGGCAGTATCAGAACCACGATCAGAAGCGGCAAATAGAGTTTTTTATCATGAAAGAGACGATCGTCTAAATGCATCTTCACCCTCGATAAAGCTTATTGCTTGACGGACGACCGAAAAGTCCGGCAGGTTTAACCAGAATAACCAGAATCATAATCGCGTAGGCGATCCCGTCACCGTAGGAAGAGGAGATATAACCGGCGCCGAAAACCTCGGCCAAACCGAGAATTCCGCCGCCGAGAATGGCTCCGGGAATACTGCCGATACCGCCCAGAACCGCCGCGGCAAAAGCCTTGATCCCGGCAAGATAACCCATCGTCGGATAGACCGCATTATAGTAAAGACCAACTAAAATTCCGGCAACCCCGCCGAGACCTGAGCCTAAAGCAAAGGTATACGAAACCACCCGGTCGACATTCACCCCCATCAACGCCGCGGCCGTCTGATCCTGAGCGATCGCCCGCATCGCCCGGCCGAGCCGGGTATAGTGGACAATCAGCTGCAGCACCACCATCAGAATGACTGCCGTCAGCAAAATAACCACCTGCAGCCAGCTGACAACCACCTCACCGAACTGCAGGGCTGGAGCAAAAAGAAAAACGGGAATTACGGCCCGGGGAAAGGATCTGATCTGCCCCCCCCAGATTAAAAGAGCGAGATTCTGAAGAAAGATGGACATTCCGATGGCGGTAATCAGGGCCGCCAGACGGGGAGACCGGCGCAGTGGCCGATAGGCGACAAGATCAAGCAGAACTCCGGCCAGAGCGCATACCAGTACGGCAATGGTTACCGCCAGAACAAAGGGAAGACCAACCCCGAAAAAACCACTGACCAGAGAAAAGCTGAGAAAAGCTCCCAGCATGTAGATCTCACCGTGGGCAAAATTGATCAGCTGAATAACCCCGTAAACCATGGTGTAACCCACGGCGATCAGGGCATAGATACTGCCCAGGGTCATTCCGTTGACAAACTGCTGTAGAAACAGTGAGGATTGTTCAAGTAAAGTGGTCGGCATTTGGAATTTACATCACTTGAGACAATAAAAAGGTGTCGGAAAACTCAATCGTATCCGGTTTGCGTATGGCAACCCGGTCTATATGATAATATTTTTTGCAAAAAGAGTAACTGTTCAGCCGGATCTCATAAAGCTATAGCAAATGGTATCGAACTTTGCTTCGCCCTGTTTCACACGGGGACAGAATTGAATTCTGTCCCCAAATCGAGACGGTTTGAGGAGGTTGCTGAATAGTTACCAAAAAGATAATCTTGACGCGGAAACTTAACGCAGCTGCTCACCGGCACTGACCCACCGGCCGTCCCGAATCATCTTGACCAAGGCGGCTTTTAGACAGTCACCGTTTTCATCGAAATAGGTTGCCCCGGTAATCCCCTGATAGGCTTTTTCCGGTGACGAGACCCCGGCCAGCCAGGCCCGCACTTTTCCCCGATCAAGACCGACGGCGGCAATAGCGGCCGCCGCCATCCCGACCGCGTCATAGGTATTGGCGGCAAACCAGTTAGGTTCAAGCGAAAATTTCTCCCGATAGTGCTCAACAAAATCATTAACCCGAGCCCCGCCCTGGTCAGCCAGAAAAGGGGTGGTTACAAACAGACCTTCGGCATCGGGATTTTTCAACAGAACCGCATCATCGAGACCGTCGGCCCCGAAAAAGGCGCACTTCAGCCCCAGACTACGGGCCTGGGAGATAATAAGCGTTGCCTGCGGTGCATAGCCGGCAATAAAGACGGCATCGGGCCGCAGCATCTTGAATTTACTCAGCTGGGCCTTAAAATCAGCGGTTTTCGCCATGTAGGATTCGGCTCCGACAATTCGCAGACCAAGTTTTTCAGCCGCTTTTGTGAAGGCATCTTTAAGCCCCAGAGCATAATCATTGACTTCGTAAAAAATAGCAACCTTTTTAAATTTTTTTACCTTTTCGGCATAAGCGGCCAGAAAATCACCCTGAAAATCATCCCTATAGACATTGCGGAAATAGTAGGAACTCAATCTGCCGATCTCGGGGTTGGTGGATGCCGGAGTGATTGCCGGCAGCCCAGCCTCTTTATAGATCGGCAGAGCCGCCAGAGTCGCCGAACTGCAGAGATGACCGATAACGATCACTACCTGAGGATCATGGGCGAAACGGGTAGCCACCGCCGCCGCCTCCTGAGGATCGCAGAGCTCGTCAGCTAAAACAATTTCCACCATCCTGCCATTAATACCACCACTGGCATTTATCTCATCTTCTTTTAAGAGGGCGCCGTTTTTTATCCCCTCACCGAACGAAGCCAGGGGGCCGGTAAAGGGAGCGGCTACCGGAATCTTGATCTTTTCCGCCTGAGCCCAGACCGACCCTGCGCTTAGAGAGAGCAGAACTAAGCCTGCCAGTACCAGAAAAAACCGGCCCGTATTCATCGTCAGAAAATTTCTCCTCAATCCGATTCTCCCGGATTTTTCCCGTTGACCCACCACTCGTTGCTCTCTTTGCTGAACCACCATGAGGCCCAGTCACCATCTGTAAGTGCCCGGCCCAGACTACGGCCCGAATCGGTCAAAAGACGCTGACTGGCGACCATCAACCATTTTCGGGCATAAGGGTTACCGAGATCATGCTGTTCCTTGACCAGCGCCATCAAAGCCAGCTGATCCGCATCAGCGGCAAGCTGTGCCTCAACGCTCTCTTTAGCTTCAAACTCGGTAATCAGCGATTTAACCTCGGCGCCGAAAAAGAGCGGCCGGCACATGTCATCCAAGGCTCCACTCTCATCGACTCTGATATATTTCTTATTCACATAGTTGTGATCCCCGGTTCGGGATTCAAGCATATCGTGCAGGAGACAGAGTCTTAAGATCTTGTTCTCATCAACCTCCCGACCCTGCTTGTGCTCCATCTTAACCAGGGTATAGGCAGTAATCATGGTCTGAAACACATGTTCAGCCACGGATTCCTTACCGCTGCCTAAAAACTGCAGGCCGCTGCGCGGTGTCCGTCTAAGCATCGACGCGGTAAATAGAAACTCGGCCAGATCCTTCACAACCCTAAGGCCTCAAGTTCACGCAGACGTTCAAGAATCATACTCTTTTTAATCCGGGCGGCATCATACGCCATCTCGTCTCCGGCCTCGAAAGCGGCGGCGATATCCCGATCGATCCGGGCAATACCGGCCGCCAGACGGGTATACGACTCTTTCAACTCCTCAGAAACCGACTCCAGATTTTCGTCAAGATCATCCAGGGTCTTCCGCACCCAGTCGGGATCGTTAAAACGATCGACCTCGGCGCCGGAATCCTCGGGACTTTTTTTGATACTGCGATGGTTGTTGGATTCATCCATAATTTAGCACCCTCTATAATTCGCCGGGGAAAGCATCCTGAAACCACTCAATCTTGGGCGATGAAGCAGGGTTCGTATCCGCGACAATGGCAATCACGTCAAAACGGAGATCACCCTCCCAGGGGTAGCGGTTCAGATACCAGCCTGCGGTTTTGATTAAACGTCTCTGTTTTGCCCGCGAAACCGCTTCCTCAGGCGCCACTAAAGCCCCCGGCCGACGGGTTTTAACCTCACAGAAAACCAACTCGGCATCGGTGCGGGCTATAATATCAATCTCCCCGAAACGGCAACTGAAACCCCGTGCTACAATCCGGTAGTTATGGCGCTCAAGAAAGAGAGCCGCCTGCGCTTCTCCCCAGCGTCCCAGAGTATGACGGACATCACTGCTCATATCACGCTATCGCCTTATAAGCAAAGGTTTGACGATGCAGAGGTGACCGACCGTAACGGGTCAGGGCCTGTCGATGAGCCAAAGTACCATAGCCTTTATGCCGGGCGAAACCATATCGGGGAAAGAGATTATCGTAATAGAGCATCTGCCGATCGCGAACAACTTTAGCAATGATCGAAGCGGCCGCAACCGGCAGACAGAGCGCATCACCCCGGATTAAAGGGTATTGAGGAAGGTTTAAGGGCAGACGCTGCCGACCGTCAACAACCACCAGATCGCAATCCCGGTTGAGCCCAACCAGAGCTTTGACCATCGCCTGCAGTGAAGCTTTTAGGATATCGGTACGGTCTATCTCGGCGGCGGAGACCACGCCGATACCGATGGAGTTGCCGGCCGCAACCAGGCGGCTGAAAATCAGATCCCGCCGGGCCGGGGTAAGTTTTTTGGAATCATCAACCCCGGCCAGCGCAAAACCAGGCCGCAGAAGAACTGCGGCGGCAACCACCGGACCGGCAAGACAACCCCGGCCGACTTCATCTACGCCAACCACAGCGGGCCGTCCCAGGCGGGCCATAATAGAGTTTAATGCTTCTATCGCCAGGCCACCGAAAGGGATTATTTTAGCAGAAAAAGGAGGTTGAGATAACTTTCCCTCAACCTCCGGACAGAAATGATTTAGTTTATGGTCCGAATCCGGGCCGCTTTACCCCGAAGTTTCCGCATATAGTAGAGTTTTGCCCGCCGTACTCGACCCTGGTTGACCAACTCAATCTTATCGACCATGGGTGAGTGCACGGGAAAGGTTCTCTCCACCCCGATACCACCGGAAACCTTACGCACGGTGAAGGTCTCGCGATTGCTTTCACCCTGACGGCGCAGGACAAAGCCCTGGAAAATCTGAATCCGCTGTTTTTCACCCTCACGGATTTTTACATGAACTTTCAAGGTATCACCAGCCTTAAACTGGGGAACATCCATCCGCATGCTGTTCTGTTCGATCTGTTCAATTGTGTTCATTGTCCTACTTCTCCCGGAAGAAACTTATCGGCACCCGTCGTTGGGACCGAAGCTTATTTTACAACTTAAAATATGGTTGAAAACGAAAACTTAAAAACTATTTCTGCTGTTGCCACTCTTCTATCTGAGAGATCTCCGCCGCACTCAGATCGGCTTCCCGCAAAAGATCGGGACGCCGCTCAAAGGTTCGCCGGAGCGCCTGCTGCCGCCGCCACTCCCGAATTTTAGCATGGTGTCCTGAAAGTAGAACCTCAGGAACCTTATCACCGGCAAACTCGGCCGGCCGGGTGTAGTGTGGATACTCAAGCAGGGGCGAAAAGCTCTCCTCCGCCAGTGACTCAGCCGAACCCAAAACCCCGGGCCGTAACCGGATGATCGCATCGATCATCACCATCGCCGGCAACTCACCCCCGGTCAGGATATAGTCACCTAAACTCACTTCCCGGTCAATCCGGCGGTTTATCCTCTCATCCACCCCTTCATAGTGGGGGCAGAAGAAAACCAGCTGTTCCCGCGTCGAGAGTTCCTGAGCCAGTTTCTGGGTAAACGGTTCACCCGCCGGAGAGGGCACGATAACCTCGCCGGCAAGATCGGGGCGACGCAGATCGGTAAGCGCCCGGCAAACCGGCTCCGGCCGCATGACCATGCCGGCACCGCCGCCATAAGGGTAGTCATCCACCACCCGATGGCGGTCATGACAGTAATCCCGCAGATTGTGAACCTCTAAACTGAACTTATTGTTATCCAGCGCCCGGCGCATGATACTCTCGGCAAACGGAGAATCAAACATACCGGGAAAGATTGTCAGAACATCAACAATCATTCTTTAATATCCGCTTCGCCGGCGCTCTCAGCCGTCCCGGCACCGTTACCGTCGGGATCAACGACAATACGCCCCGATTCAAGATCAATCTCTAAAATATAAGCTGCGACCGCCGGCAATAAGAGCTCGGGCCCGCTTCGGGCTGTGGCCTCGGGCCTGATAACATAAACCTCATGGAGCGCATTGCCCATGATTTCGCTTAAAAAACCGAGCGATTTACCATCACGGGTTAAAACCGGTAGACCAATCAGCTGAAAATGATAATACTCATCCTCCGGCAGATCCGGCAGCTGGCGACCATTACAGACCAGTTGCCAACCCACCCGGGGCAGAACCTGGTCAATGGTTGAAAAGTCCGCCAGACGCAGAATATAAGCTCCTTTCTGCATCCGGTAAGCAAGCACGGTTACCGGCTCCGAAGTTCCATCCGGAGACTTAAGCATAACTCCCGGCAGTTTGAAGTTCTCCGGATCACATATCTCGGAACGAACCTTTACCTCTCCGCGCAGGCCGTGCGCCTTGACAATCTCGCCTAAGATTACCAGAGAATCCCGCATCAGTATAACCCGACCGCTGCCGGGATTACCGTCAAACCCGCCCCGAAAGGGTGCTTATTCAACGATCTCGAGACTGGCCCGACGGCCTTCTTTCGCGGCAGCCGCGCCCAGAATCGTCCGCATAGCCCGGGCAGTCTTGCCCTGGCGACCGATCACCTTGCCAAGATCTTTCTGGTTGACACTGAGTTCCAGCTGAACCGAATTTTCCTCTTCGCGTTCCGCAACCTCAACCTCGTCAGGATTATCAACCAACGCCTTCGCCAGGTACTCAACCAAATCTTTGTACATTGCTCTTCTCCAGCCACCAGTTTAACTGCAGGTGATAAGGGACTGCAAATTACTTACGCCGAAACCTCGGAACCGGCTTTACGGGCCTTTTTAATGATATTGGCCACGGTCTCGGTCGGGATTGCACCCTGACTGAGCCAGTAGTCAATCTTGTCATCTTTCAAGACAACCGTTGCCGGATCGTAATTGGGATCATAGGTACCGACGATATCAAGAAAACGACCATCACGCGGGGCCTCTGAATCAGCGGCAACAATCCGGTAGAAGGGTTTTTTCTTGGCCCCTCTCCGGGTCAATCTGAGTTTTACTGCCATGAACTGTTTCTCCTTTAAAAAACTTACACCTTTGCATTAAGATACAAATTTATATTTACATTCCTAACTGCCCCATCATGCGTTTCATACCTTTAGGGCCCATTTTATTGAATTTTTTCATCATCTTTTTCATTTCCAGAAACTCTTTCAGCAGACGATTGACATCCTGAACCGTAGTCCCGCTGCCGCGGGCGATACGTTTACGACGGCTGCCGTTGATCAGCCGATGATCCCGGCGCTCTTTATCCGTCATCGAATTGATGATGGCCTCAATCTTGGCCAGCTGTTTATCGTCTAAGGCCTCGTCACCGAGCTTATCCTTGAGTTTACCCATACCCGGTATCATCTTCATAATACCGCCGAGAGAGCCCATCTTTTTCAAACTCCGGAGCTGAGCCCGAAAGTCGTCCAGAGTAAACTGATTTTTGCGCAGTCTCTGGGCCAGCTCTTCCGCTTTCTTCTGATCGACCGAATCCTGAGCCTTCTCGATCAGGGTGAGCATGTCCCCCATGCCGAGAATCCGCGAAGCCATACGGTCGGGATGGAAGATGTCTAAAGCACTGAGTTTCTCACCTTCACCGACAAATTTGATCGGTTTGCCGGTAACCGCCTTAATCGACAGGGCTGCCCCGCCGCGGGCGTCACCATCAAGTTTGGTCAGCACCACCCCGCTGATATCCAGGGTTTCATCGAAGGTTTTGGCGATACTGACCGCTTCCTGACCGGTCATGGCATCGGCTACCAGTAAAATCTCATGGGGGTTGACGGCGGCCTTGATTTTCTCAAGTTCAGCCATCAATTTTTCATCAATCTGGAGCCGGCCGGCGGTATCGATAATTACCGTGTCATAACCCTGCTGCCGGGCCATCTCCTGAGCCTTGCGGCTTATTTTAACCGGGTCCTGAGTGGTTTCCGACGGAAAGACCGGCACATCGATCTGCCGTCCTAAACTCTGCAGCTGCTCAATCGCCGCCGGGCGATAGACATCGACCGGAACCAGCAGCGGTTTCCGCTTCTGCTTCTTCAGAGAAAGCGCCAGTTTCCCGGAGGATGTGGTTTTACCCGAACCCTGGAGTCCGACCATCATCACAATCACCGGGGGCGCGGCCGCCAGATCAAGACCGACGGCGGTGCCGCCCATCAGGGCGATCATCTCTTCATTGACAATCTTGATGAACTGCTGCGCCGGGGTCAGGCTCTCTAAGACCTCACTTCCCATCGAACGCTCACGCAGGGCCTTGACAAACTGCTTGACGACGATAAAATTAACGTCGGCCTCGAGCAGGGTCAAACGCACCTCGCGCAGAGCATCCTTGACGTTATCTTCCGTCAAACGGGACTGACCGCGCAGCTTCTTAAAGGTTACATCAAGCTTATCAGACAGCGATTCAAACATCTATTAAAGGGATTTCTCAAAAATATACAACGACTTATCCCATCCAGCAACGGGTCATGGCGGAAACAGGCGCACCTCTCCCGCCACGCAAAATTACGAAAGCGGTGATAATAGACCACATACCCTGAAAAAGTCAATCAAAAAAATCCCAGGTCGTATCAGCCCAGGAACTTAAGGGTGGCAATTTTGAGTGATAAAAGCTTGCGGCCGCGATCGCGAAAGATGATATCAAGCTTGGCATTATCTCCGGAACCTTTAACTCCGGCAACTACACCGGGACCGAAAACCGAGTGCTCCACCCGGCTGCCAGATACAAAAGAGGGCGCTTTATCAACCTCGCCGGCAGCTCCCGCAGACCTTGCCGCGGCAGCTGTTTTAGCGGCACTTTTTCTTTTCTCAAAGTTTAAATTACGAACCGGAGCGGGCCTCTCTGTCTGACCTGCAGAGGCTTGCGAACGAATCCGTGCACTCCCGCCTACAGCCGGCAGCAGGCGGCCGGAATCATGCACTTTACCATTACGATCTTCACGTTTGAGTAATTCCAGGGGAATATCAAGTAGAAAACGCGAGGGCCGGTTATCCATGGTCTGGCCGTAGAGACGCCGTACCCGACAGGCCGACAGGTGCAGTTTCTGCCGGGCCCGGGTCATACCAACATAGCAGAGACGCCGCTCCTCTTCCAGAAGCTCCGGTTTCTCATAACTGCGCTTACCCGGGAACAGCCCCTCTTCCAGACCGACCAAAAAAACCTCATTAAATTCAAGTCCTTTAGCCCGATGAATAGTCATCAGAGTTACACGGGACTGAGCTGCTTCATCGAGATGATCATCATTTATCAGGGCAACATTTTCAAGATAGGCCGCCAGAGTCGGCTTCTCCTGTTCATCCTCCCAGAGTTCAATGGCATTCAGAAGCTCGGCGATATTCTCCTGCCGGGTCTGAGCCTGAACCGGATCATTATTTTTCAGAAGCCACTCGGCAAAACCGATACCGGCAACAATCTCAGCACAGAGCCGGCTCGGCCGACACCCCTCCTGATCCCGGCGGCGCCATTGCCGAATCATATCCGCCAGGCCGATAAGCGAGTTTCGGGCTCCGCCCCGGATCAACGCTTCAGATTGCAGCCGCTCCAGGGTATCCCAGAGACTTAAATCATGTTCTTCAGCATAAGCCTGTAGCTGCTCGACTGAAGTTTTGCCGACGCCCCGGGTCGGGATATTCAATATCCGCAACAAACTGAGGCCGTCCCGTTCATTATTAACCACTTTGAGATAGGCCAGCAGATCCCGAACCTCAGCCCGGTCGTAAAACTTGGTACCGCCGACTATCGTGTAGGGAATCGCCCGGCGGCTCAAACCCTCTTCAAAGATTCGTGACTGAGCGTTGGTGCGATAGAATATTGCGAACTCACCCGGCTCCCGAACCGAGGTACTGATCCGTTTCACCACATAGCTGCATTCATCGGCCTCATTCGCCGCCAGATAGAGGGAAACCTTGTCTCCGGAATGGTTACTGGTCCAGAGATCTTTACCTTTACGTCTCTTGTTGGCGGCGATCACCCGATTGGCGGCCTTAAGAATCGTTGCCGTGGAACGATAGTTCTCCTCCAGACGTATAACCTTAGCTTCGGAATAGTCGGATTCAAAATCGAGGATATTCTTAATCTGGGCCCCGCGCCAGCTGTAGATCGACTGATCATCATCGCCGACGACGCAGAGATTGCGGCGCGGTTCCGCCAGCAGGCCGATCAGGCGATACTGGATCTCATTGGTATCCTGATATTCATCCACGAGAATGTAGCTAAAACGCTCCCGGTAGGACTCTAAAAGCTCAGGATGCCGGTTAAACAGGGCAACCGTATGAAAAAGCAGATCACCGAAATCGAGAGCATCGTTATCCTTTAAGCCCTGCTGGTAAAGTTTGTAAACCTCCGCTACCAACCGGAGTTTGGGATTGGGGGCATGGTGTACTTCCTGAGCGTAATCCTCGGGACTGACACCGCGATTTTTGGCATCTTCGATAACCGAACTTAAGTAATTAACCGGAAACATGGTCGGGGTCAGATTGAGTTTCCGGATAATCTCTTTCAAGAGAGCGGTCTGCTCCCGGTCACTGTAGATCGAAAATTTAGCAGAGAAGCCTAAGAGTTCACCATGAAGCCGAAGAATCCGGGCACAGCTGGAGTGAAAAGTTGAAATCCACATGCTCTGAGCTACGGGACCGATCATCTCCCGGACCCGCTCCCGCATCTCCTGAGCCGCCTTGTTGGTAAAGGTCAAGGCGATAATCTGCCGGGGTGCCACGCCCTGCGCGGTAATCAGATAGGCTATCTTATGAACAATCACCCGGGTTTTGCCGCTGCCGGCCCCGGCCAGGATCAGCAACGGCCCCGAACTCGCAAGCACCGCTTCACGCTGCACCGGATTAAGCCCGGCAACCAGATTTTCAACTTCCATTAATTATCTTGCCCAAAACGTATTGACGGTTTTCGGTTGTCCGCTGAGTAATAATATTCAACCGCTGACCGGATCGAAGTTAAAGGTTAATGCCCCCCCGGCAGTTCGCGTTCCAGCAGAGCCCGGTTGTAGGCCGAAATGATGTCCTGACGTGAGATCATACCGACCAGATGGCGGGGATTATCTTCAGCAACCACCGGCAGGTAATCGATATTGCGGGAACCGATCTTCTGCAGAGCCCGACCCAGATGGTCCTGAGCCGTAACCGTCAAAACCTTGTCCCGGGCCAGTTCTTTGGCCACGATAAGATCTTCCAACTCCTCCTCATAAACCAGCTCCCGGAGATCCTGAATACTCAAAATACCGCTCAGCAAACCTTCACTGTCAACCACCGGGAAGGCGGTTTTGCGTGACTTCGGCAGAAACTGCAGAATTGACTTAAGCTTCATGGTTTCAGGGATAGTCTCCAACTCGCCCCGATACATAACATCACCAATCTTGATCGAGCGCAGCAGATTTACCTCACGCCCATCCTCCAGATGAATCCCTTCCCGGGCCAGGCCGAAGGTATCGATACCTTCCCGCTCAATACTGCGGGCCACCATGATGCCGAATACCGTAGCAAACATCGCCGGCAGAATAATCTGAGATTCACCGGTCAATTCATAAGCTAAAAAAATTGCCGTCAGCGGAGCATGGGTTACCGCCGAGAGAAAGGCACCGAGACCGACAATCGCATAACCGTCCGGAGAGATAACCACGCCGGGAAAAAGCTGAGCGGCAATCTGACCACAACAGGAGCCCAAAACCACCCCGACAAACATGATCGGCGCGAAAAGCCCACCGGCACCGCCGGAACCGAGGCAGATAGAGGTGGCCAGAATCTTCGCCAAAACTAGAGCCAAGGCCATATACCATATCGGTGGAGCGTTGAAAATATGGCCGAAATGAACGTAGACATCGCCCATTACCTGCGGGAAAGATATGCCGATAATGCCGACCAGAAGACCGCCTAGAGCCGGCTTCAGATAGCGCGGGAAGCGCAGCTTGGTAAAGAAATCCTGTATCCTGTAAAAAAAGCGGATAAAAAAAGCGGCAAACAGACCGATAACCACCCCCATAGCCACATAAACCAGGAGCTCACGGTAACTGGTCAGAGCAAATGGCGGGGTATCGAAAAGTCGCTCATTACCGAAAATTAACCGGGTCGAAACCACTGAAGTGGCGGCGGCGATAACCACAGGAGTGAAAATCGCCAGACCGATATCACCCATCATGATGATTTCCAGAGCAAAAAAGACTCCGGCAATCGGAGCATTAAAAGTCGCGGCAATCCCGCCGGCAACCCCGCAGGCAATCAGAAGCCGTACCCGGCCCGGATTGAAGGAGAAAAATCCGGCCACCAGCTGACCGATCGCCCCGCCGATGGTGGCGATCGGGCCCTCCTGTCCGGCTGAACCGCCGGTACCGATCGTAATCGCCGGAGCCACAATTTTGATCCAGATATTGCGCCGGGCCAGACGACCCCGACCGAGATTAACCGTTTTCAGAAAATTGGGCAGGCCGTAACCGCAAACATATCCGGGCTGAGCTATCTCCAGGGGAATCAGCAGCAATCCTCCAAACATCGGAATCAAAGGCATAAGATAAACTTTCCAGCCCCCTTCGGCAACCCCTAAAACCCAGGAACCGGAAACAAAAAGATAGTCGTGCACCAATTCAATCGCAAAACGTAAGCCCCAGTTGCCAAGCGCGCTCAAGACCCCGATCCAGAGTGCAAGCAGGATAAGAAAATAGTTTTCCGAAATACCGAAACGATTTTTCAGGTTGACTATCTTATTGACATATTTTTTTTGCGATAACATTAAAAAGACCGGTAGTAGTGGCTAACAAACAAGAAATACCAACTAAAAAAGGTTAGAATTTTCGGCAGCAGCGAAGAGTTAAAAGAGTCAGAACAGTCAAAGGCGTCTCAAGGGTTTGTCCCTGCGATTCAACCTTTCCCAACTCTCCGACCGGTTAAAAATCTTCACATTATCTATTCGACGGTAACACTCTTAGCCAGGTTGCGGGGCTGATCTACATCCGTACCTTTAAGAACCGCGGTATAATAAGCCAGCAGTTGCAAGGGTATAACATAGAGCAGCGGGTTTAACTCCTCACCAACCTTTTCGACGACAAAATGGTCCAGCCTGTCAATCTCGGCCGAAACTTCAAGATCGGGCCCGGAAAAAAGCAGCAGACGCCCGTCCCGGGCCGCTACCTCCTGAAAATTACTGACAATTTTCTCTAAGTGACGATCCGGCGGAGCCAACACAACCACCGGCATCGCTTCATCGATAAGGGCGATAGGCCCGTGTTTCATCTCACCGGCGGGATAGCCCTCGGCATGGATATAGGATATCTCTTTAAGTTTCAGCGCCCCTTCCAGAGCAATCGGGAAATTGAGTCCCCGGGCAAGGTATAGATAATCACTGACCTGATGATAACGGCGAGCCATAAGCTCTAGTTTTGAAGCCCGCTCCAGAACCTTCTCAATGGCCTGCGGCAGATGCAGCAGAGCCTTTACCTGCCGAGCAATCTGGATCTCGTTCAGGCTCTGACGGATCGCGGCAAATTCCAGTGTCAAAAGAAAGAGGGCGGTCAGCTGGGTTGTAAAAGCCTTGGTCGAAGCCACCCCGATTTCCGGCCCGGCATGGGTATATAGCACCCCGTCACAAAGTCTGGCGATACTGCTCTCCATAACATTACAGATCGCCAGCAGAGAGGCTCCCCGGCGGCGGGCCTCCTGCAGGGCCGCCAGGGTATCCGCGGTCTCTCCCGACTGGGAGATTCCGATCACCAGGGTTTCGGGCCCGACCAGGGGGTCGCGATAACGAAATTCGGAGGCGATATCGACTTCAGCCGGAATTCTTGCTAGATTCTCCAGCCAATATTTAGCCACCAGGCCGGCGTGCCAGGAGGTGCCGCAGGCAACAATTTTAATCTCCTTGAAAGACTGCCAGCGGGCCTCGGAAAATCCGATTTCAGAAAGATCAACCCCGTTACGATCCTCCCTGAGACGGCCCAGAAGGGTATTGGAAACCGCATCGGGCTGTTCGAATATCTCTTTCAGCATGAAATGTTTATAACCGCTTTTTTCCGCCATAATCGGATCCCAGGTGATCCGGCGGACCGATTTCTCCCGGGGCGAACCGTCGCTGAGACCGACAACCTGCATCCCGTTATAATCAAAAACCGCCATCTCGCCGTCATCCAGAAAAATAACCTCTTTGGACCAGGCCAGAAGGGCTGGGATATCCGAGGCGACGAAATATTCGCCGACCTTTTCTCCCAAGGCCATAACCAGAGGGCTGCTCTGGCGGGCGACGATCATTTTCTCCGGCTCTTTTTCATAGAGTACGGCCAGCGCGTAAGTACCCCGGACACAAAGCAGAGAACGACTTACCGCCTGACTAAAATCGGCTCCGGATTTAAGTTCCCGGACAATCAGGTGGCTGATAACCTCTGTATCTGTCTCCGATGCGAATTCATGACCGGCATCACTAAGTTCCCGGCGCAACTCCAGATAGTTCTCAATAATCCCGTTATGGACGACCACAATGCCTTCATATTTATGCGGATGGGCATTCGCTTCCGTCGGGCGACCATGCGTGGCCCAGCGGGTATGACCGATAACCGGGGTTCCGCGTAAACGCTCCTCACGGATTTTCTCCTCCAGACCGATCAACTTACCGACACTGCGATAGATATCGATCTTTTCTCCGGCCAAAACCGCTATACCAGCGGAGTCATAGCCCCGGTATTCCAGCTTACGCAAACCATCAAGAACCACCGGTACCCCGTTTTTAGGCCCAATATAAGCAACGATACCACACATCCTATTTCTCCTCTGCCGAATGACGCCGCCAGGCCATACCCCGACGGGCAAACTCCTTCTGACGTACCCGGGCGGTGACCATCGTATTCTCCGGCACATCCCGGGTCACCGTTGTTCCGGAACCAACCAGAACATCGTTCCCAAGTTCTACCGGAGCCACCAGCTGTGAATCGGAACCGACAAAGACCCGTTCACCGATAACCGTCTTAAACTTGTTAAAACCGTCATAGTTGCAGGTAATCGTACCCGCCCCCAGATTACTTTCCGCCCCGACCTCGGCATCACCGATATAGGAGAGATGTGAAGCCTTGGCTCCCCTGCCGAAGTGTACTTTTTTGGTTTCAACAAAATTGCCGATTTTTACTTCGGCCGCGATAATTGAACCGGGACGGATTCGGGCAAAAGGCCCTATCATCGACTGCATCCCGATTTCAGCTTCTTCAATCACGGAATAGGGTTTAATCTCAACCCGGTCGCTGATAGAGCTGTTTTTAATCTGGGCCCCGGCCCCGAGCCGGCAGCCGCTGCCGACCGTCGTCTTCCCCATCAAGGAGACCCCGGGAGCAATTTCCGTATCCCGGCCGATGCTCACCCGGGGAGCAATCCGCACCTGCTCCGGGGCCTGAATCGTAACCCCGTTATCAAGCCATGATTCAGCTATCCGGGAGGCCATAAACGCTTCCAGTAAAACCAGATCCCGGCGATTGTTGACCCCTAAGATCTCCCGGCTGTCTTCAACATCATAGATAGCGGTAAATGCCCCTTCCCGCCGGGCGAACGCAACCATATCGGTAAGATAATACTCTCCTTGAGCATTATTGCAATCAGTTTCCTCCAAGGCCCGGCGTAAAAGATCAATATCAACTATATAAGTACCTGAATTAATACGTTTAACCTCGAGCTGAGCGGGAGAGGCATCGCGGGCTTCGACAATCGCCACAGGGGCTTCTCTCTCATCCACCAGAACCCGGCCATAGGCTCCGCCATCATCCAGCACCGCCGTCATAACCGACAGTTTGGCCTTCAGCCGACGATGCTTCTCATAGAAACGGGTTAGAGTGTCAACCTGCATAAGGGGAACATCACCACATAAAATCAGGACATCTCCGGTTGCCTTCTTAAGACCCTTAAGGGCGGCGGCGACCGCGTCTCCAGTACCTTTCGGCACCAGCTGCCGAGCCCAGGCCGTCTTCTTCAAATCAGCAAATGAGGCTTTAACCCGGTCGCCGTCATCATCACCGCTGATCACCACGACACTACTATTTATACCAACCTCGGAAATAACCCTCAAAGGATAGCTGAGCAGCGGCTCGCCCAAGATTTCATGCAGAACCTTAGGAAATTGTGACTGCATTCTGGTGCCGCGACCGGCGGCTAAAACTATAGCGGTGAGATCCTGCATCGGTTTTCCTCCCCAAAAACGCAAAAAACGGGAGCTTTTAGACTCCCGTTTCCAGGCTTAAAGCCCGTACATAATTATATCCAAACTGTAATCAGATTTTAGCAACCGCGATCCGGTTCATCGCCCGATCCAAGGCCGCTAACTCTTCAAAATAATCCTTGTCTTCAGGACCCATGCCAGCCAGCCGGCCTTCGGCCCGCTGCCGGGCTTTCTCGGCCCGTTCAAGATCGATATCTTCCGGCAGTTCCGCCGCATCCAGCAGGACAATTACCTGATAGTACTCAACTTCAGCGTAGCCATGTGAAACCGCCACATAGCGCAACTGGCTGCCTTGGCGATAAATAAGCTGACCGACACTTATTGTTGAGAGAAAAGGGGTATGGCCGGGGAGAACCCCGAACTGCCCCTCTTCACCGGGAGCTATAACCTCATCAACTTCAACATCGAGTACCTCACGATACGGACTTGCTATCTTAAGGCGTATTTTATCACTTTCCATAACTGTAGAATCTCTCAACAGACTTTAATATAGCAGTTAACCGCAAATAAGCAGAAAATACCAACCAGGTTAGGCACCAAGTTTTTTGGCTTTTTCAACTACTTCTTCAATACCACCAACCATATAGAAGGCCTGTTCCGGAAGATCATCATATTTACCGGAGAGAATCTCTTCGAAACCGCGTAGGGCATCCTCAAGCTTAACGTAGACACCAGGTGTTCCGGTAAACTCTTCCGCTACATGGAAAGGCTGAGAGAGGAAACGCTGAATCTTACGAGCTCGGTTAACCAGCTGTTTATCCTCTTCGGAAAGCTCGTCCATTCCGAGAATCGCGATAATATCCTGCAGATCCTTATAGCGCTGAAGAACCAGCTGGATATCACGGGCAACCTGGTAATGTTTATCTCCCAGAACCCGGGGATCGAGAATACGCGAGGTCGAATCAAGCGGGTCAACCGCGGGATAGATTCCCAACTCCGCAATCTGACGCGAGAGAACCGTAGTCGCATCAAGATGGGCAAAGGAGGTTGCCGGAGCCGGGTCGGTCAAGTCATCGGCAGGTACGTAAATCGCCTGAACCGAGGTGATCGAACCTTTTTTCGTGGTCGTAATCCGCTCCTGCAACTCACCCATTTCCGTCGCCAGGTTAGGCTGGTAACCAACCGCTGAAGGCATCCGCCCTAAAAGGGCCGAAACCTCGGAACCGGCCTGGGTAAAACGGAAGATGTTATCGATGAAGAGGAGCACGTCCTGGCCCTCTTCATCACGGAAGTATTCAGCCACCGTCAGAGCCGAAAGACCAACCCGGAGACGCGCTCCCGGAGGTTCATTCATCTGACCGTAAACCAGGGCCGCTTTTTCCAGAACCCCGGAGTCTTTCATCTCATGCCAGAGATCGTTCCCCTCACGAGTACGCTCACCGACGCCGCCGAAAACGGAGAAACCACCGTGCTGGGTGGCGATATTATTGATAAGCTCCATGATAACAACGGTTTTACCAACCCCGGCACCACCGAAGAGACCAATCTTTCCACCCTTAACGTAAGGAGCGAGGATATCGATAACCTTGATTCCGGTTTCCAGAGCCTCAAGTTCGGTACTCTGATCCTCGTAGGAAGGAGCCGGACGATGAATCGGATAGCGTTTCTTCTCACCGATGGGCCCCATCTCATCGACCGGGTCACCGATGACATTGATGATACGGCCCAAGACCTCATGGCCGACCGGCATGGTCATCATCTCTTCGAGATCCCATACTTCCATACCGCGAACCAGACCATCGGTCGAATCCATCGAAACCGCACGAACCGTATTCTCACCCAGATGTGAAGCTACCTCACAAACCAGGTTCCAATCTTCGTCGTTAAGCGATTTATTGGTAATCCGCAGAGCGTTGAAAATCGGGGGAAGTTTTCCTTTTTCAAACTCTACGTCAACTACAGGACCAATTACCTGGGTTATTCTGCCAATATTCTTATCGCTCATTACCTTGTACCTCTTAATCGGTGTTTATTTATATTATTATTAAATTGTCTCAGATCACTAAAAAACCGGGCTCAGGTTAATTCAACGCTTCGGCGCCGCTGACGATCTCCATCAATTCCGTTGTAATCGCGGCCTGACGGGCGCGGTTATACAAGAGAGTAAGCTTAGCTGTCATCTCGGTTGCGTTGTTGGTCGCCGAATCCATAGCCGTCATCCGGGAACCGTGTTCACTGGCAACCGATTCAAGCAGCATACTGAAAATCTGGGTGCAAATATAACGCGGGATAATCTCCGCCAGCAGGGCACCTTCGGAAGGTTCATAAAGATATTCTACCGGAATTTCGTCTTCTGCCAGGGCTTTAGGCTCCAGCGGCAGCAGACGCTTGACCACGACATCCTGGGTCATAGCCGACTGAAACTCGGTAAAAACGACGTACACTGCATCAATTTCACCTTCAGCATAGCGATCAATAACCGGCCGGGCAACAGCCTCGGCTTGAGAAAAACTCGCACTGCCGGGATTCATCTCTTCGGTTTTAAACTCCCAGTCACGACGGCGATAATAATCGCGGGCTTTACGACCGACCACACTCAACGAAACCTCACAGTCCGGTTGCTTCTCCTTCAGGAAAGCATCTGCCGCCTTGGTAACATTGGTGTTAAAACCGCCACAGAGTCCTCGATCAGAGGTTATCACCAGCAACTCAATATTCTTTTCATCCCGCCGCTGCAGAAGCGGATGCTTGCCGGGCTTTACCCTGACCGCCAGACTGGCCATAACATCACTCATCTTGGAAGCGTAGGGACGGGCTTGTACCACACTGTCCTGGGCCTTCTTGAGCTTTGAGGCGGCCACCATCTGCATCGCTTTGGTGATCTGCTGAGTGCTCTTGACACTGTTAATGCGTTTTCTAATATCTTTGAGATTCGCCATCTACTATAATCCTGTATAATCCTGCTTCAGGCTTAGCTTAATACAGATCCGGTCTAATTCAAACCGGAATGAACCAAACAAGGCTTAATTTTAGGCCTTAAAAACATCCTTAAAAGCGTTAAGAGCCTCTTCAACTTTGGCCTTGATATCATCATCAATCTTCTTTTTGTCGCGCAACTCATCAACCAGCGAGGAGTAATTGGCGGCCAGAAAAGCGAAAAGCTCAGCTTCGTAACGCAGCAGAACATCAACCTCATAATCATCAATAAAGCCGTTAATCGCGGCATAGATGATAAGAACCTGCTTCTCCATCGTCAGAGGTGAATACTGATCCTGCTTCAGGATCTCAACCAGACGGACACCCCGGGCCAGCATCGCCTGGGTCGCTTTGTCCAGGTCGCTGCCGAACTGGGCAAAGGCGGCCATTTCCCGATACTGGGCCAGATCCAGACGCAGTGAACCGGCAACCTGTTTCATCGCCTTAACCTGAGCTGAACCCCCAACCCGGGAAACCGAGAGTCCGACGTTAATCGCCGGACGGATACCGGAGTAGAAAAGATCTGATTCAAGGAAGATCTGTCCGTCGGTAATCGAAATTACGTTGGTCGGAATATAGGCGGAGACGTCACCGGCCTGGGTTTCAATAATCGGCAGAGCCGTCAGAGAACCACCGCCGCGCTCATCACTCATCTTCGCGGCTCGTTCAAGCAGACGTGAGTGGACGTAGAAAACGTCACCGGGGTAAGCTTCACGGCCCGGAGGACGACGCAACAAGAGAGAGAGCTGACGATAGGCCACAGCCTGTTTGGAGAGATCATCATAGATAATCAGGGCGTGTCTACCGCTGTCACGGAAATACTCACCCATGGTAACCCCGGTATAGGGAGAGATAAACTGCAGCGGAGCCGGTTCACTCGCGGTTGAGGCAACCACGGTGGTATATTCCATCGCTCCGTACTCTTCGAGTTTGGCAACCACCTGAGCAACGGTCGAACGTTTCTGACCGATCGCCACATAAATACAGTATACATCCGTATCTTTCTGGTTGATGATAGTATCAAGGGCCACCGCCGTCTTACCAGTCTGGCGGTCACCAATGATAAGTTCACGCTGACCGCGGCCAATCGGAACCATTGAGTCAATCGCTTTAAGGCCGGTCTGCAAAGGTTCGGATACCGACTGCCGGTCAACAATTCCCGGAGCCTTGATCTCAACCCGGCGGGACTGATCGGAGTCAACCGGACCTTTACCGTCAATCGGCTGACCGAGGGCATTAACAACCCGGCCCAACAGAGCTTCACCAACCGGGACTTCAACGATGCGCCCGGTCCGTTTAACCTCGTCTCCCTCACTGATTTCAATGTCCTCACCGAAAATCGCGGCCCCGACATTGTCCTCTTCAAGGTTGAGAACCATTCCGTAAATGTCATGGGGGAAGAGCAGAAGCTCTCCGGCCATTGCATTTTCAAGGCCGTAAATACGCGCGATACCGTCACCCACCGTCAGGATGGTTCCGGTTTCACTGACCTCAACCTTCTTCTCATAGTTCTCGATCTGATCTTTGATAATCTGACTTATCTCTTCAGCGCGTAATTCCATGGCCTCTTACTACTCCCTAAAAAACAGTTCCTTAAATGTGATAAACCGTCTCTAAACTTATCTTTAACAACTATTTATAAGATCGTTACAGCTAACGATCGTGATTACAACAACTCTGCGGCCTAGGCCCTGAGGGCTTCACCCATTCGTTTGAGCTGAGTTTTAATACTGCCGTCATAAACCATGCCGCCGTAACGGGCAACCACGCCGCCGAGCAGACTCTCATCAACCTCGACTTCGAGCTCGACCTGCTTGCCGGTGAGTTTCGAAAACTCATCCCGCAGACTCGCAACCAGTTTTTCATCCAGGGGTGCCGCACTGGCGACCTCAACCTTCAAGCGGCCTTCAGCCTCGTCCACCATCCGGCTGAAATTTTCCGCCACCAGATCAACGTAGGCAAGTTTATTCTTATCAACCAGAAGGTTCAAAAGCGAACGCAGCGATTTTGAGAGCTCAAACTTATCCAGCAGCGCATTTAGAACCGCTTTTCTCTGCACAGTTTCAAAAACCGGATTATAGAGAACTCCGCGCAGTTCCGGCTCATTGTCGAAGAATGCGACAATCTCACTCAACTCCGTCTGTGCTTCAGACAAACTCCCCTGCTCATCGGCCAGTTCGAAATAGGCTTTAGCATATCTCTTGGCTATAATATCGCGAATCAACTCACGCCCTCACTACTTTTTCGAGATAATTTTCGACCATCCGCTGACGATCGCTGTCACTGACATTCTCTTTGACCAGTTTTTCCGCTACCTCAACCGCCAGTTTCGCGGCCTCATTTCTCAAACTACGCTGGGCCGAAGCGACTTCCTGATCCGCCATCTGCCGGGCCTGCAGTTTAAGCTTGGCAACCAGCGCCTCAGTCTCCTGACGCATCCGCTCCTGCTCGCGTTCAGCTTCAAGAGTGGCTTTGGCTTCCATCGCTTTAAGTTCATCATCAAGGCCGTCAAGCTTGGCCTGATACTCATTGAAGATTCTCTCGGCTTCAGCTTTGGCTTCCTGAGCCTCCTGAACCCCTTTCCGCAGGGTTTCACTCCGCCCGGCAAAAAACTCACGCACCGGTTTACCGGCAAACTTTATGATGATCCACAACAGCACGGCGATATTGAGTACCCGCCAGAGAAAATCTTTCAGCAGAGGCATCGGATCTTCCGCCAGGAGCGTATAGAGACTTTTATGCTCTGCAGCCCCGGATTCAGACGCATGAACCAGCGCCACTGTCAACCCGACCAGAACTGCCGCCAGAACAACCTTCCCGGCAATTTTTTGCAAACTAATCTTCATCCCGTCCTATGACCTCAAACTTTCCCAAAAAAGGCAGATTAAATTTTCTTATCCAGAACCTTGCCCGCAATCTCACGGGCCAGATTGTCGACATTGGCCACCAGCTCCTGACGGACAACCTCAATATCCTGACGTACCCGATCCTTGGTGGCGGCAACCTGGGCCATAGCTTCGTCCCGAGCCTTATCCATCAGCTCACGCGACTCTTTAGCCGCCGTTTCCCTGATAGCCGAAGTCCGAACAAACAACTCCTCTTTCGAGGCGGCCAGACGAGCCTGGTAATCATCCTGATTTTTGCTTGCCTGAACCCGCATTTCCTTAGCACTGGCAAAAGTGCCCTCAACCTTGGCCTGACGCGCGTCAATCACCCGCAGTACCGGTTTAAAGAGGTAAAAATTCAGGAAGATCATCAGGGCGATAAAAATGCCCCACTGAATCAATAACGTCGCATTAAGATCAATCACAAGCGCTAAACTCCTAAAAAATATTGCTAAAGGAATATTTATTGGGAAACAACTCTCATCCCAGTCTCATCACAATTAACCATACCTACGGCCGAAACCACATAAATTTCATAAAGGAACATAATCGGGCATTATTCCAGTAAAACACGCCCCTCGATTTTAAGTATTCCTCTCCAGCCGGAAGCGGCGCCTAGTTATCATGGCTGAGGTTTTTAAGTCAAGTTTTTTTTCGGCTCTTAATCAACTCCCGCAGCTGACCGTTGATATAATCAAAACGCGAATGGTGTAACAACCTTCTTCAGCCTCTTCAAGCGTTAATTTAAAGGTTAAATTAGATCAGTTAACAATTGCTGTAATCAGCCTTTTTAATCGCAAACTTTATTCTTGACAAAAAATGTGTTTCGCTATATTTTTTTTTGGAGAAATAAACCGCCGGCAACAGATATGCTCTGGCCCCGGTTATCACCTGATAATTCACTCAACCGACTCTGCAAAGGACAAGATATTACTCTACAATTAATTTCCACCTCAAATAGATAGCCAAAATATCTCATATTAATTTTACTCCTGACACAGTCCGGATAGGATAAAGATATTGCTGAAAGAAGTCACCTTCCCCAGATATTTAGCCACTTTCTTCTGGTTATTATTTTTTTGGCTCTTTCTTTCCGGTCATTACGACATCTTCCATATATCAATCGGAATCATCTGCTGTGCCGGTATTTCCTACACTTCTACTGATCTTCTGTTTTTTTACAAAACCGACAAAAAAAGACCCTTCATAATTGTTGAATTTTTTATTTACATTCTCTGGCTCCTGTTCCAGATAATCATTGCCAATCTTCAGGTTGCCCGCCTGGTACTCAGCCCCAGACTCAAAATTGACCCACGCATAGTAGTATACAAAAGCCGGTACCTTAAAGGAGATGTTCCCAGGGCAACCTATGGCAATTCCATAACCCTGACCCCCGGCACGGTAACTCTTGATATCCGGGGAAAAGAGTTCTACGTTCACGCGCTGACCCCGAAGTTTGCCAACTCTCTAAAAACCGGCACTATGGAACGTAAAGTTTCTCATATCTACCATCGATAAGAAATTTTAATTTTAGCAAATTGACCGCAGATATATGCTCACTACTGTATATGAAAACCTGATTGTCCAGACCGTCTGTCGGATAATGGTGCCTTTCATCCAGATCTACGCACTCTATGTCATAGCTCATGGACATTACTCTCCAGGTGGAGGATTCCAGGGCGGAGTTATCTTGACCGCCTCTCTGGCTCTGATATTTCTGGCTTTCGGACAGGGAGCCGTTACCCGGAGAATCAACCGTCGATTAGCTGTAATCTTAGCCTCTGCCGGAGTTTTTATCTATGCCGGTATCGGCCTGCTCTGCCTCTTGCTTGGGGGAAACTTTCTTGACTATGCTCAATTAGCGAAAATTCTGGGAGTTACTATCCCAAGGGCTCGTTCTCTCGGAATTCTCGGCGTTGAAGTCGGAGTCGGACTTGCAGTTATGGCCGCCATGTACTCTATAATTCTCGATATTGCCGGCAGCCCCGCAAAACCTGAGACAAAGTCGCGCCCTATTTCCGAAAACAAACCTTAGCCGGTAAAACCTGCGACATGAACACTTTTTTCCTCTATGTCAATATCTTCCTGGGGTTCCTGATTCTCGCCTGCCTCTACCGGGTGGTTATGGGACCAACAACCATAGACCGCATGATCGCCGTCAGTGCCATCGGCACCAAGACCTTAATCCTTCTGATTTTGATCGGCTTTATCTTCGGCCGGGTCGAAATGTTCGTAGATATCTGTACGGTCTATGCCCTGCTGAATTTCTTAGGCACCCTGGCAACCACCAAATTCTTTGAGGGAAGAGGAAAATGTTGACCGTATCCATCTTAAAAAATTTATCCGCCAACGATATCTGCGCTATCGTTCTGATTATAGCCGGCCTCTTCTTCTTTTTTACTTCGACAGTCGGCATCCTGCGCTTTCCCGATCTCTACACCAGGATGCATGCCACCGGCAAAGGCGACACCCTCGCCGTCCTCCTGATCATAAGCGGAGCTATCGTCCATCACGGTCTGAACTTAAACAGCGCCAAACTTACCCTGATCGCCCTTTTTGTCTTTATCGCCAACCCCACGGCAACCCATGCCATAGGCCGGGCGGCCTACCGCTGCGGAATCAAACCATGGCTTAAAGAGAGTAAATGTACAAACCCGGGAGAACCTCACCAATGATCTGGCAACTCGATTTCCTGTTCCTTATACTGGTCTTAATCTGTGCGCTGGCTGCAATCAACATTAAAGATTTGTTGAGTGCGGTTATAATCCTTGGTGCTTTCAGTTTCTTTATGTGCCTGCTCTGGGCCGAGATGGGAGCCGTGGATGTCGCCTTTACCGAAGCCGCGGTAGCAACCTCGGTCTGTACAATTCTTTTTGTCGGCGCCATTATCAAAACCACCAGGAGGTCAAAAGATTGAAGGTAATTATTCTGATTTTTGTAATTCTCTCCGGCGGTCTGCTCATCTACGGCACCATGGACATGCCCGCCTGGGGCGACCCGCAGTCCCCGGCAAACAGTTACGTTTCACCCCGTTATATAGAGGAAGCTTATGCCAAGACCGAAACCCCTAATATAGTTTCGGCGGTTCTGGCCGACTATCGCGGATACGACACCATGGGTGAGACCACCGTCATCTTTACCGCCGCTCTGGTATGCGCTTTTCTGCTGCGGAAAAATTCGGATGAAGATGAAGATAAATCTTAAGGAGCAAGATTAACCATGCTTGATTTTATTATCGGAAAATTTAATTTTTGGTTCTATGTTATTCTGATGGCGGTCGGCCTTTTTGCCATGCTGGCCAAGCGTAACCTGGTAAAAAAACTGATCGGCATGAACATCTTCCAAACCGCAATCATCCTCTTTTACGTCTCTATCGGCGTTAAAAAAGGTAACGTTCATGTCCCCATTATTGTCGGCGGGCATGGCCATGAAGGAGAGTTGATTCAGGCAGCCGACTATCTCAACCCCCTGCCCCATGTTTTAATGCTGACGGCAATTGTTGTCTCCATCGCCACCACCGGAGTGGCCCTGGCGATTATAATCATGATTTATCGCCGCTATAACACATTGAATGAAGATGAGATAATCGAGATCCGCCAAAAACAGCTAGAGGCGGAAGTTTGAACAATATGAGCCATCAATTTCCCGCTCTGATTATTGCCGTGCCTCTGCTGGCATCCCTGCTGACCGTACCGTTGGGGGCATTAAATCGGCGTTTCTGCCACCCCTGGCTGGTGTTTGTCACAGGCTTTATTCTCTGCCTGAGTCTGGGAGTTGCCGCTCACACCATAACCTCCGGGCCGATGGCCTACAACATGGGAGGCTGGGAACCGCCCTGGGGTATCGCCTATAGAATAGATCAGTTGAATGCCCTGATGCTGGTCTTAATCAGTGGTACTGCTCTTCTCGGAGCTCTCTATTCCGGCCCCAGTTTTGCGAAAGAATTACCGGGGCGGCAAACCTACGCCTCGGCCCTCTATCTGCTGATGATCACCAGCCTGCTCGGCATTGTCATCACCGGTGACCTCTTTAATATCTTTGTCTTTCTGGAAATCTCTTCCCTGTCAGCCTACGGTCTGATTGCCAGCGGTTCGCCTGAAGCTCCATTCGCGACCTTTCGCTATATCATTATGGGAACTATCGGGGCCTCCTGTTACCTGCTCGGAGTCGGTTATCTCTACATCTCCACCGGGTCTCTAAATCTGGCAGACCTAAGCGGACTGTTGCCCCAGCTCTACCACTCCCGCGTAGTCTTAACCGCCGGAGCCCTGATGCTGGTCGGCCTCTCCTTGAAAATGGCCCTTTTCCCGCTCCATGCCTGGCTGCCGGAAGCCTACTACACGGCCCCCTCAACCGTCAGCGCAGTCGTCGCGTCACTCTACACCAAGGTCGCCGGCTACCTGATGATTAGAATTATCTACAACCTCTTTGATTCACATTTTTTTGTCAATATTTTTCCGATAACCACAATCCTGAGCTGGGCGGCGGTAGTCGCTCTGCTGATCGGCTCAATCTATGCCATTGCCCAGAAAGACTTAAAAAAGATGCTCTGCTACTCGGTCATTGCCCAGGTCGGTTATATTGTCTTAGGCATCGCTCTGGTCAACAAGGCCGGCTACTCCAGCGCCATCCTGACAATCGTCAGTGAAGTCTGCACCAAAAGCTGTATTTTTCTGGCTACCGGAGCCATTATCTATCGTCTGGGAAATAGCCGGATTGATAACCTGCAACATCTTTTCCGGCGGATGCCGTACACCATGCTGGCCTTTACCATCGGAGCTTTTTCCATGGTCGGCATCCCGCCGACCAGCGGTTTTTTCAGTAAGATATACCTCCTCTTTGCTTGTCTGGAGGCAGGCAACTGGGTTTTTATTTTCGCATTACTGGGCAGTACGATTCTCAACGTTATCTATTTTTTCCGGGTAATTAAAGTAGCCTGTTTTGAAGAGCCACAACCCGATTATCAACGCCGGGAAGCTTACCCGGCCGTCGCTGTGGAAGAGGTCCCGGCGGCGATGCTGATTCCGATATTGCTGGCGGCAACCTCGATCATTGCCGCGGGTCTGGGAAGTCACTGGATAGTCAACAATTTCGTCCAGCCGCTTCTCAAGGTTGTTTTTTAAGGAGAGAAACTTTTGCATCTTTACGCCTGGCTTGCCATAATTCTGCCTTTCATCGGTATAGCGGCAATTTATGTCGCCTCCTGCATCAGTGGGCGCCTGCGTAATCTGGCCGCGGTTGCTTTCCCGATCATGGCGGCCCTCTGCTGTCTGCGGCTACTGCCGCTACTGTTGCACCCAGGTCAACTCCCTCTGGAGAGCAGCTGGGTCTGGGTAACCCATCCCTTTATCCTTGAGATCGGCATTCTCCTTGACCCCTTAAGTCTGATTCTGATTCTGGTCGTTTCCGTGATCAGTGCCATAATCGCGGTCTACTGCCTCGGCTATATGAAAGGTGATCCCGGGATCAATCGCTTTTTGATGCTGGTAAATCTTTTCATCGGCAGTATGCTCCTGCTGGTTCTGGCCAATAACCTGCTGCTGCTTTTTGTCGGCTGGAAACTGGTCGGTCTCTGCAGTTACGCCCTGATCGGTTTCTATTACAAGGATGAACGAAAGTACTGGATCGGCGGCCCTGAAGGTGATGCCCCGATGACGACTCCGTCATTTTGTGGTCTCAAAGCCCTGGTGGTTACCGGGGTCGGTGATCTGATCATGCTGGGTGGTATTCTGATTATTTTCTTCTACGCCCACACCTTAAACCTGATGGAACTCTACAAAAGCGCCCCGGTATGGTTCCCGGAACTGGCACAGAACCCCAACCTGGTGGTTCTCGTAACCTTTATGCTGCTGGCCGGCCCGATCGGTAAATCGGCCCAGTTTCCTCTACATGAATGGCTCCCTGAAGCGATGGCCGGGCCGGGTCCGGTCTCGGCCCTGATCCACGCCGCCACCATGGTTAAAAGCGGGGTCTATCTGGTGGCCCGTTTAGTGCCGATTTTCTATATCGGCCGCTGGGTTGCCGATTGTCAAAGTGCGGAACTTTTCTTTACCATAACCGCCTGGGTCGGTGCCATAACCGCCTTTATTGCCGCCACTCAGGGACTGGTCGCCAAAGAGCTGAAAAAGATTATGGCCTTCTCGACCGTCAGCCAGATCGGCTATATGTGGATTGGATTAGGGGTTGCCGGCCTGACCCAGTCGACTCTGGTGGCCGGCACCACCGCCGGAATTTTTCACCTCATCAGCCACGCTATATTTAAGGCCTGTCTCTTTCTCTGCGCCGGGTCGGTCATCCATGCCGTCCACTCAATTTACATCCAGGATATGGGCGGCATGCGCCGTTATATGCCCTACACCTGGTTTTTCATGATGATTGCCGCCGTCTGTCTGATGGGAATACCGCCACTCCCCGGTTTCTGGAGCAAGGATGCAATCCTGCTGGTAAATCTGGAAGCCCACCATATTCCGATTTTTGTCATTGCCATAGCAACCGTAGCGCTTACCGCATTCTACACTACCCGGATGATGGCCATGGTTTTCTACGGCGCCGAGAGCCAAAATCTTAGCCATCTTAAGGAAGAGTCACAAACGCCGCATGAAGCCCTGCCGATTATGTGGGGAGCCTGCGGTCTGCTCGCGCTGATGCTTTTGGCTTTAGGTGCCGGCGGCCCCTGGGTTGAGCGTCTGCTGCACCACAATTTCGTTTTGAATCTTACCGAAACCCTGAAACTGCCGATCAAGGAAGCCGCCGAGCACGCAATCAATTACCACCTTCTGGTAACCTGTCTCTCGATCGGCGCAATTCTGGCGGGCATGATACCCGCATGGGTCATCTACAGGAGTCACGAACGCAAGATCATACTGCAGTCACGTTCGGTTTTCCGAGAACTGCATATATTTTTCTGGCACCGCTGGTTTATAGATGCTTTCTACAATCGTCTCTTCATAAACGGCACCTTGAAACTTGCCGATTTTGTCGCTTTTGAGATCGAAGATAATTTTGACAACCTGATCCATCACCGTCTCCCGGTCCTGGTAACGGAAAGGTTACCGCACCTGCTTTTGCGCCTGAAGACTGAAACCGACAACTTTCTCTATATTGGAGCTTACCTGATGGGTATCATTCTGCTCACCATCGGGTTGGCAATGTGGCCCTGATAAGATGCTGGAACATATCCTTCTCCAAACCATTATAATCCCGGCACTTTGTGCTCCGGCAGTCATTTTCGGGCGGCGCCTGTTTGGTAAAAAAGCAGCCTGGATCGCCCGCATCGGACTGCTCTATTCCACCCTGCTGCTGCTTTTTGCCACCCTTAAACTGACCCTGGGCGGTGTTCCGATAATAGAACAGCATGCTTTTGCCGGCCCGGCTATCACCATGAACCTTCTGGGAGACGGACTCAGCCTGCCGATTGCCCTGATTATTAATATGCTCTGCACCGCCCTGGCCTTTTACGCCGACCACTACATTGATCATCGCATAGAGGCAATCTATGGCGAGGTTGACGAAAAAACTGCGACCAATCACTATACCCGGTTCTACGCCCTGTTTCTCCTCTTCCCCACCGGTTTCATGGGCGTCTGCTTTGCCTCAAACCTGATCGGCATCTATTTCTTCCTCGAAATCCTCCCGCTGCCGCTCTTCTTTATCATGGCCATGTTCGGCTATGTCGACCGGGTCAGAGTCGCTATGGTCTGTTTGATGTGGGCGGTATTCGGAGCCGGTTTTTTCCTGGTCGGCTCCATCATCGTCTACTATCAGACCGCAAGCTTCGCCGTTGCCAGCATTGCTCAAATGGCGGGGACCCCGGCGGCTTTCTGGTCTATATCGATGTTCCTGTTGACGATTCTTGCCAAAATGGCGGTGGTTCCTTTTCAGGTCTGGATGCCTTGGGTTCATGCTGAGCACCCGACCTGCATCGCCGGACTGTTGGCGGTCTATGCCAACATTGCCGTCTACGTCATGCTGCGCATCCTGATTATTCCACTGACCGCCGATTTTCAGATTTTTTCCCTGCCGCTGATGATTCTGGCACTGATAACCATGGTCTACGGCGCTCTTTTAACCCTGGGGCAGACCGACATCAAACGTTTTGCCGCCTGCTCGACTATCAGTCAACTGGCTTACTCAATGCTCGGAGTCTGCTCTCTGACGGTTGCCGGCATCGATGGCGGACTCTTCTTCTTTCTCGGTCATATCATGGGAAAAACCATCATCTTTTCCACCGCCGGCATCATCGTCTATACCACCGGCATCCGCGATATGCGCCAGCTTGGGGGCTTGGCCGCAAAAATGCCGTTAACCACGGCCCTCTGGATTATCGGGGCCATGGGACTGGCCGGATTCCCACCGATGAGCAGCTTTCCGGCCGAATGGATCATGTTTACCGGCATCTTCAAAGCCGGCCTGATGGGCTCTCCGGCAAAACTCGTAATCGCCATCGCCGGAGCCGCAGCGATCACTTTTTCCGTAGTCTACTGTTTCCGTTCCGTAAAGATTATCTTCTTCGGCCCTTTAGATGAAAAGTTTATCAACAACAGCCATATCAAGGACCCGCCCCTGTCCATGAGCCTTCCGCTTCTGACCATCGCCGCCACCACCATCGCTTTAGGCCTCTATCCAAGCATCATTCTCGACCTTTTTCATAAAGTTGTAGCTGCCGGCCCGTTTATGTAGGATAAACCCCTGTAAAATCTAACCTGCGTGTTTAAAGCATACAGCCTGAGAAATTTATTTTCATTGCAATTCAGTTAACAATGTGTTTATAGTGAATTGAAAAGATACAGAAACTCTTAAAAAGAGTGTGCAATTAATCCAGAGGAGATATTCAACCAGCTCCCAAAGGATAAATTTTCAGTAAATTCAAGGAGCTGTAACCGACCTAACTTAAAGGAGGCAAAAATGACATTATCAAAAAAACTCGGCGCGGAGTTTATCGGTACCTTCTGGCTGGTCTTAGGCGGCTGCGGCAGTGCGGTCTTTGCTGCGGCTTTTCCCGATGTCGGGATCGGCTTTCTCGGCGTAGCCCTGGCCTTCGGCCTGACGGTATTGACCATGGCCTTTGCCATCGGCCATATATCCGGCTGTCATCTCAATCCGGCAGTCTCATTCGGTCTCTGGTCCGGAGGCAGAATGCCGACAGCTGAACTCGTCCCTTACATCATTGCCCAGGTGGCCGGGGGTATCGCCGGCGCTGCCGTCCTCTATCTCATCGCCACCGGAAAAGCCGGTTTTGATGTAACCGCCGGATTCGCCTCAAACGGTTACGGAGCACACTCTCCCGGCGGCTACAGTTTAACCTCCGCTCTCGTAACCGAGATAGTCATGACCTTTATGTTTCTGATTATAATTCTGGGATCAACTGACAAACGGGCCCCGGAAGGTCTGGCACCGATTGCCATCGGCCTGGGACTCACCCTGATTCACCTTATCAGTATTCCCATCACCAACACCTCCGTCAATCCGGCCCGCAGTACCGGAGTCGCGCTGTTTCAGGGCGGTTGGGCCATCTCGCAACTATGGCTTTTCTGGGTTGCTCCCATAATCGGGGCGATTCTGGCCGGAGTTGTTTACCGCTGGTTTGAATCTGAGTAAAGCTCCTTTAGGATAGGGTTCTATGAACCCTATCCGCCTCACGATTTAAAGAGGGCTCTCCCCATGTCCGAAAAAGCCCAGCGCAACCGTACTTTGACCCTCACCGAAACGGAAAAAAAAGAGCTGCTGCGAGAGGCCATCAGCATCACTTCACCCTGCAACATTGATGATTTGAGAGATCGGATCATTAATCAGGATATTTTATCCTGCAGCACGTTTTTACCGGAAGCATTCATCGACCTTCTGATCATCGACCCACCCTACAACCTGAGTAAAAAATTCGCCACGACCTCCTTTACGCGAAAGAGTGAAACAGCCTACCGGCAGTGGCTTGAATCATGGCTGCCCGGACTTAAACGATGCCTGAAAGAGACGGCATCGCTGTATGTCTGCTGCGACTGGCACTCCTCGAAAGCGGTACAGACGGTTTTAGAGGAACATTTTACCATTCGCAACCGGATTACCTGGGAAAGGGAGAAGGGACGCGGAGCTAAAAGCAACTGGAAGAACTGCTCTGAGGATATCTGGTTCTGCACAAAAACCAACGACTACTATTTCAATGTCGATGCGGTTAAATTAAAACGCCGGGTGATCGCCCCCTACCGTAACGCCTCAGGAGCACCCAAAGACTGGCGGACGGATGCCAACGGCAACTTCCGCCTGACCCACCCCTCAAACCTGTGGACCGATATCTCCATCCCCTTCTGGTCCATGCCGGAAAACACCGACCATCCAACCCAGAAACCGGAAAAGCTGATCGCCAAACTGATTCTGGCCAGCTCAAAACCTGGGGATTTTATTTTCGACCCTTTCAGCGGTTCGGGTACCACCTGCGTCGTGGCCAAAAAACTTATGCGCCGCTTCGCAGGGATTGAGATAGAGGCCGACTATTGTGCCATGGCCCTGAAACGCCTGGCCGGGGCAGCGGCCGACAAGACCATTCAGGGTTACCATGAAGGCTGTTTCTGGGAACGCAACAGCCGGACTCCACAGAAAACAAAAGAGGTGAAAAAACCGAAACCAGGTCCGCTTTTCCACCTCTCTGAAGAGTAGAGGGTATCTCAAAAAAAATTATACTTTTTATTCAAAGGGCAGAAATGCAGGCGAACCGACCACAGCCGTCAATCAAAAACAAGCCTCACTGACAAGACTGATTTTGCCCTTGCGAAACATCAGAGGGTAGAGTTTTTTAGCAATTTCACCGTCATCCAGAGTGGTCGTCAGGCCGGAAGCTAAAGGCAGATCCCGGCAACCGGCAATCAGCCGGCGCCAGGTTTCAGCATCGGCTTCAGGATTAATGTTAACCGCCAGCCGGCGCAGCAGCATTATCGTATCATAACCATAGAGCTCCAGCAAACCGGGAACCTGGCCCTGATTGAGAGCGCTGAATTCGGATTGAAAACGGTTCTGCAGTTCCGCCTGGGGATCAGGATTAGGGTTTTTGGAGTCCGCATCGCTATTGACCGGCGGCAGACAGGCCCCGACAAAAAATGAGCCTTCGGCAAAATTGGAGACCGAATCCAGAAAATCGGCCTTATTCCAGTATCTGCCTCCCAAAAGAAAGCACTCATCCAGATCGTAGAAAGCCAGCTGGGGAATCAACAGTTTCAGGGTCTGTTCCCGATCCGGTATTACCAGAGCGTCAAAATCACAGTCAAGCAGCGGCCGCGGCATGATTTTATCGGCCTCAACAAACTTAATCTCGGCTTCATCAATTCCGAGTTGACGGGCGAATTCAGCAAGTTTGTCCTCACCATACTTTTCCGGTTGTTCGCCGTTCTCCAGCGCCCTCTGTTGAGCCGCCCGACGCTGCCGCAGCTTCAGCCAGGCTTCATAATCTTTACGCTTCTCTTTAAAACGACGGTAGCGCCGCACCCCGATAAGCTCCCGGATAGCCGGGCCGAAATCGGGCTGGCTGGCATCATATTCAACCTGACGCACCACCTGACCGCCCCATTTCTGCACCTGACTGACAAATTTTTCCGCAAACTCCCGCCCGTAACGGTTGCGGGGCACCAGCAACGCAAATTTCTTGATCCCCAGTCGGGTGCGGGAGAGTTCCGCTAAAGAAACCGCCTGATTGCGAATCGTCGGACAGTGCTGAAAAACATTCGGATAACCATCCAGGTTGTGAAGCAGCGGACTTAAGCTGATCATCGTCACCCCCAGACTCTGAGCCTCGGCGGCGGCATAATTTGCAGCTTTGCCGGAGTAGGGCCCGAGCAACAGGCTGACCTTTTTCTCCTGCACCAGATAATTCACTCCCTCCCGGGCTCGTTCACCCTCACCGGCAGTATCGTAGAAAAAAACCTTAAAGCGGGGTAGAGAAGGAGTGTCGGCATTACGGTCAGCAACCGGTTCACGCTCTGCCGGCGAAACGTCCGAAGAGGCCGCAGAAACAGATTGAGCCTCAACTTCCCCCTTTTCAGAAGGATTGTCAACCGCAGTCTTTTCGGCGGTTGTTTTGGGCTCCGGTCGGGGGTAGACCCCGAGGGCAATTTCCATCCCCCGCAGAAAGCGGGTGCCGGCAGCCGCACTCGGGCCGCTCAAAGGTAGCAGACAGCCTATTCTGATTTCGCCTTTTTCGATCTGCAGTTGGTGTTCAAGCAACAGAGCTGCGGCGGCCTTCCGAACCTCATCACTAACTTTACAGCCGCTGCTTAACAGCTGCGCCATATCCAGCATCAGTTCATTATCACCCGGCGAAAGCGTTCCTTCAGGATGCCGTTTAAGACGCCCGAAATACTCCGCCGCGACCCGACAGAGCAGACCCCGGTCACTCTCCTGCCGCCAGCGAACAGCCAGTTCATCTTCCCTTAAACGAGAAAGCAGCAGGGAATAGTAATCGGCAGTCTCAACCTCCGGGTACCTGAGATAACGGGCCCGGACCACCCGACAGGCACCATTATAATCACCCAGTCGTTCCAGCTGTTCCGCCTGCAGACGCCAGGCATCCTTCCTGATCTTGGGGCTGAATGGTAAACGCTCACCAGCCGGAGATACAGCCGTATGAGGCTGCCACTCTCCGGTACAGCCGGCAAGGAGCAGCAACAAACCAGCCGCCAGCACCCAGATACATTTTCTTACGGTCATCATCGTTTACTACCTTAAATAATATCATAACATCTTTCAGATCAAATATAGAATATCTAATTAGCCTCTGACAGCATTCTATGCAAGCAGAAAAAAACAGCACCTAATTTTTTTTGCACCGATAAATTCAGAAAATAGTGGCGGCCATTCCATTTATGCTTTATAAGCGGTAGTTGAATGAGTTAGAGATCAGACACCATCTATTGTCAACCAATTACAAGGACACAGACAGAACCATGACCCGAAAAAATATCGATTTAAAAACAGTTAAACATGTGGCCTCTCTGGCACGAATTGAGATGAGTGAAACCGAGATGGAAGAGTACCGCACTCAACTGGACGCGATTTTAGGCTATATGGACAAACTGCAGGAGCTCGACACCTCTGAAGTCCCGCCGATGGCCCGGGTGGCCGCCAGCGCCACACCGATGCGGGAGGATAAGTTGCGGGAAGGTCTGGGTGAGAAGGTATTAAGCAATGCCCCGCAGCGGGAAGAGCGCTTTTTCAAAGTCCCCCAGATAATCGAATAAACGAAAAACGCCAATCACCATGACTGCCTTTCAAACCTTATCCTGGGATCGTAAGACCGACACCCTGCGCCTGCTCGATCAGCGGCGGCTTCCGAATGCGGAAATTTTTATTGAGTGCAGAACCCTCTCCGCGGTCAGCGAAGCGATCAAGACCCTGGCCGTACGCGGGGCCCCGGCCATCGGCGTAACCGCCGCTTACGGGGTTGTTATCGGCCTTAAGGAGCAGCTCGACTGCCACCAGACTGTAGATGAAAAAAATTTTCTCGGGATAATCAATATTCTGGCCGCGACCCGGCCGACGGCGGTAAATCTTTTCTGGGCTTTGGAGAGGATGAAAAAACTCGGCCTGACCGAGCTTGAGAAAGGCTTAAATCCGAACCAACTATATAAATGCCTGCTGCAGGAGGCCGACCGGCTCTTTGCCGAAGACCAGCGTGATCACCGCCGGCTGGGAGAATACGGAGCTCAGCTGATCCCGGCCCGGGCCCGAATCTTAACCCACTGCAATGCCGGAGCCTTAGCCTGTGCCGATTACGGCACCGCCTTAGGCGTTATTCGCGCGGCCCAGAGCGCGGGTAAGCAGATTGAAGTTTTTGCCGATGAAACCCGCCCCCTGCTCCAGGGATCCCGGCTCACGACCTGGGAACTACTCAAAGATGAAATTCCGGTTACCCTGATCTGTGACAACATGGCGGCCCACTGCATGGCTCAAGGCATGATTGATCTGGTGATCGTCGGTGCCGACCGGATTGCCGCCAACGGTGACAGTGCCAATAAAATCGGCACCTACAGCGTCGCCCTGGCCGCCAGAGCCCACAATCTGCCCTTCTATATCGCGGCCCCGACCTCAACCATAGATTTCTCTCTGGCTGACGGCAGCAAGATTCCGATCGAAGAACGCGATGCCGATGAAGTAAGATTCTTCGGCGAAAAACGCACTGCCCCGGCAGCGGTCAAAGTCTACAACCCGGCCTTCGATGTAACCCCGGCCCAGCTTATCACCGCCATTATCACCGAAAAAGGCATCTGCAAACCGGAACAACTGACCTCAATCAAACCGTAATTTTTTTCAACTACAGTCGAAATTGAAGATTATCTCTTGGTCGGTGTTATTTTAACCTTGGCTCTACCGGTTTTGCTGCCGAAGACTTCGGCCTGGCTCTGGTTGATATAGATAATAATGCGCTCACCGGAAACCCGGTTTTCACCCTGCCACATGACTGGATTTCCGGTCAGAATCACCTTGCGCTCCGCCTGGATCAACTCGGCCCGCTCACAGGTAACAAACTTATCGGCCTGATTGAGCTTAACGTTACCAACGGCAATCGCCCGAACCAGTTTCCGGTTCTCCATATCAAAATAGTTAACCACCTGATCCGCGTAGAGAACTATATCCTTCTGTTTGGCAACCACCTTGCCGCCGAATGTAATTGTACCTTTCTGCCGGTCGGCCTCGGTCCAGTCTGAAATAACCTCGAGGGGATCTTCATTATAACCGATACGGGCCTGGGAACGCGGTTTCGGTGAGGCCACCGCCGTATCCTCTTTCGTGGCTACGGCCCCGGAGCCTTCAAGCCCCGGCGCCGCTGACGCGGGAATTCCGGCAGCTGAAGCCGCCTTTTCTCCGGATGAAGATACTTTTTTCGACTCTTTTTCTGTTTCCTGGCCAGGGGTCACCGGTCGGTAAAGAGATTCAAAGGTTACTTCCTTGGCCTGTGGTTGGGGGGTGTTTCCCTGACCACTCAACATATTAAAAAGCCGGGGTTTATCATTTTCCCCCTTGATGGTAGTTGAGAGATATTCATCTCCAACATCATATTCATGTAAGAAAAAGTAGTCCTTGGCCATAAAAAGCAGGGGCAGGCCCGGGCCCTCGTCCTTATCCAGCCAGGGCCGGGCCTTGGCGACAAACGGACTTTCCGGATAGGCTTTGGTCAGGGTCAACAAAGCGCGATGACCTTCGTCAATATTTCCCCGGTTGAGATTGGCCAGCCCCAAATAATAGAAAACTTTGTCATCAATAAAACCGGGATAGTGGGCTAAAAGATACTTGAAACGACTGATGGCGGAATGGAATTTACCCTGTTTATAATAGAAAAAACCGATATAAAATTCACGTTTGGCAAAACGCCGCTTACAGTCATTGATGCGCTGGATAATCTTGTTGGTATAGGGCGGGCTGTCGGGATAACGGGTCAGAGCCTCCTCAAAGGTTTCCAGAGCCTGACGCAAAGCCCCAAGATCCCGATCTATCGTATTCAACGTTACATAGTAGGTCATCCCCACCTGATAGAAGGCATAAGGGGCTTTTTCGTGATCTTCGTTGAAGTTGATAAAATCGTTATAGGTCCGGGCCGCCTCTTCGAGCTCATCCCGACGATAGGCGATATCAGCCGTACGCAGCAGAGCCAGTTTCGCATATTCCGTATCCGGAAATTCATTCTGAATCTCCTGAAAAAGATCGTTAGCGCTGCCGTAACTCTCGTTCTGATACTTCTGCTCCGCCTTCTGAAAAAGGATTTTCGGATTCTCAATTCCGGAGTTATGTGAAGCACATGAACCGGAAAACATCGCCACCACGGCCAAAAATAGAAAAATAAAAAAGCACTGCCAAACAGAACTTTTCTCGTTTACCTGATACATTATTCCGGATATTCCTTGATTAAATAAACTGGTTGAGTTAGCATATCTTTAACGGTGTAATTCACCTTTCAGACAGTTGGAGTTTGAGCTGCTCCGACCTATTTTTCAACCGCCGGACCGGGCCGCTGCCATAATCTCCAGCGTATCGGATTACAAACCAATTCAAATATTACAGATAGATGAGTATGTCAACGTCAAAACCTATCGATCCCGATTCCGTCTACGCTCTGGTGGCCAACGATAAAGGCGAAATTCTTGACCACCCGGCCTGGAATATGCTCGGTGCCTCCGGCCTTAACAGCCGCCGGCCCACCGCTGCGGAGCTGATCCCGCTGCCTGAGGCCAGCCGCCTTTTTTTCCTCCCCGACTGCCCGCCCCTGGGATGGGATCCGGAAACCGGGGAAAATCGGGCAATCACCGAACTCCCCGGAGCTGAAGCCTCGCCCTGCATCGGAGTCGCAGCTTTCCTACCGCCGGCCTACAGCCGCTTCCTGCTGCCGGCGGTATCCTACAATAAAAAAGAGTACACCCTGCCGCTCTGGGCCTACGCCGCCGTCGGCTGGTCGGATGAGATCGGCTATGTTACCTGCGCCTGCCGGATCGATGAAAACCGGCAGTGGGAAGCGGAGTATTTCGATGATGACGAAGTGGTCGCCGGGGTCGATCGGAAACTCGCCCTTTATCCCGACAACCGGCTGATCAACCATATGAGCCGCTGCGCAATCGATTATCACTGCTTCGCGGCCAAGAATTTTTTTCTTGAACGCTGGGAGTGCCCGCTGCCGGTCTCACCGACCTGCAACGCCAACTGCATCGGCTGTCTCTCCTTCCAGGAGGAGCAGGCGGTGGCCAAGGGCGAAAGCTGCCCGGCCTCGCATGACCGCATCAATTTCGTGCCCAGCCTTGATGAGTTGCTGGAAGTCGCTCTGCCGCACATTAAAGTCGCTGAAAATCCGGTCCTAAGTTTCGGTCAGGGGTGTGAAGGAGATCCGATTCTCCAGGCCGACCGGATCTGTGAATTCGCCCGATCGGTACGCCGCCACACCTCAGCCGGCACTTTGAATGTCAACACCAACGCCAGCCTGCCGTATAAGGTGTCGGCCATGGCTGAGGCCGGCATGGACGCCATCCGGGTCAGTCTCAACTCCGCCCGCAAAGAGGTTTATCTGCCCTACTACCGCCCGCGCAACTACACCTTTGCCGCAGTCATGGAATCACTTAAGCGGGCCCGGGCCGGCGGCCTGCACCTGGCCTTAAACCTGCTCGTCATGCCGGGAGTAACCGATTCAAAAAGGGAGGTTGACGCCCTTTTAAAACTGGTTGAGCGTTACCGAATCGACCAGATTCAGATGCGCAATCTCTGCATTGATCCGCGCCAGTATTTTGACCTTTTCGCGGATGATTTTCCTGAGCCGATGGGCATTGTCAACCTGATTCAAAGATTGCGCCGGGAGTTCCCGCAGCTGCATCTCGGCTATTTTAACCGCTATCTGAATAACCTATGAGCTTAACAAAATGAGGGTGTGACCATGAAATATATAGGAGCACATGTCAGCGCCGCAGGCGGAGTTGCTAAAGCCCCGGCCCGGGCCCGGGCCATAGGCGCTAAAGCCTTTGCCCTGTTTACGAAAAACCAGCGCCAGTGGCAGGCTAAAGATCTGTCCGCAGCGGAGATTGCGGCCTTCAAAGATAGTCTTGAAATCTGTGATTTTAAGCCCGAACAGGTTCTCCCGCACGACAGCTACCTGATCAACCTGGCTCACCCCGAACCCGAAAAAAGGGAGAAATCACTTACCGCCTTCATTGATGAGTGCCGGCGCTGCGAACTGCTCGGTCTGACCAAACTTAATTTTCATCCCGGCAGTACCCTGCAGAAGATCACTGAAGAGCAGGGCCTTGAACTGATTTCCAAAGCCTTGAATATCGCCTTGAAGGAGACCGAATCGGTCACACTGGTGATTGAGAATACGGCCGGTCAGGGCAGCAATTTAGGCTACCGTTTCGAACACCTGAGAGCGATTATCGACCAGATTGATGATGTTTCCCGAATCGGCGTCTGCCTTGATACCTGCCACACTTTTGCCGCCGGATATGACCTGCGGACAGCTGAAAAATATACCGAAACCATGCTTGAGTTTGAACGCGTTGTCGGTTTTTCCTTTCTTTGCGGGGCCCACTTAAACGATGCCAAAAGTACCTTTGCCAGCCGGGTCGACCGCCACCACAGCATTGGTAAAGGCAATCTCGGTCTTGAACCTTTCCGTTTTATCATGCAGGATAACCGTTTTGATAATATACCTTTGATTCTGGAGACCATCGACGACAGTATCTGGGCTGAGGAGATCGCTTTGCTATACTCCCTGACCGATACCGAAAACTACGCTAACTAAAAACCATGACGCGATTCTTTCACGTAAAACCGGAGTCTCTATAAAAATGCGAAAAGCCGTAAAGGTATTACTGCTTCTGCTGGCCGCAACTATAATTATCTTCTCTGCGGCTGCGGGCTTTATCATGCTCACTTTCGATAAGCAGGATTACTGCGAAGCCCTGACCACAACCGTCAGAGAATTCACCGATTACCAACTGGAAATCATTGAACCACTCACAACCGATATCTCAATCCGACCATCATTTTCAGCGGCCGCGGTCAAAATATTCATACCCGGTAAACCAACCCCCCTGGAGATCCGTAAATTCAGACTCAAACTAACCCTGGCGGCGTTGCTTAAAAAGCATCTGCAAGCCAACATCTCCGGTGTAATCAACTCTCAACCCAGCCTCAATCTGGTGCTGCCCGAGGAGTTGTCCGCCGTTGAGTCACTAACCCTGGCGACCCGGGTTGCAACCAACGGCTCCGAACTCAAACTTTCCAACCTTAGACTTAAGGCAACCAATAAACAGGGTCTCAACATTAAAGCAGACGGTCATGGTTTGATTGAAGATTTTTCCGCCCCCCAACCTTTTAAGAAACTTGACCTTAAAGTGAAAATTTCATCTCCCGACAGCCGCACGTTCAGAGGTTACATGCCCGATGATCTTCCGGAACTCGGTAAACTGCAGGGCAGCCTGCGACTGGTCGCGGTCTCGAATCAGGAGCTGGCCGCCCGAAAGATTAACTTCCTCTGCCGGCGGGATGCCGGTGAACTTGAAACCCGGGTGGGAGGTGAGATCTCCCGCATCCCGGTTGACCCGGATAAACCCAACAGCGATATCGATCTAAAATTAGAGCTGTACTCTCCGTCAACTTTAACCGTAAACGAATTTATCTCTCAACCCCTGCCGGAGATTGGCCCGGTACGGATTACAGCCAGAATTCGCGAAAGCAAGAAAGAGCTTTCAGTTGAAGAACTTGAACTGCATACCGGCAACTCCGGAGCCCTGGAGATTAAAGCCGGCGGCCGCCTTAAATTTAAGGAATCAGATTCTAAAACTGAGCCTGCCCTGGATGAGATCGACTTAAAGTGCGACATCTCCGCCCCCGCCGGCACCCGGCTGCCGGACTTTTCCGGATCCACCGATAACGGTTTACAGGTCCCCGATAACGGCCCTTTAAGGGCAACTTTCACCCTCAAAGGTAATCCTGAAAAAATCAATTTTGATGACTTTTCGACCCATTTCGGCCAGACTGTAATCACAGCCGGGCTGGAGGTTATACTGTCCGGAAAACGCCCCTATCTTAGCGGCAACATCCACGCCCAAAGCTTAAATTTACATGATTTTGCGATCTCGTCTGAGACTGAGCCGAAGATCCCGGACGCGGCTGCGCAAAAGCCGCCCGAACCGAAAAAAACGGAGACCGCAAAGCCTGACCGGAGCCAGTTTTTCAGCCCCGAACCTCTTCCGTGGGAACTGCTGCACCTGATTGATTGCGATCTCAAGCTCACCATAGACGAGATAGTCGGCCGGCAGGATCGGGAAGGGATCAGCGACCTTAACTTTACCGTAAAGCTTAAAGCGGGCCGGCTTCTGGCCGACCCCGCCGCCTTGGTTTACAAGAGCGGCCGGGCCGAGTTTTCTCTGTTGATTGATGATACTGACCCCGCGTCAGCCCCGAGGGTGGAATTGAAAGGTGACGTGAAAGATCTGGAGCTTGAAGGTTTGCTGGAAACTCTGGCACTGGATCTACAGGTCTCCGGGAAGCTTACCGCCAGAACTGAGATTAACAGCCGGGGACGCTCCCCGGCTGACCTGGCAGTGAATCTGAATGGTCCTTTTGAAGTAGTGCTGGAAAAGGGTAAAGTACCGAGTCAGATCATGAAACTGATTGCAATTGATATATTAGGCTGGAGTTTTGATAAGATTCTCATGCAGAAACGATCAACTGAAATCGGCTGCGGGATTCTGGCTCTTGACACCCGGCAGGGATTACTTAAGGTCAAAGCCTTTATCCTCGAAAGCCCGGACCTCTTAATCACCGGCGCCGGAACCGTTAACCTGAAGGATGAAGCCTGCGATTTGACTATCTATCCCAAGAAGAAGAGGAAGTTTCTAGCCATGGTCAACCCGGTCAATATCAGGGGCCCTTTACAGGATCCGCAGGTTATTGCCATCCCCGTCAAATCGGCCGCCCTGCTCTACGGCGGGGCCCTGCTGGCACCGCAGATTTTTCTCCCGGCAATCGGCTTAGACTATCTCTGGGGAAAGGTCTCCAAAGATAGTAAGGACAAAAAAAGCCCCTGTTTTGAATATCTGCATAAGAAAAAATATATAAGATAAATGGACGCGCGAACCCATCTACCGGAATGAATTACTGCCGCCGGGCCCGGGAGACAATCTCCCGGTACTCGGGTTCGTCAAATCCGAGACGTTCCAAAGTTTCATCCAGCGGAACGCCATTCATATCGAAACCTTTTTCCGCGTAAACCGTATCCGTTAAAATCTCATACTGCTGCCGGCGATGATCCTGCAGATTGCGCAGCAGTTCCGCGTCGTCCTGCCCATTTATGTGAATAGCGGTATTCTCTCTGAGATAATTGACATAGTATTCCCGGCGGGAGCTGAATTCGTCGATAAAAACCGGAGCCATGGCCCGCAGCGGAATCTTGTCATGGGTCCGGGTACCGAAACCCTGACGCAGGTTGATAAGCTTATGCAGTAGATAGCAGCGTTCCGACTCTAAGAGGAGATCGTCCAGCGTCTTTTCCGTTCCCAGAGTTGAATTCACCAGTTCCAGATAGCAGTCGATGGTGGGCGTATTCTTGGCCGGATCATCAGTCTGGGCGGCATCCGGATGGCGGACATCAATCCAGGGCAGCTTACAGAGACCGGCAATATTAAACCAGGTGCGAAAGAGCGGAAACCACTTCAAAGCCGCGGCTTTCTCTTCGAAACTCGGCATCTCATTTTTGATCTGATCGAGAGCAATCAGCCAGGATTCATCATGCTGCGGGCCTTTCAGGGCAAAGCCGTAGCCGCCCTGCTGGGCCAGAGACTCCTTGGTGATGTACATTGAAAACTCAAGCCCTTTGCTCTCCATGGCGAAAAGCCCTAACTCCCGCATAATCCGCTCTTTATCGTTACCGTTGCGGGCGGCGGCCCGCTCGCTGATCCAGGATTTCATATGCCTGATTCCGCGTCCGATTTCACCGGCAAAACCGGAACTTCCGGCGGCCATCTTATGGAGCAGGTTAAAGGTCGTCTCCTGATCATCCCACTTCAACTCGATCCCGCCGGTATCTTCCAAGGTGAGATAACCCTTCTGATAGGCTTCGATAAGAAAGGCGATCACCACGCCGGTGCTGATCGTATCCAGAGCGTACTCATCACAGTACCAGGCATACTCCATAATTGCAGGGATATCAAAGATACCGAGGTTGGTAATCGCGGCGGCAGTCTCATATTCGGGGCCGTCAACCGGTACGGTGCGACCGGCGTAGGGGCCGGTGGTCAGGGTATGACTCTCGCAGCCTTTAGTGCAGGAGAGGGTGCAGCCGGCAAAACAGCCGTCCGGATGTTCTTGATTAAACACCTTCTCCTCAAAAATTTTACCGGAAACCTTATGCTGACGCTCATCCCGGCCGAATTTGTAGTTGTTGACCGGCAGGATATCGTGATTATTCATCATATCCAGCAGGCTGGTGGTACCCTGCTGCGCCAGACGCAGCTCATTGGGATCAACATCGCGGATAACCTGACGCAGGTTGGTTCCCGCACTCCGCATCCGTTTTTTATCCGCGGCCTGATTGCCGCTGCCGCGGCTCAGGTTGCTCTTGACAACGATCCCCCACAACCCTTTATCCCGCATAATCGTGCCCATGCCGCCCCGGCCCGCCTGTTTGGCCCGGCAGCGCTGCCGCCGGGGATCGTAATAGACGCTGTTGACGCAACCGAAAAAGGTGTTTTTACTGCCGATACCGGCGTTTACGAAAGCGATCGAACCGGGCTTATCACTACCCCGCCACTCCTCCACCAGACGTTCAGCTTCGAGCAGGGAGCTGTCGGTTTTCGGAGCCTTACGCAAACTGATACAGCCCTGTTCACCATCGATGAAGATAATCAGATCCTCAGTCGATTTCCCGGTAACGCTGATAGCATCGAAACCGGCATTCTTGACTAAAGGAAAGAAATAGCCGCCCACGTTCGAATCACAGAAGGTTCCGGTCAGAGGCGAGATTGAACCGATAATAAATTTACCGGTGCCGGCAAAACTGCTTTCGCCGCAGAAAGGGCCGCCGGCGAAAGCCAAGACATTTTCCGAACTGTCATAACGGGTTGCGGCCGTGGTCTTATCAAAAACCAGTTTCAGACAGTAGCCCCGGCCCCCGACAAACATCTGCCGGGTGGCTTGAGGAATTTCACTGACGCTAATCGTCTTATCACTTAAATTAATTTCCAGAAGCCGGTCGGTATAACCCCGATCGGTTTTTACTTTTTGATAACTGATTGAAGCTAGGGTCATTTTTTCATTCCTTATTTGTAAATACAATGTCCTGCGATTCAGGCAGAGCCTGATACCACGACTATTAAATTATGTCTATAATTGATTTTCCCTTCAATCCGGCAGAGGATGACTTAAACAGGCTATATTCCATTCCGGAAGCAGCTTCCTTGAAGCAAGACCGGCAAAGGCTCTCAATACTTAACCTTTGACGATAGAGCTTAAACTTTCTCTTTTCCATTTTCTGTCAACCGATCTTGCACGTTCAAAACATCTTCGAGATCAGTGTTGTCCGGTAATCACTAAAGTAAACGAAACAAACTCAAATATACCTTGCAATTCAGGAATATATCTCCTAATATGCAAGGTATGTTGACGCGATGGATTACAGACAGGCTTCAGAAAGATATTGCCCACGTTCCCGCCGTAGCGCTTCTGGGCGCGCGCCAGGTCGGCAAAACCACCCTTGCCAAAATGATAGCCAAAGACCGGAACTCTATCTACCTGGATTTGGAAGCCCCCGAGGATTTGCTGAAACTCAGTGATCCGGCCAGCTATCTCGAAGGTCATAGCGACAAGCTTGTCATTCTGGATGAAATCCAGCGCGCTCCCGACCTGTTTATGGTCTTACGTGGTCTTATCGACAAGAACCGGGAGCGGGGGCGAAAGTCCGGCCATTTCCTGCTGTTGGGCTCTGCTTCAATGGATCTGTTGCGCCAGTCTTCCGAGAGTCTGGCCGGACGCATCAGCTATATTGAGATGTCCGGTCTTAACCTGCCGGAAGTTGGAGAGAACCGAAACGATCTGCAAAAACTCTGGCTCAGAGGCGGTTTTCCGGACAGCTATTTAGCCGGCGATGATGACCTGGCCATGGACTGGCTCGAGAGTTTGATTCGCACCTATCTGGAAAGAGATGTGCCGCAAATGGGTTTTCGGGTTCCCGCGAACAGATTGCGTCGTTTATGGACCATGTTGGCCCACCTGCAGGGAGAACCGGTCAACTATTCGAAGCTCGGCGGAAACCTTGAAATAGACGGCAAAACGGTTAGCCATTACATAGAGATACTCGTTGATTTGTTACTGGTCAGACGGCTGGAGCCCTGGCATGCCAATGTTAAAAAACGATTGGTGAAATCGCCTCGTTTCTACATTCGAGACAGCGGCATACTGCACCGATTGCTGGGTATTGACAATTACGACGCCTTACTGTCGAATCCCGTATTGGGGAAAAGCTGGGAAGGATTTGTGATAGAAAATATTCACTCGATTCTGCCTAAACGCGCTGAAACCTATTTTTACCGCACCGGCGCAGGTGCTGAAATTGATCTGATTATCAAGCTGCCGTCCTCGGAAATCTGGGCTATAGAAATCAAGTATGGTGCAGCGCCCAGGTTGAATAAACATTACAGCCGAATTTGCGAAGACGCCGGGGCGACCCAAAAATACATTATCTATGGCGGGGATGATGAATTTCCGGTCAGCGATGAGGTTACGGTTATTTCATTGCGAAAGCTCATGCAAAAGTTGATGGCGTCGTAAAAAGTTCCGATATCCTGCGCTGTTGTCTAGCGAAATTTTAACTTAGCCATCCGAAAAGAACATAATTGTCTCAGCGAATTCCCGGGACTACCTTAACTCACTTATTACTGACGAAGCTCTAAAAGCGGACAGCATGTACACCATCTACGAGGCCGCAAACCGGGTTGAATCGCAGATAGTGCCGAAATGATAATTGCATCCAAATCAAATTACCAAAACCAATGAAGCATAAAAGAAGTTTTTTTGGACACCGACAACGGGTACAGAATTAAGGTCAATGTAATGTGGATTTATGCTGATAAAAATATCATTTACGGGGAAGCCATTAAGTAATATTATCATAAGAACAAACGCATTAAAGTTGGGGACTTGGTGGAATTTTCCAAGAAAAAGATTGCCGTAATTCTTAGATACGATTAAACATCAGTGACCCCCCCTATCAACAGGTGTAGGATAATTTTGTAACTATTCAGCCACACTCTTTACTTGGTAAAGTCGAATGAATGTGAATAAACAACAAATACAGAATCTGATCCTTCAAGGAGAAGGCATAAGCACGGAATTCAAAACTTGCCGGAATCGGCTTAACCGGGATGTTTATGAATCGGTTTGTGCATTTCTTAATCGGCACGGCGGAACGCTTCTGCTTGGCGTAAATGATGCAGGTGAAATCCAAGGCATTGACCCTGATGCAGTTGAGCAGATTAAAAAAGATTTTGTAACTGCGATTAATAATCCACAAAAGCTTATCCCAACTGCCTACTTATCGATAGAAACAATCGAAGTGAGGGGTAAAAGGCTTCTACGGATTTACATCCCGGAAAGCTCCCAGGTACATCGTTGCAACGGCCGGATCTACGACCGCAATGAAGATGGCGATCTCGACATTACAGATCATACGGTTCAGGTTGCCAGACTCTATCAACGTAAACAGATAACTTTTAGTGAAAACAAGATATTCCCATGGATTCAGGTTCAAGACCTGAGACCGGAATTGATCGAAAAATGCCGAAATCATGTCCGAGTTAATAAGAACAACCACCCCTGGACAGATATGGATGATCTGCAACTTCTCAAGAGTGCGCAACTCTATCTGACTGATCCACTTACTGGAGAAAGTGGAGTTACTCTTGCAGGTGTAATGCTGTTTGCGCCGGATCTGCTTATTCTTCAGGTCTGCCCTGCTCATCGTACCGACCTGATCCTGCGTAAAGTGAATGTTGATCGCTACGATGACCGTGATCTGGTTCGCACCAACCTAATCGACAGTTACGACCGTATTTTGGCCTTTGTCAAAAAACATCTGCCAGATCCTTTCTATCTGGAAGGCATTGAACGAAGGAGTTTGCGAGATGCTATTTTTCGGGAAGTGGCATCTAATATGCTGATCCATCGCGAATATACCAGTGGTGTTCCCGCGCGGTTTATTATCGAATACAGCAAAGTGACAACCTACAATGCCAATCGTCCACACGGTTTTGGCGTACTAAATCTAGATACCTTTGCCCCTTATCCTAAAAACCCGGTCATCGGCGCTTTTTTTCGTGAAATTGATCGAGCCGACGAACTCGGTTCAGGTATGCGCAAAATGATGCTTTACGGAAAAATATATGGTAAAGCAGACCCGCAATTGATTGAGGGAGATATCTTTCAAATGATTGTTAACGTACCGGAGTTCGCTGAAAAACCATTGATCTCCCCACAAGTCTCTCCACAAGTCACCCCACAAGTCACCCCACAAGTCTTTGCCTTACTGCAGGCAACTGAAAAAATTCAGTCCGCCGGTGAACTGCAAAAAACTGTCGGATTGAAAGATCGCATCCATTTCTTAAAAAACTACCTGGAACCTTTAATGGCTGAAGGTTTAATCGAACGAACCATCCCTGATAAACCACGTAGCAGTAAACAAAAATATAGGTTGACCCGGAAGGGTAAGAACTTGGTTCAAAGTTTAAATTCTAATGCGAATTGAAAAACTTATGCAAAAAAAGGCCCTTGAAACAATTGTTAAAATCGTCTCAAGGGCCTTTTTATTTTAGATGGTGCCGGAGGTCGGAATCGAACCGACACGGGGTCGCCCCCGCTGGATTTTGAGTCCAGTGCGTCTACCAGTTTCACCACTCCGGCACGGGGTCTGGCTTGTAACAAAAAAGATAAGCCGCTGTCAAGCGGGATTTACCCGGTTTACAGTTTATTCAACCTGTTTCACGGCTGCCCTGGTAGAGGGGATAGGCATCGAGATCACAACTGATGCCGCCGTTATCAAAGGACCAGCGCCGATCCACCCGCAAACCGATCTCTTTTAAGAGTTTCCGATTGCCGCTGAAGATAAAAGCCTCGTAGCCGGTGGCCTTTTTTTTGAGAAAATCACCGAGTCGCCGGTAGGTAAGTTTGAGCTCCTCCTCTTCACCCAGACGGTGGCCGTATTCAGGATTGCAGATTAAAACCCCGCCCCCTTCCGGAATCGGGGTCTCGGCAAAATCGCAACAGAGAAATTCGATGACATCGGCCACGCCGGCCCGTTCGGCATTCTCTTTCGCCACGCGGACCATGGCCGGATCGATATCGGAGGCGATCAGGCGTATTTTCCGATCGGGGCGGGCTTTTCTTAACGCCGCGGCCCGCATTTCAAGAAGTTCCATATTCTTAAACCCCGCCAGCGATTGAAAGGAGTACGCCTGGCGCAGCAGACCCGGAATTCGCTTCTGGGCGATAAGAGCCGCCTCAATCGCCAGGGTGCCGCTGCCGCACATCGGATTGATGAAATTTTTGGCGCCGTTCCAGCCGCCGGCCATAATTATCGCCGCCGCCAGTGTCTCCCGCAGCGGGGCTTTACCGGGATCGAGACGATAATCACGCTGGGCCAGGGTCGGACCCGAGGTATCGAGATAGATTTTCACCTCATCCTGCTGCCAGAAGAGATAGAAGACCAGTCGATCCCGCTTAGGGCCGCTGTCGGGGCGGCGGCCGCAGAGCCGCCGGATGCGGTCGACGATTGCGTCTTTAACCCGCAGATTGGCAAAACGATTATCGCGAATAGTGGGGTTGTCAACCACCGACGTTACCGAGAAATAGCCGTCGGCTGCGACCAGCTCCTCCCAGGGCAGCGGCAGCAGTTTTTCGTAAAGCTGATCCGGATCGGAGGCCTTGAACGAAGCCAGACGCCATAAAACCCGCTGGCCCGTACGCAGGTAGAGGTTAAGTTTAAGGGCCTCGGTGAAATCGCCCTTGGTCGTAATCGAGGTTGAACGCTCCTCGATAATCGGCATCTTCAAATCCCGCAGTTCACGGGTCAGAAATTGAGCAATGCCGGGGGAACAGGGCACGACAATATGGTGACGCCCTTCTAGAAGAAGCATAGCATCAAACCAGAATCTCGGTGCCGACCCCTTCCGGGGTAAAGATTTCCAAGAGCAGACAGTGCGGAGTCCGGCCGTCAACGATATGGGTTTTGCCGACTCCTGATTCAAGCGCGTCGAGACAGCAGGAGATTTTAGGCAGCATCCCCCCCTTGATCGTACCGTCAGCGATCAGCGCCTCTATCTCGCGCCGGTTGATACTGCTCAGAAGTTCACCGGCCAGATCACAGACCCCGGCAACATCGGTCAAAAGCACCAGTTTTTCCGCTTTTAAGGCCGCCGCCATCGCCCCGGCGACCAGATCGGCATTGATATTGTAGGTTTCGCCCGCGTCATCAACCCCGACCGGGGCGATAACCGGAATAAATCCGGCTTCATCGAGGCGGCGCAGAATCTCCGGGTTAATCCCGGCCACGCGTCCGACCTTGCCGACATCGAGAATCTCCGGCGGCCGGTCGGCTTTGGGGGTATCGTACATCAACAGCTTCTCCGCCTGCAGCAGCCGCCCGTCTTTGCCGCTCAGGCCGACCGCATTACCGCCATGCTGATTAATCAGATTAACAATATTTTTGTTGACCTTACCCACCAGCACCATCTCGACCACATCCATCGTATCCTGATCGGTAACCCGCATCCCCTGAACAAAGGAGCTCTCGATCCCCATCCGTTCCAGGACCTTGCCGATCTGGGGGCCGCCGCCGTGGACGATGACCGGATTGATGCCGATAAATTTCAAGAGAGCGATATCCCGGGCAAAAGACTCCTGCAGATTCTCGTCAACCATGGCATGACCGCCGTATTTAATGACGAACGTCTTACCGTAAAATTTTCGGATAAAGGGCAGGGATTCACTTAAAATTTCAGCTTTCTGCAGATATTTTTCCATAATATAAAACCCACTAAAATCGAAGTTTGCTTCGCTCTCCATAACCGGGGATAGAACTAAAGATCTCTCCCCGCATCAAGGAGATTGGAAAGCTTACAGTATGTAACGGCCCAGATCTTCATCCTCGACAATATCGTCAAGTTTACGCTTGACCTCTTCGGCATTGATATTGACCGTCACCCCGTTCATTTCCGAGGCATTAAAAGATACCTCATCGAGCAGGCACTCGAGCACCGTATGCAGCCGCCGGGCCCCGATATTTTCATGTTTCTCATTCGCCAGACAGGCGATTTCAGCCAGTTTAGCGATCGCGTCATCCTCGATCTTCAGGGTGACCCCTTCGGTCTTCATCAACTCGACATACTGCCGGGTCAAAGCATTTTCCGGCTCCGTCAGGATGC
>JANTFH010000012.1 GCA_024763535.1 Thermodesulfobacteriota bacterium
ATATGGCTGGCAATCAACTGGGTGGACCGGTTTCTAAAACCCTTAATCCGCATGGTCGTTATCAGGTAGATGTAGGATCTGAATTCGGTCAACGCGGAAGTGTTGAATATATGATTTTTACGGCGCCTGTATATGGGTTAAAAGGGTATTCAAAATTTTCACATGATGGTTATGGAATCAGAGCCTCGATTATGGCTTCCGCCCCTCAAAAATCAGGCCTTTTTACAAAAATTGATCATGAAGGATGGACCGGAATTGCGTTTGTCAATACCTCTTCTAATGTGGCCCATGTCACGTTGACAGCTTACAACGATGCGGGTGAGACGATAGCGGTTGTCGTGAAGGATTTAAAAGCAGGTGAAAAGGTAGTAAAGACTGCCGAACAGATTTTTGCTCCCCAATCAATCAGTAGAGCCTCTTATGTAAGTTTCTCCTCCGATCAGGGGGTGGCCGGTTTCTTTCTCAACGGGTATGGAGATAAGCTAGACGGTTCCAAGGCTTTGTAGCACACTCAAACCATTCGCTGAGGGTGGCAGAGATAGAAAACAGAGTGAAATTGAATTTTGACAGGAGGGACATCCGGATGAAAAATATACGCAACCACGCTCTAACCTGTCTGACCGCAACATTCCTGATTATCATGTTTGCCTCGCAGGCGTGGACAGCAACCCTTGAAAATGGCATACCTTTTAATACCTCTGTTAACAGTATGAGTTATGCGAACATTGGCATTGCGGTACCGGATGGCGCCATGGAAATGACAATTTCTATCACCGGTGGCAGTGGCGATCTGGATCTCTATCTAAAATACGGAAGCCCGGTCTCAGGAGGCACCGTTGCCGAACTCGACGCTGATGCGGATACCCGTTCAGACGGTCCCGGCGCAGATGAAACGATAGCAATAACCCCAACCTCAACCCCTGCTCTGCGGGCCGGAACATGGTACGTAGCCACCTTAAATCTCAATGATGAAAGAACCTCGTTTACGATCACCGCAACTATAAGCACCAGCTCAGCGAGCTTTTCATATTCAATCAGAAACCCCGATGATAGTTCAGCCGCTAGATATATTAAAAATAAAACAAATATCTCAATTCGTACTGAAGGTGACTTTACATATTTTTGTCCCTCATATGGAGGGACGACTTTGGAATCATCGTCGCCTGGAGTAATTGTTTATCATTTTTCTTTTGCTGAACCAATAACCGAAGCTACCCTGTTTATCAGCGCCACCACATTCCACTGGGATTTCAGTCAGGGACACAGTTTTGTTTATGTTGCAACCGACGAAAATAGTTGGATAAAACTTGCTGAGGCCACACCCCCAGAATATGGTAGCTGGAGATCAGGTGACTTTTCAGGATCTTTACCTCCGACGTTCATAGGGAAAAAGAATATCTATATTAAAGTGGAACTTTACTCGTATGGGAAATCTGCTGCTAAAGGTGGTTTCTATTGCAATACTGCACAGCATTTACGATATGATAAAACGAGAAATAATTTAACCTTTAAGCTTGATGTTAAGACCGCAACCCTGCCAGTTGAAGATTTTCTACCTCTCCCGACCGACAAACTGAACTACCCCGCCTACCCTGCCACAGTTTCAGCCCAAACTGGCATAAATCCGGCAACCTGCAAACCCATTGGTGTTGGCGATATTGCCGATGGGGGTGAAAATGTCGGCGTAGAAATCAACCTTGAAAATCCTTCCGGCCCCTACGATGCTTACTTGGCTCTTCATGCCCCTACCATTGCCCCGAATGAGTTTTTCCTGTTGGGTCAGGATGGAGTTTTCCACCCCTTTTCGCAAAACGGCATGGTTAAATGGAAACAATCAGCCACCGGCAAGATTGATGAGAAACCTTTCGGTGAGTTCTCCGCCTCTTCTTTGCCCGGAGGTACTTACAATTTCAACTTCATGTTGACTCCGGCCGGATCTCTTGATGCATACTACCTGTGGCAAACCTCTTTTAATGTTCCGGAAACCTCAGTAGACGTCCCTGACGGCAGTGCTGGTTTTTTCAATGGCACTCTCGTGGTTCCCAATGCGACAATAATTTACCAAGGGAAAGCCTATGAAGGGTCAGCCCCTCTAGCTGAAAATGACATTGTAGGAATAATGAAAGACGGCCAGCCCTACCTCTATCATCCAGCCATGGGCGTAGCAGAGTTATCTGATTACAACTCTCGCCGAGCTGTCGGCTATTTTATGATGGGGGTGTCGGCCAGTGAGGTTGCAGCTATGCGGGCGAAAAGAACCCAAACTATAGGAACAAGAAAGAATTTGGAGTCTCCACGATCGGCATCACCAACTGTGGCCAAGGTGGTAGGGGTCGGGCAAACAATTTCATTAAGTACGGGCATTGACATTGAGCTTTTGAACAACGATGGGGCAATAAGGGCAATCAACAAAGTAAGGCGTTTTGCCGTTGTAAAGACCGGTACATCCTACGAAGAGAGATACTACCTGGTCCCCAGATCCCAACTGATTCCAACTGAGATACTGGATCCAATTTTTGGTGGTTACAATCTATATAAAACCGGTTCGTTCTACAATAGTGAACGCAACGACATAAAGACGAAAGAAAAAATTGAAACTTTCGGTGCTTTCATCCGCTTAGCCCCTATATTCAAGGAAAATGGTTTGAATGAAAACCAGCTGGAAGCCATGAATAAAGACAGGCAACTCACTGACCTGGTCAACACAATTGATCTCAATTACTGTATATTGGAAGGCTTAAGAAGTTTTGTTGGATTGTTCCCATTTGAGTGCGTGGATGCTATTAGCTCGGGCCTCTTGAAATATACCCAGAGTCTGTTGGTATTTTGCCTTACTGGGGATTCAACCGGAGGACAACTTGAAAATGACACATACAAAACTATTGTCAGTAATTTATTAGGTTGTGCTTTGACCGGTGAAACTATTGGTCTTTCTGAAACAATCTTCTTATTTTTTGACACACTCACTATAGCTAATTGGATAGTAGAGGATTTACTCATTGAGAACATGATTCCAGAAAATTGGGGCGCCTATGACTTGGCTACCGTTGGGTCCGGCATGATAGCCTACAGGGAACTAAGCAGAGAGAACATGAGTGGCAAGCTGGTTATGCATAACCAGCTGAACGGTGAGTCTTGGGATATCAAAACAGCCGGAAAGGAAACAACTGATGAAGTTCCGGAAATTGCCGGTATAACCGATAACGGAACTGTCGTCCTTTTTTACAGTAGCCAAGCTTTTTCAGACAAAGAGTATAAAACACTTCTTGCCGTGCCGGACTGGGGAAGGGGCGTCCCCATCGACCTGGAAAAGGTATCCCATCCGCAAGTAGAGGTCTACGCGCATAATATTAGAGGGGTCGATGTCAGTGGTGACGGCCGCGTAATTTTTAATGGAGAATGGTATAATGAAGAGAGCTGGGATTGGGATCATGCTATTTGCAGTATATCCATGGACGCCGGGTTTCTGTCCCAGCATATATCCGAAGATGACAGCAACCGCTATCGCGAGCCTTTGAGTATCTCGCAAGATGGCCAGAAGCTTGTCTTTGCGGGAGGTTGCAGTTTACATTCAATACACCCTTCCGGAGCGAATGGTAAACTTTTGACTTCAATATGTGCCCCTGCATATCCCGAGATTGAATATGTTAACATAAGTGACTCGGGAAACTTGGCATTATTTTCATATCGTACTGAATTTGGAGATGACACCACTACAGTCTTATACTCAATATCTACACATTCCGGCACTTCTCCGGTAAATCTCACGGCAAAAACCGGTATTACAACCATATTTGAGATGGCTGTTGCCAGTCCGAATGGAGAGTGGATTGCGACCGTAGGCATTGACCCCTCACGACCGTCTGACTCTGATCTGTGCTTTCGGATATTGCTCATTAGTGCCGATGGCACATATCATCGGTGGATTGATACTGGCAGTATATTTCCTTTACATGCTAGTAATACTAAAATAATTTGCTTCACCCGAGACAGTAAGAGTATTATCTTTGCTGGCAGAGATAGTAATGCAACATTGCAATATTCTGACATCTTTGCCGTGAACATCGACGAAAGCTACCCCGATCTTAGTAATATCACCAATACTCCTGAAATAAGCGAAATGGACCCAGTGATGAGATAGTATCTGGGTCACATAATATAAGGAGTTATAAACGAAAAATCATAATTTTATTGCAATTTCCTGTATGATCTTGGCACTTAACTTGGCACTTTCACCCAAAACGCAAAAAAGGCTTAGCTAACAAATGTCAGCTAAGCCTTTGATTTTATTGGTGGGCCATCGGGGAATCGAACCCAGAACCTACTGATTAAGAGTCAGTTGCTCTGCCAATTGAGCTAATGGCCCGTCTTTTTGGGGCATAAATGGGGCAACCCAAAAAGGAAGTGCATTTTTAGTCGAGATGAGTTTTCTTGTCAATCTCTTTTTGCCGAAATAGGTTTGAAAAAACAGCCGCAGAACGGAAATCCGGCCTGCGGCTGCAATTCTAAACACTATGTCAAAAATTAGTAGATTGAAAGATACTCTTCGAGTTCCCAGTCGGTAACCGCAATCCGGTATTTATCCCATTCGGCCCGTTTATAGGAAACATATTTTTCATAAATATGGTCGCCAAGGGTAGCGCGGGCAATCGGGTTGGCTTCCATTGCATCGACAGCTTCCTCGAGCGATGCCGGCATACTGTCGATGCCGGCGGCATCTTTTTCAGCCGGGGTCATATCGAAGATATTGACATTAACCGGTGCCGGGGTCTCAAGATTATTCTTAATCCCGTCCAGGCCGCAGTTCAGCATCATAGCGAAAGCCAGATAGGGATTACAGGTCGGATCAGGGCAACGAACCTCAACCCGGGTTCCGAGGCCGCGGGAGGCCGGAATCCGCATCAGAGCACTACGGTTGCTGGCTGACCAGGCAACATAGACCGGAGCTTCATAACCGGGTACCAGGCGTTTGTAGGAGTTAACCAACGGATTGGTAACCGCGGCAAAGGCCCGGGCATTTTTGTTGATTCCAGCGATATACTGATAGGCGGTTTTGCTCAAACCCAACTCACCATCGGCATCATAGAAAACATTATTGCCTTCGAGATCAAACAGCGACTGGTTGGTATGCATTCCGGAGCCATTGATACCGAAAACCGGTTTCGGCATAAAGGTCGCGTGCAGGCCGTAAGATTTGGCTATCGTTTTAACAACCCATTTGAAGGTGATAGTGTTGTCGGCCGCCGTAACTGCATCCGCATATTTGAAATTGATTTCATGCTGGCCTTCTGCCACTTCATGATGGGAAGCTTCAATCTCAAAACCCATTTTTTCCAGGGTATCAATAATTTCGCGACGGCACTCAATCCCGTCATCTTCGGCGTCGACACTGAAATAACCGGCATTGTCATGGGTTACTGTGGTCGGGCCGTATTCATCCATTTCAAAGAGAAAGAACTCACACTCGGTCCCGACATTCATGGTAAAACCCTGATCGGCGGCCTCAGCCATTACCCGTTTCAGGTTAACCCGGGGACAACCGGCAAAAGGAGTTTCGTCGTGTTTATAGACATCACAAATAATTCTGGCGGTCGAAACCCCGTCTTTGTTCCGCCAGGGCATAACACAGAAGGTGTCATAATCGGGGATCAGATACATATCAGATTCCTGAATCCGGGCAAAACCGTCAATCGATGAACCATCGAACATCATTTTCCCATCTAAAGCTTTGTCAAGCTGGCTCAACGGGATGGCGATGTTCTTCATGATACCGAAGATATCGACAAACTGCAGGCGGAAAAAACGAACATTTTTCTCTTTAACAATTTCAACAATCTCTTCTCTAGTCATTTTTTTGCTCCTTACTTTGTTAGTTTATTGTGCGTTATTATATAAATTAAAGCTTGATCCCTGATTATTTATCCCCGGCTATTAACCACAGACCGACAAAATAATCAAGGAAAAGCATCACCGCAACACTCAACCAATCGCATCGGCCCCGGTCTCGCCGGTACGAATCCGGATGCATTGTTCCAGGGGATGGACAAAAATCTTGCCGTCACCAATGGTTCCACTCCGTGAGGCCTTGATAATTGCATCCACGGTTTCCTGAACAAACCCGTCATTTACCGCTATCCGCATACACACCTTGGGCAGCAGGTTGACCTCAAAGGTACGTCCGCGGTAGGATTCGGTATAACCCATCTGCTGACCACAGCCCTTGACCCGGAAAACGGTCATCTTACTGACCCCAATCTCCCTCAACTCCTGTTTTACCAGCTGTAATTTATCCGGCTGGATAATTGCTTCGATCATCTTCATCTACTTATCTCTCCTTCCATTATTCCCGTCGTTATAAAGCCTCTTCCGGGCGTGATTCAACATGATGGATAACCAGATCCGGCCCCAGCATCTCCTCCTGCGGGGTCAGACGAATACCGACCGTCATTTTGAGTACTCCATAAATTAAAGCGCTGACGGTAAAAGCATAGATAATTGCGGAACCGGTACCGACCAGCTGCGAAACGAAAGAGACACCACCACGCCCCCCCAGGGTCTGCAGACCAAAAATTCCGGCGGCAATGCCGCCCCATGAACCGCAGAGCCCATGCAGCGGCCAAACTCCCAGAACATCATCAATCTTCAGACGTTCCGTTACCCATTGATAACCGAACACAAAAATCGCCCCGGCAATGCCGCCGACGACCAGAGCCCCGATCGGGTGATAAAGATCACTGCCGGCACAGACCGCTACCAGACCGGCCAGGGCCCCATTATGGGTAAAACCGGCGTCATTGTGGGAACACAGCATTCCGGTAATAATTCCGCCAACCATTGCCATCAGCGAATTGATCGCCACCAATGAGGAGATTGCATTCAGACTGCCGGCACTCATAACATTAAAGCCGAACCAGCCGACACAGAGGATCCAGCTCCCTAACGCCAGAAAGGGAATACTGCTGACCTTGATCGGCGCACTATCCCCGTAATAAGTGTAACGTTTCATCCGCGGCCCCAGCAGTAATACTGCCGGCAGGGCGAACCATCCACCAAGTGAATGCACGACAACCGATCCCGCATAATCATGAAAAGGCAGCCCGGCCCAGCCCGAAAGCCAGGAATTTTCACCAAAAACCGGCAGCTGCCCCCAGGTCATAGCCTCAAACAGCGGGTAGGCCAAACCGACTAAAATTGCCCCGGCCAGGGTATTGGTCCAGAATTTCGATCTCTCCGCGACCCCGCCCGAAATAATCGCCGGGATACAGGCCGCAAACCCTAAGAGCAGAAAAAAACGCACCATCGTCACCTGGCCGCTGGCAGCCAGAACATCAGCTTCATGCCAGAAGGTAAAACTTTGAATACCATAAGCAATCGGAAAACCGATAACAAAGTAGACCACCGTTGAAATTGCCCATTCAAACATGATCTTGTTCAGGGCATTAACCTGACTCTGATGCCGCACTGATCCGACCTCAAGAAAGGCAAATCCGGCATGCATTGAAAAAATCATGACCGCCCCGAGCATCAGAAAAAGCACATCGGCACTCTGACAAAGGGCCTGATAACTTGCGCTGTCCATCTAAATCCTCCTCCTCCTGTCCAACAATTTAAAAGTTAAAAATTATGGCTTAATAAAAAATTTGTTTACCAATAAACGCCTGCGGCCCGAGACCGGAACTTGTCCGGCCTCGGGCCTTTATAAATCATAAAAAATGTAATCTCCTAAATCGCCGCGCCGCCGCTCTCTTCGGTGCGAATACGGATGCAGCGCTTTAATTCGGTAACAAAAATCTTGCCGTCACCAATCCGGCCGGCACTATGTTTAGCCGATTTCAATATCGCTTCAATAGCAATATCGACAAATTCATCATTGCAGGCGATGTCCATCCTGACTTTAGGAATCAGGTTCGGGATCACCTTTTGCCCGCGATAGAGCCGTTCGCTGGAATGTTGCTGCTCCTGGTGCTGACCGTGACCGGTAACCCGGCTCGTGGTAATTCGCGAGATGCCGGCAGCTACCAGAGCTTCTCTGACATCATCAAGCTTATCCGGCTGAATAATTGCTGTTACAAGCTGCATATCTATACCCTCTTAAATATTAATTAAGATTTGTAAGTCCATAACCATGCTCACCGTGCAGAGCGTGATCCATACCCGATTTCTCATCGATTTCAGAGAGTCGGAAGCCCACGGTTTTATCGACCAGAACTACCAGGATACCACTAACCACCACCGTGTAAACAATCGTCGCCCCCACCGCTTTGCACTGCACCAGAAACTGCTGCATCACACTCCAACTGCCGCCGACATTTGCGGCCGCCTCATGCATCCAGCTGCCGCGGATAAAGAAAACCAGAATCAGCGCTCCGAGAATCCCGGCAACCCCATGAATGCCGAAAGCATCAAGGCTGTCATCGTAGCCAAGTTTTTCCTTAAGAAAGAGACCGAAATAGCAGACAACAGAGGCGGCCATTCCCATAAAAATCGCACCAGCCGGCTTAACTACTCCGGCTGCCGGAGTAATCACAACCAGACCCGCCAAAATGCCGCTGACAATCCCCAGGGTGGTCGCTTTGCCCAGATGAATGGCTTCAATAATCAACCAGGCCGTAGCTCCCGCCGCCGCCGCAACCTGGGTTACTGTCAGGGCCCGGGCCGTATCAAGGCCGCTGGATACGGCACTGCCGGCATTAAAACCGAACCAACCGACCCACAATAATCCGGCCCCCATCAAGGTCATAACTAGATTATTCGGATGCATTGCCGTCTTGGGATAACCCCGACGGGCACCAAGATACAAAGCAGCTACCAGGCCGCTGATTCCGGCTGAAATATGTACAACTGTACCCCCGGCGAAATCAATTGCGCCACTGGCCCCAAGATTAAAAATCCAGCCGTCTTCGGCCCAGACCCAGTGACAAAGCGGGGCATAAACCACAGCCATCCAGAGGACAATGTAAAGACAGTAGCCCCGAAAACTGACCCGTTCAGCAAAGGCCCCGGCAATCAGGGCCGGGGTAATAATCGCAAATTTCCCCTGAAACATTGCAAATACATATTCCGGAACATGAGCATCGAGAATTACATTATCAATCCCTTTCAGCATAAAATAGTCCGGATTCCAGCCGCACCAGCCGCCCAGAACATTTTTACCGAAAGCCATCGAGTAACCAAACACCACCCACAAGACCCCGATAATCCCCATCGCCGCAAAACTGTGCATCATGGTCCCCAAAACATTCTTGGTCCGAACCAGACCGCCGTAAAACATCGCCAGTCCCGGCACCATCAACAACACTAAAGCGGTTGAGGTCAACATCCAGGCGGTGGTACCGCTATCAACTGCAGGCTGGGTTTCAGCGGCCCAGAGGGTGGCAGCCGGCAGCAGCAGGATTGCCACACTGAGCGCAATGACCCTGCAACCAGAACTTCTTCCCCAACTCTCTTTTCTATTTCCCATAATTATCCCCGTTAATTTTCATAATTTTCAAACTCAATTGCTGAGCCTGTTGCAGAGCCTGTGCCAACCCGATTATTTTTCTCTGAAAATAGCGTCATGTAAAGCCCCGATTAGGTTTCCAGACGGTTCAACAGTGTCATCAGCTAGTTTTTAAAATAAAAAAACGACACAATAATGTATCGTTTTTTGCGGAATAGATATTCAACAGTAATCAGACAGGTGAGATCAAATCCAGATAAATTCAAAAAATTTCAACAACTTACATATTATGAAACATTTTTGTTGCAACCACTACCAACCAACCCTACATTTTTGTATCAACCCAAAATAAAGTTGAAGAAATATAAATGTTAAAATTTAGACAAAAACTAATCAGAGCCTCCTCGATAGAGCCAAAAATTAAGCCCCGGATAGTCCTCAAACTTTGACGCCGCGATATTTTCTGTAATCAATATCATGATTTGCTACTTTATACTGAATCACGCGTTTAGTTGTACCCAGCAGTCTTGCCGCTCTTGTCTGGTTGCCCCGGGTTTTTTTCAGCGCCTCAACAATAAGGGTGGTCTCGTAGGCTTTAACCATCGCCTGAAAACTGGCACCGGCCTCGGCTCCGGAATCATTCTCATCCCCAGCTGCGGCCAACTGCAGTGAGGGCGGCAGTTGATAACCATGGATAATGCCATCGGTGGCCAGAACCATGGCCCGCTCCAGGGCATTCTGCAATTCCCGAACATTACCGGGCCAGTGATAGGAGATCAGCATATCAATTGCCGAAGAGTCAATCCGGGAGATCTTACAACCCATCTCTTCACCCCGTTTCTGAACAAAGAAATCGGCCAAAAGTATAATATCGGCTCCGCGTTCGCGCAACGGCGGCAGATGAATCGGAAAAACGCTCAAGCGATAAAACAGATCCGAACGGAAGCGACCGGCGGCGACCTCTTTCTCAAGATCGCGGTTAGTGGCAATCACCACCCGGGCGTCGCTTTTGATGGTTTTACCACCGCCGACCCGTTCGAACTCACGCTCCTCTAAAACCCGGAGCAGTTTAACCTGTGAAGCGAGCGGCAACTCCCCGATCTCATCAAGAAAAATTGTGCCACCGTGGGCTAACTCAAACTTGCCAATCCGTTTCTCGATAGCTCCGGTAAAAGCCCCTTTCTGATGACCGAAAATCTCACTCTCAACCAGATTCTCAGGAATTGCGCCACAATCGAGCCGCACCATCGGCTTATCACGGCGTGGACTCCGATAGTGAATCTCGCTGGCCACCAGTCCTTTGCCGGTGCCGGTTTCACCGGTAATTAAAACCGTCGTCAGAGTCTGAGCCACCTGATCAATCTGCTCAGCGACTCGACGCATGGAATTGGCATTACCGACCACCGTACCCATGGGACCGTGCCGGCCAATGGCCTCTTTCAAGCGGGCATTCTCCTCCTGCACCCGGCGCCCATGCACCCGCGGCGCCAGAAGATTGGCCACCACTTCGAGGAATTCAAGTTCGCCGCCCAGATCAGCTCCTTTGGCCGCCCGGTCAACGGAGAGCGCCCCCACTACCTGACCGGCAAATTTTATCGGCACACAGAGAAAAGCCAGGGTCGAACGATCGATTTTACTGCGGGCTCCGGAGCGGTCCAGAAAGAGCGACTCCTGATCGATTCGGGGAATCGCGATCGGCCGCCCGCTGGCGACGACACGCCCGGTTATACCTTCACCGAGACGATAGACGACCGGCTCCGAGGTATCCGGAATTCCATAAGTAATATCAACATGAATCTGTTCGAGATCACGGCGATAGAGTGAGATCATACCCCGTTTCATCCCGGTCAGCCGCGCCAGACAGACCAAAATTGCCTTCATGGTCTCCTGAAACTCACCCTCACCGGCTAAAAGCTGGGCGATCCGGGCCAGAACCGTAAAATATACCGACTGGTTGTCAATCATAAGACTACTCCTCATTTACCGCCGCATCCCGCAAAGCCCGCTCTAAAGCCTTGAAATGCATGTCCGCGGCCAGATGAATCGGACTTTTACCCCAGAGCGGGTCCCATCCGGCCGGATCAGCGCTGCACTGAAACTGAACATCCAGACCATATCGGACGGCAGCTTCAGAAGCTTCCATACCCTTCAGTTTTTCCAGAGCCCGCCAGGTCGCCCCACAGGGAGCCCCACGCAACACAGCAATCGACTTTATCCGGCCCGCTTCGACTTCAACCTTTAACTCCGGCGTGCCGTAACGCTCTCCATACTCTCCCAGCCAGACCAGCCGGGGCAGAGAGCATCATATAGGAGGGGTGGCCAGCTGCTCCGCAACCGGATATTTTTTGGCCGAAGCGACAAAAGGTATCCCGGCCTCCCGGCAGCGTTTTAAGAGTTCGGCCGCGAGATCGGGATGGCGCAGAAAACCGAGCACCAGGTCAGCCTCAAGTTCGGTCGGCAAATAGTTTTCGGGCTCGTCAATCATCGCCGGCAGTGGCTCATCGATCGAAAAGACTTCCAAGGCAAAACATCCCGGCGCATAATGCTCAATACCGGCAATCTTCTTCTCACCGCTGCCGAGCTCCTGAAACACCAAGATCCGCTGAACCGGATCACCTCCACATCCATTTTCCATGACAATTACAGCTCCCGTCATTAAAGATATACAAATAGAAAAATAGTAGATTTTGATGCGCTTTTGTATCACGCTTGTGAAATGATGGCAAAAGATTATTGACTTACCGGTAAAAACAGGGCAAGAAAGATGATCGTTAGCACCGCAGGAGGAAAATTATGAAACTGGCGCAATTTTTTCAGGAGCAAAAGCTTCGACTGGGTATCGTACAAGGGAAAGAACTGTTTCCCCTCAATTTCAACGGTGATTTTCACTCCTGGCTCAAAGCCGGTCGACCACTGGCAGGAGCAGTTTCGAGCCTGCCCCTGGAGAGTGTCAAACTGGCCGCCCCTGTCAACCGGCCCGGCAAGATCATTGCGATCGGCTTAAATTATGCCGACCACGCCGCTGAAGGCCGGGTTGAAAAGCCTGAAGAGCCTCTTATTTTTGCCAAATTTCCCAACTCTGTTACCGGCCCCAATGCTAAAATCATCTGGTCTGAAACAATCACCCAAAAAGTTGATTTCGAGGCCGAACTGGCCGTGATCATCGGTGAAAAAACCGTAAACTGCAAACCCGAAGAAGCTTTAAGTAAGATCTTCGGCTACACCTGCGGCAACGATGTCAGTGCCCGTGATCTGCAGTTCGGCGACAAACAGTGGGTACGCGGCAAATCTCTCGATACTTTTTGCCCGATCGGTCCCTGGGTTGTTACCAGTGATGAGCTTAAAGATCCCCAACAACTGGCGATAAGCTCCCGCCTTAACGGACACCTCATGCAGAACAGCAATACCGCCGACATGATCTTTCCCGTAACTGAACTGGTAAGTTATTTAAGCCGCCACTTCACGCTTGATGCCGGAGACCTGATCATGACCGGCACCCCGAGCGGTGTTGGAGTTTTTCGTAACCCTCCGATTTTCATGCACGTCGATGATCTGATCGAAATCGAGATCGAAGGTATCGGGATTCTCAAAAACCGCTGCCAGAGTTTGTAATAAAACGGGGAAAACTGTGTTCCAAAAGAGGATTTAACAATTATGAATAAGCGCTGCTTTCCCGGGCTTTCCATGGCCGCAGCCGCACTCGTCTTTTTTCTATTTTCAGGCGGGTGCAGCGGCAACCGCCCGGCGCCGGCCACTCCTGTTAAAGCACCAGTTCCGGCGGTCGGCAAACAGCTTCCGGCCATGCTCTTAAGCGCCCCGGGAAGAGCCTCGATTCGCGCCTACCTGGGTTTACCGGAGACGGCGAAACGCACTATCAGCCCGGGGGATATCGACAGTGAAATTCTCCTGATCGAGATTTTCAGCATGTACTGCCCCTATTGCCAACACGAGGCCCCATCCGTCAACCAGTTATACGATCTAATTCAGAGCGACAAAAAAATAGCCGCCAGAATCAAGATAATCGGCATCGGCATCGGCAACTCAGCCTATGAAGTTGGTATCTTTCAGGAGAAATACAAGGTTAAGTTCCCGCTCTTTGCTGACGATAACTATGTCATCTACAAAGATATCGGCCAGGTGCGAACGCCTTTTTTTATTGCAATCCATAACCGTGGCGCCCGGAAAAACCTGATATTTTATGCTAAACGAGGGGGTTTCGGCGATAGTGAGGATTTCTTGCAAGCCCTTTTAGACCTGGCTGAGCGCTAGAAAAAAGTAATTCTGAGGAGGAAGAGTAAATATGGGGAAAAAGCTGAATTTTATTATCGTAATTCTAACAGGTCTAATGCTGTTTAATTCAACGCTGTTTGCAGCTTCCGGAGGTTTTCGGGAGATGATCTACGATCCCGGCACTCTGCCCCCGACCGACAGCCACATCAAGGTAAAAGTCGGAGAACCGGCTCCCGACTTTACCCTGCATGCGGTCTCCGGCAAGGTTATAAGTCTCAAGGATTATCGTGGCAAAAAGGTAGTTGTGTTATCATTTATCCCCGCCGCCTGGACCCCGGTCTGCTCCGACCAGTGGCCGGGCTACAATATCGTTGACAGTCTTTTTAAACGGTATAACGCAACCATTTTGGGGATCTCGGTTGATAACATCCCCACCCTCTATTCGTGGACCGGCCAGATGGGAAAACTCTGGTTCGAGGTTCTCTCCGATTTCTGGCCCCACGGCCGGGTGGCTGAAACTTACGGCATTCTGCGTTCAAGTGGAACCAGTGAAAGATGCCTTATAGTTATTGATAAAAAAGGTATCATTCGCTATATCGACGTCCACGACATCAACAAAAGACCGCCACTGGAGGATCTGATCCGGGAACTTAAAAAGGTCGGCGAAAAGGAGTAGACCGCAGCTTTAAAACTAACGGTAGCGGACTATGTTGATCTGACCGGAAGCCATCCACTGGTCGAATTTACGCCGCAAAAAAATCTTGAACTGCCGTCGGGTTACCGGCCAGAGTAGCAGGATGCCTATGCTATCGGTCAGAAAACCGGGGGTCAGCAGAACCATACCGGCGACAAATATCAGGGCCGCATCAATCATCTCTTCCGCCGGAGTCTCGCCCCGGGCCAGACTCTGCCGAATCCTGAACATGGTTTCCGTCCCCTGCCAGCGGGCCAGCCCGGCCCCGACCACCCCGGTTATAATAACCACCAGAAAGGTGTTAAAGACACCGATAGCGCCGCCCAGACGAATAAAAAGAAAGATCTCTATGGCCGGAACCAGGGTAAACGCGAGAAAAAGTTTTAACATTTTTTGTCCTGTCGCTTAAATTGTGTCACAGGTAAAGAATCTCCAATGCTACCATAAAGCATTAGAGCTAATGAGTGTCTCGAAAAATTATAATTTTTGTTCAAGAACAAGGCAGGCGAAGATTTTAACCGCAGGGATACATTGAGTATTTTGCGGATTAAGATTTACGCCTAACGCCATTATTGTGCAAAAAGACAATTTTTAGAGGTACCTTAATATAGTGCCTACCCTCAGGTAAAATGTCAAGGGATGAAGAGCATAAAACTTTCTCTCTGAGGCTACAGCCAAAGTCCCTCACGACCTTTTTCAATACTATTGAAAAAAATTAACTTTCACAAAAAACTTGATTTTTGGAAAACAAACTAATATAATCAAGTTTAGACTTTAATTTCCAGAAAGCTTAACCCGGGCAACCATATAATTTCAGGAGTAGAATCTAATGTGGGAATACACTGACAAGGTAAAAAAACATTTCTTAAATCCCAGCAACGTCGGGGAGATCGAAAATCCGGACGGCATCGGCGATGTCGGTTCACTCTCCTGCGGTGATGCACTGCGATTGACCTTCAAACTCGATGAAAATGAAAAAATCATCGATGCCAAGGTCAAGACCTTCGGCTGCGCCAGCGCCATCGCTTCGGGCTCGGCTTTGACCGAGATGATGATCGGCAAGACCGTAGCCGAGGCGGAAAAGATCTCGAACCAGCAGATTGCCGACTATCTCGGCGGCCTGCCGAAGGAAAAAATGCACTGCTCGGTTATGGGCCATGAAGCACTGGAAAAAGCGATCGCCTGCTATCGCGGCACCACGATTGAAGAAAAGGAGGGTGAGGTAATCTGTGAATGTTTCGGGGTTACCGATATTGAAATCACCAGGGCAATTCAGGAAAACAACCTCAAAACCATTGAAGAGGTAACCAACTTCACCAAGGCCGGCGGCGGCTGTGAACGCTGCCATGGCGATATCGCCAAGATTCTGCTCAAAGTACAGAATCAGCCCCAGCCCGACGAAGAGCAAAAACCGCAGCTCTCCAATATCCAGAAGATGCGCCTGATCGAGGAGACGATTGAGCGGGAAATCCGGCCTTCACTCCAGCTTGACGGAGGTGATATAGAGCTGATAGATATCGTCGGCAACCGGGTTATCGTTGCCACCCGTGGAGCCTGCTCAGCCTGCAAGTCGGCTCCGATTACCCTGAAGAATCTGGTTGAAGCTAAACTCCGTGAATTTGTATCTCCGGATCTGGTGGTTGAGGAGGTTTCCAAATGAAACCGGTCTATGTTGACAATAACGCCACCACCAAAGTCGCGCCTGAAGTTTTTGCGGCCATGGAACCTTTCTTCTGCGAAATGTATGGTAACCCCTCGAGTATGCATTCCATCGGCGGCATGGTCGGGCCGAAGCTCAAAGAGGCTCGAATTCAGGTTGCCAAACTGATCGGGGCGCAGGCGGATGAGATTATCTTCACCAGTTGCGGCACCGAATCCGACAGCACCGCCGTCCATGCCGCCTTGACTGCGGATCCGGCCAAACGCCATATCGTCACCAGCCGGGTCGAACATCCGGCCATCGGCTCACTGGCGGGCTCGTTGGGCAAACAGGGCTACCGGGTTACCGAAATTCCGGTTGACGGCGACGGCTGTCTCGATATGAAACTCCTCGAGGAGAGCCTGACGCCGGATACGGCCTTATGTTCTATCATGTGGGCCAACAATGAAACCGGGGTTATCTTCCCGGTTGAGAAAATTGCCGCCATGTGCCGCCGGCACGGCATCACCTTCCACACCGACGCGGTTCAGGCCGTCGGCAAACTGCCGATCAACCTGGCCTTAAGTCAAATAGACATGCTCTCCTTGTCGGGCCATAAACTCCACGCCCCGAAAGGGGTCGGCGCCCTTTATGTTCGTAAAGGGACCAAATTTTCGCCGTTTCTGATTGGCGGCCACCAGGAAAAAGGCCGCCGGGCCGGGACGGAAAACGTACCCGGAATCATCGCCTTGGGTAAAGCCTGTGAACTGGCCGAAGCACACCTGGAAAAAGAGAACACCTTTGTCCGGGCCCTGCGTGACCGGCTCGAGAATGAGTTGATCCGCCTGATTCCCGAGGCCAAGGTCAACGGCACCATTAAAGCCCGAACCCCGAATACCAGCAACATCAGCTTCGCCAATATTGAAGGTGAGAGCATTCTTTTAATGCTCAACGAATTCGGCATCTGCGCCTCTTCCGGTTCGGCCTGCACCTCCGGCTCACTGGAGCCCTCACATGTTATGCGGGCGATGGGTGTACCCTTCACCATGGCCCACGGCTCCATCCGCTTCAGCTTAAGTATCTACAACAGCGAAGATGATATTGACAGAATCATCAAAGAGCTGCCGCCGATAGTCAAACGACTGAGGGAGTTATCACCCTTTACTTAAAGGGTATCACAAATGAAACTGCTGGCATACCTGCTCCTGACTGCCGCTGTGATAATAGTTACGGGTATCGGCATCACCCATATGGAATCACAGCTTTCAATTTCGGCAGCAGGTTTTATCGGTGTGGCTGTCAGTCCGTATATCGGCCTGACACTGTGCTTGAAACGGGCCCGGCGTAAAAGCTCAATCGCCACCGGCACCATCGTGGGTGCGATCGTTGCCGGTTTCGGCATATGGACCTTTATTGATGCCATGCTCGTTAACCCTGAAGCACAAAGCGGCCTGGTTTTTATAGTGGTTCCTTTATGGCAATGGGCACTTATATTGAGTTCCGGCCTGTTGTACTTTTTGTTAAACTTAAGAAAAAATGTTTGCAGGAGAGTAAAATGAAAACCGTACACCTGTTACTTTTGGCCCTGACCTGCTCCCTTATCTTCATCCTCGCCGGCTGTGTTTCCCAGAGAGACACCATGATCCAGCAGGGCTATCCACGATCTTATGCCGATGGCTTTGAGGATGGTTGCCACAGCGGCAAGAAAGCCGGGGGCAGTATGTTTGATCAGTTCAAAAAAGATGTCCGGCGTTTTCAGACTGATAAACAGTATGCACAAGGCTGGTCCGACGGTTTCCGTCAATGTGAAACCGAGCAGGAGGCTCTCGACCGCCAGATCCGCATGAATACCGAACAGCAGCGTCTGATCGAGGAAAGAGAACATAACAAACGGGAAGAGAAGCGCCACCTGGAGAAAGAGGTACTAAAAGGGGTAGACACCCGTGGACTGGAAAATTTGAAATAGTTACAACCGGCAAACTTAATCCGGGAGAGTAAATTATGGCTGAAGAAGAGATTTTCGATCAATGCCAGAATCCGGCAATCCGTCTCGACCGACGCCGGGAAGATTTGCACAAGGTTGTCAATCAGCTGACCAAAACCTGTCTCAGCGGCGACTGTTTTGAACATCTGGCACCGCAGCCGATCCCGCTGCGGGACAATACGATTGCCATCATCAAACAGGCCCGCAAACTCATCTTCCCCGGCTATTTTACCCAGACCCGAATCGATCCGGTAAACCTCAAATACTACCTCGGGCAGGAGTTGTCCGAACTCCATGAGATGCTTGGCAATCAGATAATCCTCGCCATCCGTCACGACTGCCTCAGATACCACGACAGTTGCGTCAACTGTGAAGAACGCGGCCTTGACGCGGCCTCCGATTTCGTCAAACAGCTCCCGAAATTAAGACAAATTCTGGCTACCGATGTCAACGCGGCGATTGAAGGTGATCCGGCGGCAAAAAGTGTCGATCAGGTAATCTTCAGCTATCCCGGCCTCTTCGCTATATCGATCTACCGCATGGCTCACCAACTGCACCACCTGAAGGTTCCCCTGCTGCCCCGGATGATGACCGAATATGCCCATAATCTGACCGGTATCGACATCAATCCCGGCGCCCATATCGCTGAGAGCTTTTTTATCGACCACGGCACCGGTATTGTTATCGGCGAAACCACCCGAATCGGCAAACGGGTCCGCATCTACCAGGGGGTTACTCTGGGGGCCCTCTCCCTGCCCCGGGACGCCGGAGAAAGCCTGCGCAATACCCGTCGCCATCCAACCATAGAAGATGAAGTTATTATCTACGCCGGGGCCACAATTCTCGGCGGCAAGACCATCATCGGCGCCCGCTCGGTAATCGGCGGTAATGTCTGGCTCACTTCATCAGTTCCTCCCGACACTAAAGTCCTGCAGAAAACCCAGCAGCCGATCTACTGTGAAGGCGGCATCTGCCCCACTCAAGAGTGATGACATTCTCCAATATGCCCGACGATATAAAATCAGACCTGAAAAAAGCGGTGACCCTGCACCAACGGGCGGTTTCCGATTACGCGAAATGCCTGGAATTCAACCGGATCATGGCCGATCTTCTCGACCGGCTTGAAACCTGTGACGGTCACAAACTGGCCGGTAAGGTTATGGGTATTTTGATCGACTGCAACCCCAAAGAGGGCAGCCATTGCGATCAGGCTTCACAGATAGAAAATCGCATGAAAAAACTGTTCTGAAAACAGTAGATATTCGACTTAATTCCTGTATAACTTCAGCAAACAGAGTGAACCCCGCTTAGTTTCCCATTACCGGGGACGGCATTGAATTTAAGTCCCCACATCGAAACGGTTTGAAACGGCAACCTAATATTCACTGAAAACAACCCGTAAATTACTAAAATTATTGCTTTTAAGATGCAAACAGGGTATCGATAAAAAACTTTTTCTCAGATAATTTTTCCCGGGTATTAATGACTATGTGCTCTCCTTTTTTAACCTCCTTAAAAACCGGCGGATTCATCCTCACATTACTACTGTTCTCCTGGCACACGCTTATAACCCGGCCCGTACCGGCCCGGGCCGCAGAGCAGTATTCACTTAAAGAGTGTCTACAGATGTCACTCAAAAGTCACCCGCAATTGCGGGTACAGCATTTTCGCACCATCCAGGCCCGGGAATTGAGTAAGGTCGCAAAAACTGAATTTCTGCCTAAACTTGATGCCGGTTATTCATACATGTACCGGGATAAAATCAACTCCTACGACATCTTAGACAAAAGTTTTCCCGCCAATACCCACGATGTCTACAATCTTGATCTAATCATTACCCAGCCCATTTTTACCGGTTTCAGTATCATCGAAAACTACCGCTTAGCCCAGATCGGCATCAAACAGGCTCAGACCGAAGAGCGGCTGGCCCGGCTTGAAGTCATCTACGAAACCGTATCCGCCTACTTCAATTATCTGAAACAGACTCGCTTTGCCGAAACTGCATCCCGCACGGTCGAGCGGCTCAAATCCCAGGCCCGGGACTCACAGCTTTTCTATGACAATGAACTGATCCCCTTAAATGAATTGCTCTACTCCAAGGTTAAACTGAGTCAGGCCAGACAGCAGCAGCGCCAGGTTGAAAACCAGCTTAAACTGGCCCGGGCGCGACTGGCCACCATCATCCAGATTGATCGGGATGCCGAATTTACAGTTAACGATGAAGCTGTCAAAAAAATGGTTGATTTCTCTCTTGCCCAGGCAACCGCCACGGCCCTGGGCAAAAGACCGGAACTGAGACTCGCAAATTACGCAATCGACTCGGCCGGCCATCGGGTAAAACTGGCTCAGAGCGACTACTATCCGACCTTTTCTCTGACGGCCCAACACCACCGGATGGGCGATGAATTCATGGTTAACGGTGACGGAATCACCTCAACCCCGTACAATACCACACTTATGATCGGCGCCACCTGGAGACTCTGGGAGTGGAACCGGAGCGGCCATCAGGTTGCCCGGGCCCGGGCCGCGGTTGAAGAGGCCCGGCAAAGATTAAAGGATGCCGCTGATGAGATCTCTCTGGAAGTAAAAAATAACTTCGAAAACGCCCTCACCTCATACCAGAATATCGCCACCGCTAAAGATGAGGTTGAACTCGGAAAAGAGAACTACCGGGTAACCAAACTAAGATTTCAGAACCAGCTCAGTACCGCCACCGAGGTGCTCGATTCGCAGGCGGCCCTGACTCAATCCGAAGCCAGCTATTACAACGCTCTCTATGAGTACAATATCCAACTGGCGGCTCTGGCCCGGGCCAGCGGCGTCGAAGACTGGCATGAAATTAACCCGGCGGCCCGGGGTCGTAAACCTTCAAAAAATATTAATAAATGATAAAAAAAACCCTTTTAATTTACTTGAGAATAATCTATATTAGACCTATAAGTATTCAACAATTCCGTTATGAAGAATCTAATGCGGGAATGATCCCGCAACCCAAGTCGGGCATTTCGGGCCGAAAAGGCCCTATCGGGCGGCGTTGTTTATCCCCTCATTACCCACATAAACGCATAAAGCTTTAACCTTTTCGGAGAACGAAATATGAACAGTACCGAGTTAACCACCGGCAAGCCGGGAAAACACCTGATCATCATTATCACGATCATCTTTCTCAGTGCCGCGCTGCTACTGCTTCCCGGTTGTAAAAAAGAGAAAAAAAAGGAGGTTAAAGAGATTGTAAAACCGGTCAAGACGATGATAGTCAAATCGAGCTTGCAACCGGAAACCATCACCCTGCCCGGCCGGGTTCGAGCCGCTAAACGTTCAGAACTTTCGTTCAAGGTTTCCGGCCCACTCTACCGACTGCCGATCGAAGAGGGCCAGGTCGTCAAGAAAGGAGATCTTATCGCTCAGATTCTGCCGCGTGATTTTCAGGTCGCCCTGGATGCCGCTAAAGCCCGGGAGGTTGAAGCCGAAAATCAGTACAACCGCTACAAGGAACTCTATGTCCGCAGACAGGTAGCCAAGGCTGAATTTGATCGCTACAAAGCGGCTCGCGATATCGCCCGGGCAGAACTCGAGGATGCCGAAAATGCTAGAGAGGACAGTTTCCTGCGGGCTCCATACGATGGAGTTATCGCCAAGAGATATGTCCAGAATTTTGAGAAGGTTCAGGCCAAGCAACCGATTGCCCTGCTCCAGTCGATAGAAGAACTCGAGATTTTAGTCGATGTTCCGGAACTGACGATGGCCACCCTGCGCCGCAACAGTTCCCCTGAAGTCAATGTTGCATTCGACGCCATACCGGGAATGAGCTTCCCCGTAAAAATCAAGGAATATTCGACTCTGGCGGATCTCGCCACCGGCACTTATCAGATAGTTTTTTCCCTGACACAACCGAAAGAGGCAACCATCCTGCCCGGAATGACGGCCCAGATTTCCGGCTCTATCATCGACCATTCCGGTACTCCTGAAGTTATCAAGATTCCGGCCATTGCGGTTATGAATGGAGCCGACAGAACTAATTACGTATGGCAGTTTAATCCTGAAACCAAAACCGTCCATAGAATCAAGGTTGAAATCGGCAGTATTGAAGGCAGTAATGATATCATCGTAAAAAAAGGTTTAAAAGGCGGTGAAATTCTGGTGATTGCCGGCCTGACCAAGCTCAGCGAGGGCCAGCATGTCCGACTTTGGGAAAAACAGCGAGAGGTAAAATAGAGGATGAATATAGCTGAGTTTTCCATAAAAAAATCGGTTATCACCTGGACTCTGACCTTTCTGCTCCTGGTTTTGGGGTATTTTGCCTATGAAGGCCTGCCCCGCCTCGAAGACCCCGAATTCGCCATCAAGGACGCAGTCATCATTACCCTCTATCCCGGAGCTTCACCAGAAGAGGTGCAGGAGGAGGTTACCGAAAAAATTGAAAAAGCGATACAGAATCTGGGCCAGCTCAAAAGAGTGGAATCGTACTCTTCCCGGGGAATGTCAAGGGTTAAGGTCAAAATCAAGGATCAATATGACAAATCCGCACTCCCCGGGGTCTGGGATGAGATGCGGCGCAAGGTTCTTGATGTCACCCCCGAACTGCCGCCCGGCACCAGCACCCCTCAGGTAGTTGATGATTTCGGTGATGTCTACGGCATCTACTATGCTCTGGTCGGCCCCGGCTTTACCTATGCCGAGATGAAAGATGTCGCCGAAATGCTTAAGCGTGAACTTCTGGTGGTTAAAGATGTAAAGAAGGTCAGCTTCTCCGGCGAACAGAGTGAAGCAATATACGTCGAGATGTCGCGCAACAAAATGGCGGAACTGGGAATCACCAGACATGATATTTTCAAAGCCCTGGCCGCAAAAAACCTGCCTGTAACCTCCGGAAGTATCAAAATCGGGCCAGAATACATGGCCATCAACCCGACCGGTGATTTCAAGTCGGAAAAAGATTTTGAGACCCTTTTTATTGCTTCAAGAAATGGTAAACTGATCTATCTTCGGGATGTCGCCACGGTTAAACGCGGTTATATCGACCCGCCATCAGACATGCTCCGTTTCAACGGTGAAAGAGCAATCGGCATCGGCGTCTCCACGATTCAGGGGGGCAACGCTGTAACCATGGGCAATGCGGTTATTGACCGGGTTGCCGAACTGCAGGGAGAAATCCCGGTCGGCATGGAGTTGAAAGAGGTCTCCATGCAGTCAAAAACCGTAACCGAATCAGTTAACTCTTTTGTCATAAATCTGCTGGAATCAGTCCTTATCGTTATCGTCGTCCTACTTATTTTTATGGGCTTACGTTCGGGTCTGATTATAGGTTTTATCCTGGCATTAACAATTGCGGCAACCTTTGTGGTTATGGGTTACTACCAGATTACCCTGGAGCGGATTTCGCTCGGAGCCCTGATTATCGCCTTGGGGATGCTCGTCGATAACGCCATCGTCGTGGTTGACGGCATGAAAGTCAGGATGGAACAGGGCATGGACGGCCTTGAAGCCGCGAAAAAAGTAGTCGGGCAGAACGCCGTACCACTGCTTGGCGCCACCGCCGTGGCCGTCATGGCTTTTGCCTCGATCGGCGGCATGGATAACAATACCGGCGAGTATTGCCGCTCACTCTACTACGTCATTCTGATCTCACTCTCACTCTCCTGGCTGACCGCGGTAACCACCACTCCGCTGGTCACCAGCAAATTTGTACTCCCGGCAAAAAAAACGAAGGACAAAAACAAAGACAAACCACAGAAAGATCCCTACGGCAATAAATTCTATCGCATTTATCGGGGGTTTCTGAGTCTGGCCATAAAGATGCACTGGCTGACAATCGCTTTGGTCGTCGCTATGTTCGCTTTGAGCCTTTACGGTTTCGGCTTCATCCCGAGCCAGTTTTTTCCACCTTCAACCCGACCTCAGTTCATGGTCGAGTGCCAGTTTCGCGAAGGGATCCACATCCTGGAGACGGAAAAGCAGACCGAGCAGATGGAAAACTACCTGCTGAAGCTTAACGGGGTCACGGAAGTCACCTCCGCGGTCGGAGCCGGTCATCTCCGTTTTATTCTGACTTACGGAGTTCCGGTTGATGCCGGCAACCAATATATCTGCCTGTTGGTTTCAGTTGATGATTACAAGGCTATCGACCACCTGGTACCGCAGATCCAGAGCCACCTGGAAACGCAATTTCCCGACGCTACCGTCAACGTCAAAAAGTTCACTTTAGGACCGGGTGAAGGCGGTAAAATACAGTTGCGAATCAACGGCTCGGATCCTGATGAGTTACGGCGGCTGGCCGAAAAGGCTGAGGCGATTATGAGAGCCGACCCCGCCTCCCAGGCGGTACGAACCGAGTGGGGCGCCAAGGTCAAGATCCCGACCCCGATAGTCGCCGAAGACCGGGCCCGGACCTTAGGTATCGATCGACCGATGATCGCCCGGGCGATTGAGTCCAATTTTTCCGGTACCCAGACCGGCATCTACCGCGAAGGCATTGACCTGATCCCGATTATCGCCCGGGCTCCGGCGGATGAGCGCAAGACGATGAATGACCTTGAGAGCCTGCAGATCTTCAGCCCCAGTGCCAACCGTGAAGTACCGATCATGCAGGTAATTAACGGGATTGAAACCAAATGGGAAGATGCCCGGCTTTCACGCTGGCATCGGCGCCAGTTCATTAAACTCCACTGCGATGCCAAAGAAGGACTCCCATCGGAACTGCTTGGCCGGATCAAACCCAAGATTGAACAGGCCCTGGGGGTTGACGTTGAGACCTATCTCGGTCACCCTCTGGATAAGGACAAGAAATACACGGCGACCACCATTCCGGTCAGTTATGATGATATCATCCCCTTAAAAAACCGACCCGGTTATTTTATCGCCTGGGGCGGGGAACAGGAGGACTCCTCCGATTCCATCAAACAGCTGGCCGCCAGCATTCCGATCTATTTCGGCCTGATGGTGCTGATGGTCATTTTTCTCTTCAACGCCTTCAGACAACCTCTGGTCATCTGGCTGACCGTACCGCTCTCCCTGATCGGGGTCACTGCCGGTCTCCTGCTCTTCAAGCAGCCGTTCGGCTTTATGGCGCTTTTAGGTTTGATGAGTCTTTCCGGTATGCTGATTAAAAACGCGATTGTGTTAATTGATCAAATTGATACTAATCTCAGGGATAATATGCCGGCAATGGATGCCGTAGTTGAAGCCGGAGTCTCGAGGATGCAGCCGGTCATGATGGCGGCCTTGACGACAATGATGGGCATGATTCCCCTTTTTCAGGATGCTTTCTTTATCGCTATGGCTGTGACCATTGTCTTCGGCCTGGGTTTCGCCTCGCTTCTGACTCTGGTTTTTGTACCGGTACTGTATGCAACCATTTTCAAGATCAAGAGCAACCAGACCGCTAAGGTCAATTAACGCGGAGATTATCCGTCAGCCAGAACTCTCAGCAAGGAACCCGGCTATGCGTAGAATATTATTAATTCTGACCAGTTTCATTTTACTGATTACATTAAGCGGCCCGGCGGCTTTCGCCGAGAATCCGCCACAACGAACAATTGCCATTCTAACCGACGGCCCCTGGCTCAGTAATCCGCAGGCGATAAAGCTATTTAAAAACGAGATAATACGTAATGCAAAGGGTTATTTCAACCCGATATTTCCGGATCACCTGATGATTACCGGGGATAATAGTGCGGCCGATATCCAGCAGCGATTTGCGCAATTACTTAACTCTCCCGAAGTTGACCTGATTCTGACTCTGGGAAGCATCGGCTCGGCCATCGCAGTCAAAACCAGGAACTTACGCAAACCGGTAATTGCCCCCTTCATCTTCAATGCGGCCAACTTTAAGGTTCCAATCAAAGATAACAGTAGCGGGATTTACAACCTCACCTACACCGACCTTAAGGTTCCAGTCGATCGGGCGATTCTCACCTTTCAGAAGATCACCCCGATCACGGATATAGCTATTCTGATTGATGAGCGAGACCTTAAAGGCATCCCTTTAATTGAAAAATTCGCCCGCAATCTGGCCAATGAACACTCTCTAAAAGTCAGGCTAGTGGCGGCCCGAACTTCCGGAGATGAAGCCGCAGCCATAATTCCTGAAGAGTGTGATGCGGTACTGGTCGGGCCGCTCTGGCGCCTGACACCGATCGAATTTTCCCGTTTAACCAAAGCCTTGATTGACCGAAAACTGCCGAGCTTCTCCTTATGGGATCGCAACGATGTGGTAAACGGCATTATGGCCAGTGACATGTCGGGAAATACCCTGGAACAGCTCGCCCGCCGTACCGCGGTTACCGTCCAGGAGATTTTAAGCGGCGAAGACGCTTCCCGTCTGCCGGTGGCCTTCCACCACCAGGGCCGCACCTGTATAAATATGGCGACCGCCCGGGCGATTGAAGTTTATCCAAGTCTGGCGATGATGACCGGAGCCGACCTTCTCAATGAAAAGAAAGAGAATATTGAACGACGGCTGACAATCAAACAGGCCGTCGATGAAGCCCTGCAATCCAACCTCGATCTGATTTCCAGCCAGCTCAAAGTGGAAGAGGGCCGGCATAGTGTTGATCAGGCCCGGGCCGCTCTGCTGCCGCAAATCGGGCTGGAAACCGGAGCCTATTCAATTGATAGTGACCGGGCCCGGGCGGCCGGGGGAATGACCCCGCAACATGCCTGGATCGGAAGTGCCAAAGGAGTGCAGCAGATCTACTCCGAGAACAGCTGGGCTCAGTTCACGGCGGAAGAATACCGTCAAAACGGCCGGGATATGGAGTTTGCAAAGATCCGACTCGACATTATAGAGGAGGCCGCCATCGCTTACCTTAATGTTCTGCGGGCCCTGAATGTCGAACAGATCTATAAAAATAATATCAAACTCACCCAGGAGAATCTTGACCGGGCCCGTATCCGGGTAAACACTGGTATTGCCGGACCGGATGAACTCTATCGCTGGCAAACCCAGTTTGCCAAAGACCAGCAGGCGGTTCTCTATTGGGAGTCGCAAACTTTTGACAGTAAAGAGACCCTGAACCGAATCCTAAACCGCCCTCTGGATGAACCCTTCAAACTCTCGGAAACCGGGCTTGACGACCCCCTGATAATTGCCGGAGACCAGATTTTTTTCAATCTCATCCAGAATCCACACTATTTCAAAACTTTCCGCTCTCTGATAGTTGAAAAAGCACTTGAAATAAGACCTGAACTTAAGGTCTATGATGCAGCGATTGCAGCCCAGAAACGCCTCCACACAGCTTCTAAACGGAGTTTCTGGCTGCCCGATTTTACGATAGAGGGCGGAGTTGACCAGATCTTTGCCGACGGCGGTAATGGCGAGCGCAGCGAAAACCCCGCCGACCGTACCGACTGGAGTATCGGAGTCTACGCCCGTTTCCCGCTTTTTTCTGGGGGTAGAAAGATGGCAACATTAAAGCGTACCAGCGCCGCCGTCACCCGCCTGCACTCCGAAAAGAGTTCCGCCGCCAACTATGTCCGGCAGGAAGTCTTATATGCCATCAACAATACCCGGGCCTCCTATCCCTCTATCACCCTGTCGCAAGAGGCGGCGGCAGCGGCCCGGCGCAACCTGAAACTGATTACCAACTCTTACATGGAAGGCATCAAATCGATCATCGACTTAATTGATGCACAAGCCCAGTTTTTGACCACTCGGCAAACCGCAACCAATGCCGTTTATGACTTCCTGATCGACATGATGAAACTTGAACGGGCAATGGGTAAGTTTATAACCTTTCTGCCCGAAGATGAAAAACAGCAGTGGGATAATGGAATAAGGGAAATCCTCAAAGCAACACGTGAAATAAAATAGTTTTAACATTTTCTCTATACTTAGAGAGTAATAATATGGTAAATAAACAATCAAAAAAGTTGACTTTAAAAGGAGCTGCGACATGAAAAACAATCACAAAATCACCATCCTGACAACAGTTTCCCTGGTAGCCGCCGTTCTGATGCTGACCGGCTGTGTCCAGAGCCATTCGGGCCAGGTTTACAGTCAGGGGCAGGCTCAAAGATCTATGCATGTCTACTACGGCACGATCATCGAACTGCGCGAGGTAACCATTGAAGGTTCCAACTCCGGAGCCGGAGCAGTTCTGGGCGGGGTCGCCGGCGGGGTCGCCGGCAGTACCATCGGCAACGGTCGGGGCCGAACCCTGGCAACCGTCGGCGGGGCCCTGGCAGGATTAGCCGCCGGTTCGGCTGTCGAAAAGGAGGCAGGTACCAAAAAGGCCGTTGAATTCACGGTTGAACTCGATGACGGTAGAGTCATGGCCATTGTCCAGGAAGATAGTGCCTACTACCGCATCGGTGATCGGGTTCGCCTGTTACAGGGGAATGACGGAAGCTGGCGGGTAAGACAGTAATTTAACAGAAATATATTAAAGGAAATTTAGATGGCTCGAATGATATTTTTCCCCCTGCTGCTTTTCTCCCTGGTGTTTGTTTCTCTGCCGTCTGGAGCGGAGGTTATCAACCTGACAAATGGTGACAAACTATCGGGTGAGATCAAAAGTGAAAACCAACACAGCATAACCCTGCACCATAGCGTCCTCGGGGACATCATAATTCCCAAAAAACAGATTGCAGTACTCCCGGGGAAAGACAACGTCACGGAAGACAGTGGTCCAGACGAAACTGAAACCGCCGCGAAAAAGACGGCATCCGAACCAAAGACAGAAGTTGAAAAAACCGTAACCGCAACAACTCTGGTCAACCAACCCGTAAAGAAGTCTACACGCTTGCCCGGGGTCTTTGGTACCGGTTTTCTCGAAGGCTGGAAACATCACCTGGCTTTCGGTGTCAAGGGAGAAGCCGGCAACGATGTCAGCATGGATCTAAGTGCCGCCTACAACACCTCATTTGAAAGCAAGACGCATCGTTTCAACATTGAGTCAGCCTATTATTACGAAACTGATGAGTATGAAAAGGATACTAATAAAGGGCATATAAATATTGTCCGCGACTGGCTCATGCCCGACTCCGACTGGTTTGTCTATGGCTACGGCCGTTATGAATACGACGACTTCAAATCATGGGAGCACCGAGTCTCCATCTCGGCCGGTCCAGGATACGATTTTTACAATGAGAAAGATCTAAAATTAAACGGTCGTATAGGTCTGGGCTTCAGTAAAAGCTGGGGTGATGAAAACGATTTCGATATCGAAGGTCAGTTAGGAATGAATTGGTTGTGGAGACCGGCCTCTTTGAAAAATCAGGTTATTTCAAGCCAAATTATCATCTACCCGGTTCTCAATGATCTCGGTGAATACCGAACCTGGATGGAAGGTAAATGGCATTTTGATATAGATCTCTATCGGGGTTTGGGATTTGAAGTCGGGTTCGAATATGAATATGACAGCGACAATAAAAACAATCTTGATGGCGAAACAAGTTACGACCTGCTCTATTTCGGCCGCATTGGCCTAGACTTTTAATTGAACAACAAAATTTCAGGGTATTAAAATCATGAAAAACAGGTTTACAACCAGGTTGCGCGTTACACTCTGTCTTTTTTTCGGGCTCTCAGGTTTAATTTTTTCAGGCTGCGCTACCACTTCACCGACTCCGGACAAGATGACGGTCGGCGCGACGGAAATTATCCATGTGGTCGAAGCTGACCTCGATTTTTTAACCCGGATTGATACCGGGGCCCGGACGACTTCGATTCACGCCTTAGATATCAAGATTGAAAACCCGGCGGTGAAAAAAAAGGATAATATCGGCAAAAAGATATCGCTTACCTTGATTAACGGTAAAGGAGAAAGAAAACGTCTGCAGACAACTATTGTTGATGCCTTGCAGGTTCGCAATGCCCAGGGAGTCGAAACCCGCTACATGATCCCTCTGACCCTGCGCTGGCGGGGGATTGACAAGACCATAAAAGTCAATCTTCGTGACCGCAGTGCCATGACCTATAAACTGCTCATCGGCCGCGACTGGCTGAGTAAAGATTTTATCGTCGATGTCGATATCAATAAAAACCTGAAAAAGAGATAAAGGATCGTCTCATGAAAAACACTAGCTGCCTCCTACTTTTGACTTTTGCACTTCTCTTCCTGGCATCCTGTGCCGGCCAGAGCCAACTTACCACCCCGACTGAAAAGATTGCCGAACCGGTGAAAGTTGAAAAACCGAAACCGCTACCCGAAATAAAACCAGCCCCAGTTCCCAAACCGGAACCAGCCCCTGCGATAAAACCGACTCCCCCACCTAAACCCACGGGCAAGATCAAAAGCGGCAGTGAAAAACTTACCATCTTCGGCGAAGCCGAATATATCACAATAAAACCTGACAATATTCGTCTCAAAGCCCGGATCGACACCGGAGCCACCACCTCGTCAATTCACGCTGCCCAAATCAAGCTGTTTGAACGGGACGGGAAAAAGTGGGTCAAATTCAACCTGGTTCGCAGCAACGGTCAGAAAGTTCCAATGAAGAGACGTGTAATCCGTACGATCGAGGTCAAACGCCATGGCACTGATCAACAGAGCCGACCGGTAGTAAATCTTGACATAGCCATGGGAAGTATAAAAAAGAGAACCCAGTTCTCACTTACCGATCGCAGTCAGTTCAAATTTCCCGTCCTGATCGGGCGTTCACTCTTGAAAAATACGGCCATCGTCGATGTCAACCGCAGCTATGTACTCTCACCTTTAAGTGAAAGGAAATAACCATGCGCAATAAATTTGAACTCACGATACTTATAACGGTTCTGATGGTTTTAGGGATCGGCATCACCCTTTACAAGATTAATGTTTTAGGCTTCTCATTCAGCCCCGACAAAACTGAGACCGTCTGGACCGTCGAGAGCCGCATAAACTTTATTGCTGACGGCGGCCCGATCAAGCTCTCGATGAATCTACCGGACAACAGCAACGGCCTGATCGTCACCGAGAGTCTGCGGCAGGCAACCGGCTATAAATTATCGCGCGAAGTTTCTGAAGATGGGGCTAAACGAATTGTCTGGAGTCGCGAAGACGCACCCAAAGGTAGACAGCACATCTATTATCGGGCCAATATCTTCCGCCGCAAAAGTGCTCAGAAATCCATGAAGAATAAAGCTCCGGCCTCTCTCCCGAAAATTTCTCAACCATTTACCGGCACCTATCTTGAGGCCGCAGAAGAACTGATAAAAAAGGCCCAAAATACGGAGCAGGGTAAGATCAAAAACGGAATCAACCTGCTTAACGAATTGAATTCCCCGGAACAAAACCAGTCAGCGGCCCTGCTGCTGGAGATGCCGCGTGAGGCCGGCGGCCGCCTGGGTCTAGCCAGTGATTTACTGACCCAGGCCAAAATCCATAACCGTATAGTTAAGGGTCTGGTACTCTCCCGGGACAACCGCAACAAAAAACTCTCGAGCTACATTGAAATCTTTGACGGTAAAAAATGGCAGCTCATCAATCCCAAAACCGCCGAAGTTGAAAACCCGGATGCTTTTCTCCTCTGGCAGCAGAACAATGAGTCGCTTTTGGAGATTGAGGGCGGCAGCAAAGCGAAAGTCCGCTTTTCCTCACTGGCAACCAAAATTCTTGCCAATCAGGCCGCCATCAAGGGGGGCCAGCACAAACATTCATGGCTGGTTGATTTTTCAATCTACAGTCTGCCGCTGTCGAGTCAGAACGCTTTCAAGATTCTCCTGTTGATACCTTTTGGCGCCCTGATTGTAGTTATTCTCCGCAACCTGGTCGGCATTCAGACCTCCGGAACCTTTATGCCGATTCTGATTGCGCTCTCATTCCTCCAGACGACACTGGTCGTCGGTTTAATCCTGTTTTTAACCGTGGTCTGTGTCGGTTTAGTCCTTAGGGCTCTGCTGAGTCACTTAAACCTGCTCCTGGTGCCGCGAATATCAGCGATTTTAGTCTTTGTTATCACTATTTACCTGGCAATCTCGGTCATCGGTTTCAAAATGGGCAGTGAAGTCGGGCTCAACGTTACCTTCTTCCCGATGATTATCATCTCCTGGTCGATTGAAAGAATGTGTGTCCTCTGGGAAGAAGAGGGCGGCAAGGACGTTCTCATCCAGGGCAGCGGCAGTCTCTTTGCCGCCAGTGTTATCTATATCCTGATGAAAAACAACTTCATCGGCAATATGACCTACGCCTTCCCGGAACTGTTACTGGTGCTACTTGCCATCATTCTGATGATCGGAACTTACTCCGGCTATCGCCTGAGTGAGTTGCGGCGCTTCGAACCGATGGGCCGGGAAGAGGAGAAAAACTAATGTTGTTAACCACTCCGGGCCGTCTGCGGCAACGCGGAATAGTCGGCATGAATATGCGTAACGTGGTCTATATCGGCCAGAACAACAAACGTAAATTCTACCCCCGGGTCGACGACAAACTCCAGACTAAAGTTCTGGCGGAAAAAGCCGGCATTGCGGTGCCGCGACTGATCGGCGTCGCCCGCCTCCAGAGCCATACCAAAAAACTTAAGGAGTTTCTGGCCCAGGAAAATGCCTTTGTCATCAAGCCCGCCAAAGGCAGTGGCGGTAAAGGCATACTGGTCATAACCGACCGTGACGGCGAAAACTACCTTAAACCAAGCGGCAGCATAGTCACCGATCAGGGTATTCGCCGCCATGTATCCGATATATTAAGCGGCCTTTTCAGTCTCGGCGGCAAGCCTGATGTTGCCATGATCGAAGAACTGGTCAATTTCTCATCAGTTTTTGACGGTTTCAGTTTTGAAGGTGTACCCGATGTCAGGGTTATTGTCTACAAAGGCTATCCGGTCATGGCGATGACCCGGCTTTCAACCAAAGAGTCGGACGGTAAAGCCAATCTGCATCAGGGCGCTGTCGGAGTCGGCATTGACATCAGCAAAGGCCACGCTTTGAATGCGGTTCAACACGGCAAGCCACTGGAAGTTCACCCCGATACCGGACGCAACCTTAAGGAACTGAAGGTTCCTGACTGGCCGATATTCCTTGAACTTGCAGCCAAAGCTTATGAGATGACCGAGTTGGGCTATCTCGGCGCCGATATTGTTCTTGACAAGGAGAAAGGCCCCTTAATTTTAGAGCTGAATGCCCGCCCCGGCCTGGCGATTCAGGTCGCCAACAATCACGGCCTGGTTACCCGGGTCGATAAGGTCGAAGAAGACCTTAAAAAATTTAACCGAACCCCGACCGAACGAGTCGCTTTTTCCCAGCAGTATTTCGCCGTCTAAACAGCGAAATGCCGCCGCTTCCCGAACTTGAATCTGGATCCGCGACACCAGACTACAGAGTTGAACTTTACTAAAAAATCAGGAAATTTTTAATATGCGTAACTTGCTACTCAGTTCTATCCTTACTCTTCTTCTTATACTTATTCTCGGAGCCTGCGGGGCCAAGGCCCCGTTGCCGGTGGCCTTTACACCGCCGACCCATAGAATCAACTACCTGAAAGAGGTAAAACCGCTGCTCGACAAACGCTGCGTCATCTGCCACTCCTGTTATAACTCACCCTGCCAACTTAAATTCAGCTCCTACGACGGTCTCGACCGGGGCGCGACCAAAAAGAAGGTCTATGATGCCACCCGGCTGACAACGATGGATCCGACCCGGCTCTTTATTGATGCCCAGAGTACTGAAGAGTGGCGCGAAAAAGGCTTTTTTTCGGTTACCGACAATGATGCCGGGCCGGGATTAAACAACTCGATTATGCTGCAACTGCTCTCCCACAAGATGGAGCACCCAAAAAGTGTCGGCGACTACTTTCCCGAAGCTGATGATCTGACCTGCTCCGCTACCCGGATTGAACTCGGCGGCTACCTCGAAAAACATCCCAACCGGGGCATGCCATTCGGCTTCCCGCCGCTGACTAAAGATGAATTCAACCTGATCGCAGGCTGGCTCTCTCAAGGCGCTAAGGGACCGTCACTTAAGGAACAGGCACAGCTAATCAGCCCTTCGGCAACGGACAAAGCGGAGATCGTTAAATGGGAGAATTTTTTCAATCAGGATGATGCCAAACACGCAATGACCGCCCGTTATCTCTACGAGCATCTCTTTTTGGCCCATATCCGCTTCAGTGACAACGAGTATTATGAACTGGTACGCTCAACCACAGGTCCCGGTGAACCGGTTGAACTGATCAATACCGTCCGTCCCTATGACGACCCGGAAACCGAACACTTTTATTATCGTTTCCGTAAAATATACTCAACTATCGTTCATAAAACCCATATGGTCTTTGAACTCAACGATACAGTCTTAAAACGTTTTCAGGAGATTTTCATCCAACCGGAATGGCTGCAGGAGCCCCACCGGGTCGGCTACAACGAACAACTGTCAGCTAATCCTTTCCGCGCCTTCGAACAGATACCGCCCCGTTCCCGTTACCAATTTCTCCTTGACAACAGCCACTATATCATCATGACCTTCATCCGCGGCCCGGTCTGCAAAGGCCAGATCGCCTTAAACGTTATCAACGACCACTTCTGGGTCATGTTCCTGGACCCCGACTATGATCTCAGTGTCAAATTTCCCGGTTTTCTCAAACTCCAGGAAAACAATCTCAGCATGCCGATTGAAAAGGGAAGCAAGTTTAAGTTGGCCGACATAATCAAAGACCGGAACCACTACCGTAAAAGGGTTGTCGACTATTATCACGCCCACCAGGACTTTTATATGGCCAACTACTACAAAGGTCTGGGTTATGATGCTATCTGGCGCGGCAACCGGGCTGAAGATGCGCCGCTGCTCACCGTCTACCGCCATTTCGACAGTGGTTCGGTACATCGCGGCGCCCTGGGCAATCTGCCACGAACGCTCTGGGTTATAGACTACCCTCTCTTTGAACGGATCTATTATGCGCTGGTTGCCGGTTTTGATGTTTTCGGCACAGTCGGGCATCAGTTAATGATCCGCCGCTACATGGACAATTTAAGGATGGAAGGCGAAAGCGCCATGCTTAATTTTCTCCCGGCGAATGAACGCCGGAATATCATGCAGGAGTGGAATATCGGCATCAAACTTGACAAACTTAACTACCATGACTCTAAGATGCCGGCCCGTATTAAATTTACCTCAGCCGATCATCAGCGTGAATTCATAGAGACTATGATCAGGGATCATTTCAACCCGCGATGCGGCATCCACCTCGATCCGATAAACTACATGTCAGCTGATGAGACCTACCCTCTACTGCCGCAGGAGTACAAAACCAAAAATGATTTTCTCCAGGGTCTCCGGGCCTCGGTTCGACCCGGAACTCCGATTGTCAAAGCTTTGACGGACAGCAACGACAACCTCGCCTATCTTCGGGTCAAAGTCAATGAGGCTGATGACAAGGATGATTTCGTCCTCTCAATTGTGGTCAACCGCTGGCATGATAATGTCGCCGAGATGTTCTTTGAGAAAAGTAACCTGAATCACGAGCTCGATAATATCGATTTCCTCCCCGGCTTCGTTGGTTCCTACCCCAACTATCTACTTGAGGTAAACTTGAGTGATCTGCCGGAATTCTTAGAGTTGATAAACAAATTCGACATCGAAAAAGGCAGTTTGGAAAAACTGAAAAAATTCGGCATAAACCGCGGTAAGGAAGATTTCTGGGAACACTTCGACTGGTTCCAGAAACGCTACCTTAAAGATGAACCGATTCAAGGAGGACTGTTCGACCTGAACCGTTACTATTACCATGCCGATTAAGTAAAAATCGGTCCAAGATGATTTCGTGGTCTCTTAAGTCAATAAATTATCGATTTACTTGGAACCAGGTCATGCAGGAACTGTTCACAAGGAAGGCAGAGGATATTTTTGATTTTTGACCGTTCATTTCCTCGGTAAAGAAGAAGGGTTTGTGCTTCTGGATAATCTTCTTGAAAGGTAATTAAACCTTTGAGCATTTTATTGTTAATTTTGGCGGAGTTTTTAACCTCTATGGCCCAAAAGGTGTCTTGACCGTAGAGTATAAAATCAACCTCAACCCCCGATTTTGTGCGCCAGTAATAGAGTTTACAAGGTTTATCACCGTATGCGATCCAGGCTCTCAGATGTTGGGCGATGAGACCTTCCAGACCAGCTCCATCAATTTCTTGAGGGCTATCTAAAGGACCTGTCGGTCGTAATGAGCAAAAAACGCCACTATCAAAATAATAGAATTTAGGGTGGGAAATTAGATGACGTTTGGCCCGCCGAGAAAAAACCGGCACGCGGAAAGAGAGGAGCAGGTCATCAAGAACCGCAAGATAATTATCAACGGTTTTTCGTTTTACCTGGCATTCTCTTGCAATTTCAGAAACATTTATGGTGCTACCGTGAGAAAAGCTTGCAGCTTCCAAAAAGCGGCTAAAAGCCCCGATATTTCGAACGACCCCTTCCATCTGGACTTCCTCTTGCAGGTAGAGAGCCACATATGAAGCAAGAGTTTCTTGCGGGCTCATGGCCTTGGTAATCAACGGAACCAGTCCGATTTGTAAACTATCAGCCAGAGAGAATGCTTCTCCGAGTTCAGCCGCCATAAAAGGATGCATTGTTTTCACAATGGCGCGGCCAGCCAAAAGATCAACACCTGTCCTTTTCAGTTTTCGGGCACTGGAACCGGTCAGGATAAACTGAATTCCAGTCCCTTTCTCAAGAAGTTCGTGCACCACATCAAGAAGCTCAGGAACTTTTTGGACTTCATCAATTATGATGGTTTTCCCGTCTGCACCATTTGTTATTTCTCGTAATCGTTCGGGCCTGGCTGAATATAGACGAAACAGTTCCGGTGCAAGAAGATCAATCACCACAGATTCCGGGTAGTGGTGCTTTAGCCAAGTAGATTTTCCCGTCCCTCTGGGACCGAAAAGAAAAAAACTTTGTTTAGGTGCCTTAAAAAAACGACTTACTGTTTCCATTTCCGCCTCCTTTTTTGTATCTACAACTCAAAATATCATACCGTTGAAGCATATGCAAGGAGATTTTAGTGCAAGAACCGGGCAGGCTTCCATGCAGGAGCCACAAGCCGTACACTCTTCGGGAGATTTTATTTGTCTGATGTTGCAATAAATAAGCTCAATTATTGACAACCAGACCAGACCAGACTATACTATTTATAGCGCACTGAAAAATGGAGGCTATAATGCAAATCACCAATATTTCTGAAGCCAAAGCGAGTTTATCTCATTTGATCAAAACAATTCAGGAAACAAATGAACCAATCATTATCGGTAAAGCTGGTGAACCGGTCGCAATTCTCTCTGCCTATAAAAAGGAGACATCGCCACGACAATTAGGCGGCAGTTGGGAAGGGAAGGTAAAGATATCCAAGGGTTTTGACAATCTGGATAAAGAGATTTCCGATAGTTTCTATAATTCTCCTCTTTTCCCGGAGAAAACATGAATATCCTTCTTGATACTCATGTTTTAATTTGGTCTTTAGAGAATAATCCCACGTTGTCTGATGCCGCAAGGAACAGCATCACCACGGCCGGGAATATGGTTTTTGTAAGCTCGGTCTCACTTTGGGAAATCAATATCAAAAAAAGTCTGGGTAAACTTGACGTCCCGGACAATCTCCAGGAAGAGATCAGACTGCATAGATTTACACCCTTAAATATAAATTTTGCTCATGCAGAACTCGCCGGAAAGCTGCCGGACATTCACAATGACCCTTTTGATCGAATGCTGATTGCTCAGGCAATCATAGAAAAGCTTAAACTCGTAACCCGTGATCGGTTAATCGCCGGGTATGATGTAGATTTGATTCAGGCATAGAAAAAATCACCGATAAAAGCCCACCGTCTGTCTCAAGCTGGAGCTCGGTACACTATAAAAACTCTCCATTCCCCTTGGCCTGACAGTTTATTTGCTTTTTCTAAGAAAAATCACCTTAAATGTCTGATTCATCGGCGCCTGATGGTAGAAACCCACCAGAGCATCTTTTTCGGCATAATAGTAGAGCTTATAGGTTGATCCTTCATAGCCCTTATCCTGAAATTTGATATCGAGTCTGATAAGCTTCTCCTGAGTTGAGATTCCCGCTTGCGCAATATAAATTGGCCTGGGGTTGAAATACTCCACCACGGCCCGGCCATCAGCCTGAACCTGGCTGACTTTGATCAGATAACCACCGTCTGTCCGCTGCCACTCCCCGGCAATAATACCATAATCAATTTTCACCGGAGCCGGCTCGGCACCGGCCAATGAAGAATTTGCATTGACTACGCCGGCCACCGCCCAGAAAGCTATTAACGTAAATGTTAAAACCAACAGATTTAGCGAAGATTTTCTTTTTCGCATATTATTCCCTCCGGGTTATTGTTCACCCTTGATACTTATCAGTTTTGCTTTTAGTTCACCGTTCGATGTTGGACGGTGAACTTTGAATGTTCAATAAGGATAAACAACTTTCCAATCTTTTTTCATATCGACAACCGTCCAGCCTTTGGTTTGAGCTTCTATCAGAGCCTTATCAAGACGGCCGACATGACCTTTCTTATCGTAGGCAAATTCCCGTTCTGCATCGGTGTGGTGGACAATCAAACCCAAACGTTTGCCTTTACCGGCAGTCGTCCACTGCAACATCTGCAGATCCCCGTCGGAGTTACCGAAAGCGGCAATCGGCCGGCGCCCGATATGTAAATTAATAGCAACCGGCTTACCTTCTTTATCATCGATAAAATTCATTTCCGGCAAGCTAATTATAACGGGTTTACCGTCACGCAACTTAAATTTAGTTTTGAGACTGCTGCCGACTACCTGCTCCGGCGGGATACCATAGACAGCTTCAACCCAGGGCCGCATAAACTCAATGCCACCGCCGGAGACAATAAAAGTTTTGAAACCATTTCCCCGCAGATAAACAAGAACTTCCAGCATCGGCTTAAAAATCAGCTCGGTATAGGGCCTGTTCAGAGTGGGATGCTTGGCCGTTTTCAACCATCTTTTGACGATGTCAGTAAATTCGCTGGTCGTCATCCCGGAATGAGTTGCCATAACCAGTTCGAGCAGGCCCTTTTCCCCGGACTTTGCCAGAGTCGATAGATCTCTTTCCAGAGCGGCCTTGAAAGGTTGGGTGGTTTTCCATTCAGGATGTTCCGGAGCCATCTCTTTTAAGCGATCCAAAACGAAAAACAGTTGAAAATATACTGGTTTTTCTGACCATAAGGTACCGTCATTATCAAAAACGGCAATTCTCTCCGCCGGAGCAACATAATCTGGCCCTTGAGGGTTGGTGACGGCCGCAACAAAATCAATAATTGCCTGTTTTGCCGGAACATTGTTCCAAGATGGTAGGGGGTTATTTTTAGCGGCCGAAGCTACGGCCGGGTTGAGCTGAGAGAAAACAATAAAAAGAAACGCAATAAAAGCGACCCTAAAAGATAAAAAAACCGTTTTTTTCGACAATCTACACATAAATTATCTCCTTAATCTTAGTTGTCATTCGATTAAATTTCGGGGGCATAACCCGATTCTACGAAGTAAATTGGGATTGTGTCTCCGAAATTTACGTAATTTACACCCGTAATTTACGGGCTAGCTGAATAATTTCGAACTATGTTACTAACGCGGTAATAAATCCTTCACTGCAAGCCCGCACCCGAGAGTAAAAGCTGCATTTTCTTAAAAGTAGCTTAAGGATGTCTCGAAAAATTAGAATTTTTACCAAAGGGCACAAGTGTTCAAGAGCAAGGCCGGCGAAGATTTTAACCACAGGAATACATTGAGTATTTTGAGGATTAAAATTTGAGCCTAACGCAGCTATTGAGCAAAAAGGCAATTTTTAGAGGTACCCTTAAAATTTCCAGGCCATATTAAGGGTGAACACATTGACATTATAGGGGCTGAATTTTCCGGCGAGATCACCCGCCAGAGTCCCGGATTTTTCTAATTTCCCATCTTGAAGGTCAAGATATTCATAGGCAATGCCGACAGTCAGATCTTTACTCCAATCATATTGCAAACCACAGGCGTAGCGATACTGGCTGTCAACAGCAAGGCCGGGCGAGTTATTGGTTTTATCATCAACCGGTGACGTATCATAGGCAAAACCGCAAGAGAGAAGCCAGGCATCGGCAAGCCGGTACTGGGCACCGATTGCGTAGTGCCAGGTATCATCGTAATCCAAATCAACTGTGAGAGAAGTACTTTTTTTATCTTTAATTGTAAACTCCTGCTTACCGAACGCACTTTGATCCTGCCAGCCGAGGTTGGCAGTCAGGGCAAGTCTGGTAGTAAGCTGCTGGTAAACACTGAACATTACCGTCTGGGGAGCGGTCATATCAACATCAACTTTTTTACCCGCCAGACGATCTAGCGGCGGCAAAATACCTTTGGAGTTGGCCGCATCATCAAACTCAAGTTTGATCTCTGATCGGTAGGTCAAACCCAAACGGGTTCCCGAAAACGGTTCGTAAAGGATGCCCAAATTGTAACCATAAGCAACATCATCATCATCGAGTTTCAACTGACCATCCGGCCGGCCGCCAAGATTGTTTACGGCGATCTCCTGGTAAAGTTTACCGTAAACAATGTCTACACCGGCCCCAATTGAAAATTTATCATTAATGCGGTAAGCGATTGCGGGATTAACTGCAAAAGTTACAAGCTCCGCCTCCTGGCTATAGTAGCGGCCGGCCCAGTCATTATCATAATCTAAGCCCAGTCCGAAATAGGACGCCGCACCAATACCAAAACTGATATCGGGAGAAAATTTGTGGACATAGCTTAAGCTACCAACCGGGGTAAAACTTCCGGCCTCTCCCCCATCGCCGCCATCATTTGTGGTTGAGGAGATATCAAACTCGGCATTTACATCCAACCCGGCGAAACCTACCAACAGTTCAGAACGCTCGAGCCGGATCATCCCGGCCGGGTTAGAACCGACAGTTGAAGCATCACTCGCCAGGGCGGCCCGCCCGGCGGCGGCCATGCCGCTGTCCGGAGTCCCCATTTCATAAAGCCAGAGACCGGCGGCCGCAGCCGCACTGGAAAACAGCAACAAAGCTGTGACAACCATAATCATTTTTACCAAAAAAGTTCTCATTTTTGATTTCCTTATCTCATTAAATGGTTAACATACTCGAGCATTTGTTGAGCAGCGGGATTACCAGGGTCGATGGCGGTTATTTTTTTAGCCAGTTCCGCCGCCAGGTCAAGTTTCTTCTCCATCAGATAGAGACGGGCTAAAACACTTAAATATTGAATATTTTCGGGGGCAACAGCAACTGCTTTTTGGAGATGGCTTTCAGCTTCCGGATAGAGCCGCATAAAGACCATAAGCATACCCAGGTTATAATGAATCCGGGCATTATCAGGCAGACCGGCGGCGGCTGTTTTAAGCTGGGTCAGTGCTTCCGGATAGCGTTTCCTCTCTGAAAGAAGAAGACCTAATGAGTAGTGGATATCGTACAAGTTATCATCAAGGGCCAGAGCTTTACGCAGGATCTTCTCCGCCTGGTCAAATTTCTGCTGCTGACTATAAAGTACTGCCAGATTGCGGTAGGCGGCATAAAGGTTTCGGTCAATCGCGATCGCTTTTTTAAAAGAGTTCTCAGCCATTGCCAAATCACCACGATAGATATTAAGGGCCCCGAGATTCATGCGACTGTCAGCAAAATCAGCTGAGTATTCAAGGTTTTTTCGAAATTCGGCCAGGGATTTGTCAAGTTGTTTCTGGAGTTTAGGATCAAGCTCACGGCGCGGGATTACGGTCAGATTGCGAGCCGCTTCAATCCGCACCCATTTGACCGGGTCGGTTAACAGGGATTTAACCAGTTTTATTCTCTGGGCCGGAGGCAGTGGCGGCATAAAAGCGAGAGCTGTTTGCCGGATAAGCGCCGCTTCACTATCTAGTGACTGCTTGAATTGAGCGATTACTTCCGGCCCTTGATACTGCCCCAGAAGTTCCAGGGCCGTTGCCCGGACAACCAGAGGATAGAGTGGGTTTTTCACTAGTTTGAGGAGATCATTTCGCGCTGCAGGCAGGCGCTGACGACCGGCATTAAGAACCTTGCCATAGTGATTTGGTTGTTTCTTACCATACCATTTAGTTGTAAAATCGATTGACCATTGGCGATTTTTATCAACATGACAACGCAGACAGGCATCCGGTGTTTTCAGTTCCCGATTTAATTCGGGCCGCGGAATCCGCATTGAATGGTCGGGCCGGTAGTCGTTACCCATATAAATCCGGCCGGGCATATGACACTGCATACATAAAGTACCGGTGCCGACGGCGAAGAGAACTTTGCCATCCTTATCTTTAATCGGTTTACCGCTGGCATCACCTTTATATTTGTGAAAATGGTGCTGGTAGCTGTCATAGATATCACCCTGGTGGCACTGCAGGCAGAGCTGATTATCTTTATAGTGAAGTTTTAAGGAGTGAATGTCGTGACAGTCGGAACAGCGAACCTCCCGGGCATACATCTTTGATTGAATAAATGAGTTGTAAACATAGACCTCATCCAGTATCTGGCCATCGGCATAATAGAGCCCGGTATCCAGTAGCCTCGGCAGTTGGGTATCGAGCAGATCTTTTTTGCCGTGGGCATAATCGCCGGCCAGTGAACGCCGGGAGTGGCAGAGAGCGCAAAGTTCAACCTGCTGCCGGGATGTCATTTTACCGGTATGCACCAGCAGCCCGTTATCCGAATTGAGCGGCTGCATAGTTTCCGCCCAAATAACATGGTTGGAACCGGGGCCGTGACAGGCTTCACAACTGACATTAATCTCCGAAAAGCTGTATTTATAGGTATCGGTTTTATAATCGTAACCTTTTTTATAGTTGGTCGAGTGGCAATCGGCGCACATACTGTTCCAGGTCTGGGCACTGTTGGTCCAATACTGCCAATCATCCGGACCAAGATCGGTATCCGGGTAGAGGTGAAACCACTTTTTCTTTTCACTATCCCAGGCCAGGGGCAGGCATTGGAGCCGACCGCCGGGGAAAGGGACCAGATACTGCTGCAAAGGCGTCCAGCCAAACGTATGCGTGATCTCAAAATCGGCCATGAACCCATCCACGCCTTCGGTGTGAACGAAAAATTTGCCTTGCTTACGAAAGAAACGCGAGGTCACCCCTTTTCGGGTAAAGGTCGCGTTGTTGAAATCGCCGAGCACGGTTTTTTCAGTGGCAACCGCCATCGCCAGATCGTGATCTGATTTTTCGTAGGCACGATCCTCCCGAGCGTGACACTTGGCACAGACTTTCCGGCCGACAAAAGCCGCGGCCGCTATTCCCGGACGTTTGATCGGCCACTCTTTAGCGTGCCAGAGATAGAGGGGCAGAATTAAAGCCAGGAGCAGCGTGGCGATTAATCCGGTGGTTTCCCAATTACGCATCAACTAACCTTTTTAACCGCATACGTTAGTTGTTCCGGCTTAAACGATTGGCGCCGCCGCCGGGTCTTGATATCGATTTTGACCTGGCCATCTTTAATCATCAGGGGATGCTGATCGAGCGGCCGCGGGGCCGGAGTTTTCAAGACGGTGCCGTTTTCCGCAAAGATTGAAGAGTGGCAAGGGCAGGCAAATTTCTTCTGCTCCTCATTCCAGGCGACAGCACAGCCTAAATGGGTACACTTGCGCGAGAGAGCCAGAAAGCCGCCATCTGCAAGACGGCTCAGATAGAGTTCGCCGCGCCGAATCAGAGTAACCGAGCCCGGAGTGAAATCCGTAACCGGCCCGACATCAATGAAAAGCGGTTTCACGGCCTGCTTTTCCCCGGTTCCGGAGACCAGAAAAGCCAGCGCCCCGCCGAGAAACTGCAACAACGCCACCAACCCCAAACCGAGCCAGAGCCGACTTAAAAAAGTCCGACGGGTGGTTGTTTTATTCAGCGATTTTTTTTCTTCAGTAGACATCTGTTCCTTTACTTTAAGTCAAAATGGTCGAAGAGTCAAAATGGTCAAAAAGGATCTTCAACATTTTCAACCTTTTTGACTCCTTAGACCTCTTAGACCTCTTAGACCTCTTAGACCTCCCTAAAAAATCCACTCCATCCCGGGACCGCGAAAGACAAGTCCGACAATTGTCAGCAGGGTAAGAGTCAAGCCTAAACCAATGAACAGCAGACGAACAAGCTTTGTCCCTTTAACATTGTCGGCCTTAACCATGGGGAAAAAGAGCAGAAAAGATATTGTTAATAGCGGCAGTACGAGAACGACAACTACCGGGTTAACATGAATCAAAAGCTCTTGCAAACCGATAAAATACCAGGGAGCCTTAACCGTTTTCGGGGTTAATCCGGGGTTAGCCAGCATCCCTAAAGGAGCATTGAAGAAGATTGCAGCATATAAAAGTGCAGCGAGCACAACTGCGGCAGCCGCTTTTTCCCGGACAAAGAGATGGGGCCGAGCCGGCAGCCGGGTTAATTCGGTTGCCGCTGATTCATGGCCATCATCTCCACATTCTCCCAGAAAAAGACCTCCCGCGCGGCGGATTTTCCAGAAATGCCAGAGCATCAGCAAGAGTAGTAACAGCGGCATCAATCCGGTGTGAAGAGTGTGAAATATATGCAGGGTAACCGGGCCGATGTCGCTGCCGCCACGAACAACCATCAACAAGGCGGGGCCGATGCCGGGCAGATATTCAAGAATTGAGGTCGCAATAGTAACGGCCCAGTAGGCACGTTGATCCCAGGGAAGGAGATAACCGCTGAAATTGGCCAGCAGAATTAGAGATAACAGCCCCAGGCCGATAATCCAGTTAAGATAGCGGGTTCCCCGGAATGCTGAGCTAAAAAAAACGCGCAGCATATGCAGGGAAACAATAACAATCAAGGCATGTCCGGTCCAGTGATGCAGATTGCGAAACAGGCGCCCAAAAAGGATATCGAAATGAATATGCTGAACTGAACCGTAGGCTGCAAGAGGAGTAGGTTCATAACTGAAGTTTAGCAGAATACCGGTAACCAGTTGCACTATAACCATCAAAGCCGCAGCCCCGCCCAACCCCCAGGTCAGGCGAAAACGCAACGCTGCCGCCGGCACCGTTCGCGGGCGGGCATGGAGAAAAATATTTCTCTTGGGCTTGGCAGAAATTTCAGCTTTTTTTGTCATTTATGAGTCTGCGGTCTCAATCGAGTATTTTTTGGCAGCATTAATCAACTGCTTATCGAGGGTCAAAAGTTTACCGTTATTTCTTCTGGCTAATACCAGATAAAACATATCATAAACCGGATGGTTCAAAGTGCAGCTTAATTTGAATGCCTCACGATAAAGGTCGAGCTCATTAATAAAATCATCGGGTAAAGCCAGAGCCTGACTCAGAGATTTCTCGCATGAACTATATGGAAAATCGGCTAATTTCTGATATTTCCAGACGGTATTGGTCACTTCTGAAATAAACAGAGTCGGGGCAATAACCCAGTCGGCTGCGAGGATATATTTCGCTAATTTAGCCCCTGATTTTCGCCCCATAACAATCTCTATTGCCGCACTGGCATCTAAAACGGCAATCATCTTCCTCGATCCTCCCGCAGTAATGCAACCGGATCAAGGTGCTCTGCCGACTGCTCAACCGGCAAGTTGCCGGCAACTTTCTGGAGCAGCTCCATTCGTCTATTTTTTTGGGATAATGGTACCTGTAGACCTCTGGCTAAAGTAACAACTGCTTCCTGCGCGAGACTGCGATGCTCTCTTTTGGCTTTTTCCTGAAGTAACTGATAGATATTTTCCGGCAATTCACGAACTTGTAAAGATGGCATTGAAATTCTCCTTATAGCTTAGACCCCTGTTTGATAGCTGCTCTTTAAACCATAATGCATTTTTCATCATTTTGCAAGCACGGTTCAGGGGTTTAGAGCCGGGAGGTTAGGCGACCGGCTCCGCGACTGACGCTGGTTCAAGTTTTTACGAGCCCGTTGGACGGCGATTGAGAGTTGCTTTCCCGACCATTTGTGCTCTTGTTTCACCGTATATAGGTAAGTTTCAAGTGAATTTATCTCTTTTTCAAGTTCGGGATCTCCGGCCCGGGTGTAGAAATATTCCAGCGTAGAGGGATTTCCCCCGTTTTTACTTTGATCAAGCCAGGCAAGCAGAGCCTGCATGGTGGCTGTGGCATCCCGGGCGGCGGCCATCTTTTGAAATTTCATAAAGAGCTCTTTTTCGTGATCTTCAGTTTTTGCGGTTTGAAACTTCTTTTTTGACCAAAAGAAGCGGAACAGGACGAAAACAAGAGTTGAAAAAAGGAGCAGAAGAGTTACCCATATCCAGGTAAAACCGGCAGATCCGGATGCTGGAGCAGGAGCCGGACCCTCCTTTTGCAAAAGGGGGTTGCTGGTGACCTTAACTGTAACCTCTGGCAAAGAGACCTTTTGCAGGATTTCACTTTTGGGGTTCCACCACTTCACACTTAAGCCGGGAATCCTGAATTTCCCGACCTCCTCACAGATGTAGGTGATGGTTTCGATACGGCGCCCGGTAAAGGCCCCGCGATTTCTCCGGTCTTCAACCTGTGGGGCTTTACGGTAAAAACCGAGGCCGCCAACTTTTTTCAAGGCTAAAGGCGGCAGAGCCATTCCCGGGAGATCCTGGGCTGTCAAAGTGATGGTGCGGGTCAAGGCGTCGCCGACCCGCACTGCGGCCGCTTGCGGCGAGCGCAAGTTGGGCTGCCAGAGATCTTTTATCTGCAAATTGGTTGAAGTAACAACCTTATCCCGGGCCGTAACTCCGGGGATTGCAAGTACTTTAAGATCTATGCTGGCGGTGGTAAAGCTCTGTTTGGCGATTTTATCTTGCTCTTTCTGAAAGCTGAAATCAACCGCAAAGGCGGGGATGGTGTGCGGGCCGGGTTGGAGTGGAAAAATTATAATTTCGTGACGTTTGAATATATAGGATTTACCATCAACCATTTCCGTACCGAGAAGAGGCCGGTCTTCATTTTCCATCACCAGCACCCCGGAAACTTCGGGCAGGGCAAAACGGGTTGAACCGGAAAATGAGGTGGTGGTATAGAGGGTAATATAGAGGGTGAGGCTTTGTCCCGGCCAGATTTTTTCAACCTTGCCAAGCTTTTGCCGGATAAAAGCAGGCCCCGATTCAGCCCGGAGGAGCCGCGTACCACTGAACATAAAGATAACGCTCAAGAGTGGAATCAGCAAAAATTTATTGAATGATCTCCGGCGCATTTTCACTCTTTACCTTTACGCTCTTGCGGAGTTTCATCCGCTTTAGCAAAAGCCTTCTGGTAGGCAAACTTGGCGCGTAAAAAGTCAGCCGGTTTAGTCTCAACCCGGCGCAGCCACAGCGCCCGCATCTCCTGATCGGAAAACTGCTCGCCCCCGGCAATTTGTTCCTGTTGATCATCTGCCGCCGCCTGGGCCCGATTATCAAAAACAAATTCATCCGCCTCAAGCTTACCGCCGGTACCGCCGGCATCATCTTCCGGTGGTTTGATCTTATCTTTACGAATCCTGGCCAGAGCCAGGTTATCCCGGGCCGCCGACCATTCGGGCCGCTGTTTAAGGGCCGCCTTATAAGCTTCGATTGCCGCCTCATATTTGCCCGTCATAAGCAGGGCATTGGCCCGGTTGTAAAGAGCCTCTGCCGTACCCGACTGACCAAAGGCGGCTGCCGCCTCCTTGAAATCACCATTGCGATAAAAAGCTGTTCCCCGCTGCATAGGATCATGAAAAACTTTTGCGGCTTTGCCAAATTCTTTCCTTGCCATCAGGATACGCCCGCGTTGATCTGCCGTAATAAAAAGATCATTCAACGACCAGTTAACTAAATTCATGGTATAGATAAACGCAGCTATGATCAGGAAAATAGTCCCCAGAACTAAGTATTTTTTGCTCTTAGTCATATTCCACAATCCAGCCTTCTCTGAAGAAAAAGAGGCCTAAGAGAAGCAAAATCGGCAAAAACCAGTAGCCGGCATCCTGCCAGCGGTCACCCTGATTCTGTTCGGCGGCGACAAGGGTCGATTTTATGCGTTTTGCCAGTTTCTGCACGTCATTTTCATTCGGGGTGACTATAGTCAGGCTGGCGCCGACAGCAGTTGCAGCCTTTTTCATAGCCTCAATATTAAGTGCCGGCGCCGGAGGACTGCCCGCGGGAACAGTGACCCCCGGATCCGCAGCTATGGCATAGATAAGAACCGGTATTGCCGACTCTTTATGGAATTTACGTAACTCTTCAACCTGGTTTTCACTGATCTGGTCGGCAATCAGGAGAATTGATCCGGGGGTTTCAGCATTGTCAAGCAGGCCGGCACCAAGCTCTAAGGCCGCAGCCGCGGCATCACCCGGCTCCGGCATTATTTCCGGGGTCAGGGCCTGGCTGAAGATGTCGATAATTTTCGTATCGACAGTCAGTGGCATGGTTAAATGGGCACTGCCGCTATAGGCGATAAGTGCGGTTTTGGCCCCCAGCCTGAGTTGCAGCAGATCATGGATTTTCTGCGTCGCCCGATCAAGGCGCGAAGGCTGAATATCCTGAGCCAACATGGTCGGGGTAACCTTTAAGGCAATCACCAGCCCGGCTCTGTCCTGAGTAAATGGCGAAGCCTCCCGTCTCCAGGTCGGCCCCGCCAGAGCAACTATGGCAATCAACCAGAAAGAAGCCAGAAGATAGAGCGGTGTGACTTTTTTCCGGCTCTTGCGACCGACCAGAAGATGCTCTAAAAGATGCTTCGCAATCAGAGCCTGCATGCTTCCGCGCGAATCCTGCCGCCGCCAGGCCATCCAGAGTAATCCGGCCGCCGGCAGTAAGAAAGCCAGAAACCAGGGGCGGAGGAAGTGGAAATTTTGAAAAAAATTTGGCATATTTTTTTGGGTCGAAAAGGTCAAAGAGGTCGAAAAGGTCAAAAGGGTTGGGTCCTTTTTCACTCTCGAGCTGTTATTCACTCTTATTTCTTTAGGTGACTCCTGAGAGAGAAGATTGCACTGGAAATCTTTTTGGCACGCACCCTCCGTTGCTCGGCTGTTGCATAGCCTATATATCCTAAATCTTCCGCTGTGTAATACATGCTTCTGGTTTCACCACAGGAAGCTTTTGCGAAATCAAGAAAACGGGCAAAATCAGCATCAGATTTACGCTCAAATCCCTCAGCAATATTATTCATAATAGAGAGGCCAGCTCTTTGGATTTGATCACAGAAGCCGAAATCTCGGCACCCATCACCCTGTTTAAAATCACTATATATTTCCTTCACATATTCACGGGCCTGTTGCCAAATCCACAAATCCTCGAAAAGCTGAACTCTATCCATCCCCATATCATCACCCCTTAGACCCTTTAGACTCCTTCGACCCCTTAGACCCTTTTGACCTTTATTACCCTAAAAAAATGCATCAACAAACTCAACAACACCGCCATTCCCAGAGGCCAATAGTAGAGATCAAGTTTTGGTCGATAACTTATGGTTTCGATTTCGTGGGTGCTCAAGGCATCGATTTTTTCGTAGATCTTTTCCAGTTCCCGGCGATCACCGGCCCAGAAATAACGGCCGCCGGTGGTTTTAGCGACCTCTTTAAGGGTTTCTTCATCAAGCTTTTCTTCACCGACAGCCTGCGGATCACCAACGGCAACGCAGTAGATAACAATATGGTTGTCAGCCGCGATTCTGGAGGCGGCAATGGGATCAACTTTAGAGCTGGTGTCATTGCCGTCGGTAAGAATAATCAGCAGTTTATCTTTAACTTTACTTTCATTGAACATGTTGATGGCCAGGCCAATCGTATCACCCAGGGCGGTTTTGGGGCCGGCCATGCCGACCCGGGCTTCCTGGAGCAGTTCCCGGCAGAGTTTTAGATCCGGCGTAAAGGGCGCCTGAATAAACGGGGCTGAGCCAAACAGGAGTAAACCCACCTGATCACCCTGGCGGCGCTCTAAAAAACCGTGCAAAACTTCTTTAACCGCTGCCAGACGATCTATCTTGTTGCCGGTTTTAGACGTAAAATCCCGGGCCTGCATGGAGCCCGACAGATCAACAGCCAGGAGCAGATCACGGGAGGGGATCTCTTTTATAATCGGCGGTTCGATCCATTGCGGTCGGGCGCTGGCGGCAACCAGCAGGATCCAACAGCAGACAGTAATAATCTGGCGCAGAAGCGGCTGTTTGGGAATGGTCGAACCCGGCCCCGGGGTTTGCCCGGAGAGTTCAACCAACTCATCAAAAAACGGTGTCTGAATGGCCGGTCGCGTCTCCTGATAAGGCAAGCTAAATCTGCGCAGGAGCAGCGGTAGAGGCAGAACCAGAAAAACCCATATATAACTGAAGGAAAACATTTGGCCTATCTTCTCACCCGCGAATGTTTTTTAATCCAGTGATTAATTGCTTTATACAGCTCTTTTACCTGCTCCTGAGATATTTCTGCCAGCCGCGTAAGTGGTTGGCAGGAGCAATCGTTCAAGATGCGGCCACCGCCTTTGGTAAAGCAATCACCAGAGCCGGTCTCATCAAGAAAAACAAGCCATTCATCCCCACTCAAGGATGCGACCCGGTGTCTGCCATAGGCGGCTATAGCGGTACGTTTAAGCAGTTGCGGCAGTCGGGAAAAGGCTTGATTATCGGGCTTACTCCCGGTTAATCTTTTTTCAAGTTGAGCTAACTCGAGCAGAGCTTCACGCCGGTAACGATTGCTTTGCCAGCGCTGGTAGATCAATGCCATAAACCAGGCCAGCAGCAGGGCAACCGTCAGGCCTAGCGCATACCATCCCGGTGCCGGCGGCAGCCAGGAAACCGGCGCCGGAGTAACGATATCATGAAGATTTTGCAGGCTTGCAGGATCTGTCACCGCACTCCTCCAACTATCGCTTTGCCGGCCTGCGGCTGCCGGCCGGGCCGGGAGCCAAGCACATCTCTTATCTGTCCGGCAACGTTTTCAGCTGTGTGGATAGGCAGAATCGGAACCCCGAATTTCTCCAGTGCCTGGAAAAGATTCTGTAAACGGCCCTGAAGAAATTCAGGAAAACGTTCTTGCAGACGCCGATCATTTGAATCAAGCAGGATCTGCCGGTCGCCATCACTTATCACCAGCTGGCCTTTTTCCGGCAGTTTACCGGCCAGCGGATCGTAGACCGGCAGTATGATAACATCGTTGTGACGACAGAGTTGTTTAACCTGATAGAGGGTTTTATCATCGAGACCGAAAAAATCACTGATAATGCAGACAAGGTAGTCATGACCGGCGAGATAGCGGGCTTTTTCCAGGGCCCGGTTGAGCATAGTTTTCTGCGCTGTAATCTCTCGGTCAACCCCGAGGGAGTGGTTTTGTTTGACAATCTCCCGCAGAATCTGAAGAACGGTCTTATGGCTGCGTTGGGGTTTAATCTCGCTGAGTTTTTGATCGTTAAAAACAATAGCACCGACCCGGTCTCCGGTACTGACAACCCGCCAGGCGGCCAGCGCTGCGGCTTCAGCGGCAGTGACCGATTTCATATTGACCTTAGAGCCGAAAAACATCGAGACACGTTGATCAACCAGCAGCAGAACCGGCCGCTCCCGCTCTTCACTGTAAACCCTGACATAAGGTTGGCGGGTGCGTTTGGTGGCCTTCCAGTCCAGAGTTCGAATATCGTCTCCGGGCCGATACTGGCGCAACTCCTCAAAATCAAGCCCCCGACCGCGCAAACGGGAAGCGTGACGGCCCGAGAGCAGGCTGTGCACCGGCTGCCGCGGCAAAAAACTGAAACCTGACGCCTGATGCTGCAGGCGAATAAGCTCCTTAAGAGAAGCATAAACGCCGGCAGCAGGGCTCGGATCAGGGCTGGGAATGGTTTTCGGCATAGTTTTGCTGGGTCGAAAAAAATCTGATGGTTAAGTAATTTTTGAACGTCCAACGTTGAACATCGAATTATCAATCCTCAGCAGGGTTTCTTGTTGGACGTTGGAAGTTAAGCGTTGAGCGTTAAGAACTGAACGTCCAACATTCAACGTCCAACCCAAGCTCTCTATCACCCTTTCGACCTCTTCGACCCTTTCGACCCCCCTAAGCAATTGCCACCAATCTTATGATTTCATCAATAACCTGATCGGCCGTAATATTATCAGCGCTGGCTTCGTAGCTTAAGATGAGACGGTGGCGCAGGCAGTCGTGGACTACGGCCCGGACATCATCGGGGGTAACGTGATCCCGGTTATTGAACCAGGCGTGGACCCGGGAACATTTGTCGAGCGCCAGACTGCCGCGCGGACTGGCGCCGACGGCCAGCCATTGCTTAAGCTTTTCGCCATATTTCCCCGGATAGCGGGTGGCGCTGATTAAGGCGACGATATAACGTTCAATGTTTTCTGAGGAGTAAATTTCATTTATCTCATCACGGGCGTTAAAGACTACATCCTGAGAGAGCGGTTGGAAATCATTTTTTTCATTATCATTCAATTCACCTCTGACCAGACGAATAACCTCAAGTTCCTCTTCATCGTCGGGGTAGCCGATCCGAACATGCATCAAGAAACGATCCATCTGGGCTTCGGGCAGAGGATAGGTGCCCTCCTGTTCAATCGGATTCTGGGTGGCAAGAACCATGAACAGCGGCTCCATTTTATGGGTCTTGCCGGCGACAGTTACCTGCCGCTCTTCCATCGCCTCAAGCAGAGCGGCCTGAACCTTGGCCGGAGCGCGATTGATTTCGTCGGCAAGAATCAGATTGCTGAAAATGGGGCCGGGTTGAAATTCCAGCAGATCTTTACCCCCGACACTATGGTAGATCTCGGTGCCGGTGATATCGGAGGGTAGCAAATCCGGAGTAAACTGGATACGCGAGAGGCCGGCGGCCAGGTTTTTAGCCATACTCTTGACGGCCCGGGTTTTAGCCAGGCCCGGCAGTCCTTCCAGCAGCAGATTACCGTTGGCAAGCAGGCCTATGATGAGTTTGTCGATCACCGGCTCCTGACCGATAATGGAGTGATGAATGCGATTTTTTAAGTCGGTTATTGCATTAAGTGTGGTCACGCTATCTCCCCCGTTCGCAGTTTCGCAGCATCTTTTTGCGGCTCTAATGATGGTTTGCAATGACCCATATTTCTGGAACTCTATTAATGATGGAAGGTGATTACTAAAAAGCGCATCTGTTGATATTCTAATATCAACAGATGCGCTTCAAAAAAGATACTTACTTAATTCGAGGTTGGTGTAGTGAGTTTCTCCATTGCCTTGTCCAGACTGAAGCTGGCCGGCTTCATCCGTGGCGGGAACTCCTTAAAGGTTTTCAGGAAGTTGCCGACATATTCCTGGGCCGGAACCACGAGAAAGACATGATCCAGGAGCCAGTCGTAATAGGTGTTGGAGGTAATCTGGGCCCGCTCGTAGGGATCCCGGCGCAGGTTAAAAATCAGCGGAAGCCGCAGGGGGGTGAACGGGTTGGCCCACAGTTTCATGGTTCCCGTGGCCCGCTGTTCCATGAAAATCAATTTCCAGTCATCATAGCGCAGGGCGGTCAGATCGCCGTCATCGGAAAAATAGAAAATCTCGTGCCGGGGACCATGTTTCTCCTTGCCGGTGAGATAGGGCAGGAAGTTATAACCGTCCAGATGGACACGATAGTGGCGGCCGATGGCATCAACGCCGGTGGTCTTAAGTTCTTCCTTGATATTGGCATCTCCGGCCGCGGCCAGAAAGGTGGGCATCCAGTCCATGTGGTGCATGATCTCGTTGGACCAGACCCCGGCTTTGATATGACCGGGCCAGCGCACCATGGCCGGCACGCGAAAGGCACCTTCCCAGTTGGTGTTCTTCTCGCTGCGGAAGGGGGTCATGGCCGCATCCGGCCAGGAGTTCATGTGGGGACCATTATCGGTGGAGTAGAAGAGTATAGTGTTGTCGGCGATCCCCAGATCGTCCAGAACCTTCAGAAACTTGCCGATGTGCATATCATGCTCGACCATGCCGTCGGAATACTCGTTCTGGCCGGAGATACCGCGCAACTCCTTCTTGACATGGGTACGGAAATGCATACGCGTACCGTTCCACCAGACAAAGAAGGGCTTACCGGCCTTCACCGCCCGCTCGATGAAGTCGATGGCCGCGGCCGATGTCTCGTCGTCCACGGTCTCCATCCGCTTCTTGGTCAACGGACCGGTATCTTCGATCTTGCCGTCGGCCAGTGAATGGATAACGCCTCGGGGGCCATATTTTTTGTGAAATTCAGGACTCTTCGGGTAGTCCGGCAGTTCGGGCTCTTCCTCGGCATTGAGGTGGTAGAGATTGCCGAAGAATTCATCGAAACCGTGATTGGTGGGCAGATGCTCGTCCAGGTCCCCGAAATGGTTCTTGCCGAACTGGCCGGTCATGTAGCCCCGGGCCTTCAAGAGGCCGGCAATGGTCGGATCCTTCTCATTGATTCCCTCTTTGGCGCCGGGCAAACCGACTTTGGAGAGCCCGCTGCGAAAGACTGACTGCCCCAACATGAAAGTGGAGCGCCCGGCCGTGCACGACTGTTCTCCGTAATAATCGGTAAAGGTCATGCCCTCATGGGATATGCGATCAATATTGGGGGTTTGGAAGCCCATTAATCCATGGGTGTAGGCGCTGATATCAGACTGGCCGATATCATCACCCCAGACCACCAGGATATTGGGTTTTTCCGCTGCGGCTACGGCCCCGGCGGCACCCATTATCAGGGCCAGAACCATAATCGTTGAAATCAGCCATACTCTTTTCTGCATAATAATTCCCTCCAGGCTTTCGGGTTAAACTACCTTATTTTAATCTTATTACAATAATTACTACATATTACTTCGAATGTCAAAAAAATAATATGTTTTCCATCACCCCCTCTAATTCTTCACTCAAGGTCAAAAAGTACTGGCAAAAAACTGGCCCGGGAAAAGACAAATTACAACCAATGCGGGAATTAGTTCCGCAACCAAAAGGGGCTTTTCTGCCCGCAAATAAGCGCTCTTATCAGAGCTTTGCATAAGTTTCTTCATCAGACCTTTGCCTGCCAGCAAAGAACCCGTGAAGCACTTAACATTTTCTTGTTAAAAAACAAGAAAACAACCTGTAAGGCGCTAACGTAACCTTTTCGCCTCAGCCCACATCTCGGCAAAAGCCTTGACTGTTTTCTCATCCATGACCCGCCATAAGGCGAC